>CAYVEH010000094.1:5118-9794 GCA_964450585.1 uncultured Ornithinimicrobium sp.
CGCCACACGGCGCGCCCGGTCGGGTCTGGGGTCGCCACACGACGCGCTCGGTCGGTGGGGGAGGGGAGTCGTACACTTGTTCGTATGTCCGGACCTCCAGGGTGGCCAGAGCGGGTGCCGCCCACGGGTGTGCCCGGCTGGGAGGAGGCTGCGGTGGCCTGGCTGCTGGACCACTGCCCAGCGGACTACCGCGCCTACCGCGCCTGGCGTCGGCACCCGGTCGCGCTGGCCTGGGTGACCGTGCGGCACCTGCGGGCCGAGCTGGACGCGATGCGCGGAGCCTGGCGGGACGTGCGCGCCGACCTGGGGCCGCTGCTGCCGCCGGGCTCCATCAGTGACGTGCTCGGCTCGCTGACCCAGGAGGGGTTACGGTTGCGCGCCGCCCTGCGCAGCGCCGAGCTGCTGTTGGAGGCGATGCGGGTGCGGGCGCCGATTCGCACGTGAGCGGGAGGTGACCACCCGGTGAGGAGCCTGTGGGCCAGACCGCTCCGGAGGGCGGCTGGTCGTAGACTCGGTGGTCACGTCCCCGGAGGAAAGGCGCCGACGCATCGTGGGTCTGCTTCGCACCATCACCGGGCCAGCCGACCTCAAACGGCTGACCCCCCAGCAACTGCTCGACCTCGCCCAGGAGATCCGGACCTTCCTGGTCGACTCGGTCTCCCGCACCGGAGGACACCTGGGCCCCAATCTCGGGGTCGTGGAACTGAGCCTGGCCCTGCACCGGGTCTTCGACAGCCCCCGGGACGCGATCGTCTTCGACACTGGTCACCAGTCCTACGTGCACAAGTTGCTCACCGGCCGGCACGACTTCGCCACCCTGCGCAAGGAGGGTGGGATCTCCGGCTACCCCAGCCGGAGCGAGTCCGAGCACGATGTCGTCGAGAACTCCCACGCCTCCACCTCGTTGTCCTGGGCGATCGGTATCGCCACCGGACGCAAGCTGCGCGGGCAGACCGATCGGCATACCGTCGCTGTCATCGGCGATGGCGCCCTCACCGGGGGCATGGCCTGGGAGGCGCTGAACAACATCGCCGCCAACCCGGACCTGCCGCTGGTCATCGTCATCAACGACAACGAGCGCTCCTACGCCCCGACGATCGGCGGGATGGCCGACTACCTGGCCTCGCTGCGGGCCACCCGCAACTACGAGAACATGCTCTCCTGGGGCAAGCGGGTGCTGCACCGCACCCCGCTGGTGGGCCGGCAGATGTACGACACCCTGCACGGCGTCAAGAAGGGCCTGAAGGACATCGTCAGCCCGCAGGGGATGTTCGAGGACCTGGGGTTGAAGTACCTGGGCCCGGTCGACGGCCACGACCAGCAGGCCGTGGAGACCGCGCTGCGGCGGGCCCGCGACTTCGGGGGCGTCGTGCTGGTGCACGTCATCACCGAGAAGGGCCACGGCTACCGCCCGGCCACCAGCGACGAGGCTGACCGGTTCCACGCCGTGGGCGTGATCAATCCGGAGACCGGGCTGCCGCTGGAGCTGTCCGGGCGCTCCTGGACCGATGAGTTCAGCGAGGAACTGCTGGAGCTGGCCGAGGAGCGCACCGACATCGTGGCGCTGACCGCCTCGATGCTGATCCCGGTCGGGCTGGCCGGATTCGCCCAGCGCCACCCCGAGCGGGTCTTCGACGTCGGCATTGCCGAGCAGCACGCGGTCACCATGGCCTCCGGGCTCTCCTTCGCCGGGATGCACCCGGTGGTGGCGATCTATGCGACGTTCCTGAACCGGGCGCTGGACCAGCTGCTGATGGACTGTGCCCTGCACCGGCAGGGCGTCACCTTCGTGCTGGACCGGGCCGGGGTGACCGGCTCGGACGGGGCCAGCCACAACGGCATGTGGGACATGGGTCTGCTGTCCATCGTCCCCGGGCTGCGGTTGGCCGCCCCCCGCGACGGGGCCCAGGTGCGGCTGGCGCTGCGCGAGGCCGTCGCGGTGGAGGACGGGCCCACCGTGCTGCGCTTCCCCAAGGGCAGCGTGGGGGAGGCGATCCAGGCTACCGGTGCGCACGGCGACCTGGACATCCTGCGGAACAGCGAGGACCCGGACCTGCTGCTCATCTCGGTGGGTGCGATGGCCGGGATCTGCACCTCGGTCGCCGAGAAGCTGGGCGCCCAGGGCATCTCCACCAAGGTGATCGACCCCCGCTGGGTGCTGCCGGTCAGCGATGACCTGCTGCAGTTGGCGCGCACCGTGCCGGCCGTGGCCGTGGTGGAGGACAACCTGGTGGACAACGGGATCGGCGCGGCCGTCGCGGCCCGGTTGCGGGCCGCCGGTGAGGCGACGCCGGTCTGGACCTACGGCATACCCAAGCAGTTCCTGGACCACGGCTCCCGCGGCCAGGTGCTGGAGCGGATCGGGCTGACCCCGGACACCATCGCCACCTCCCTGACCCAGCGCCTGCGCCCGTAACGGCCGATGGCAGCGCCCGATCAAGGGGTCCGGCAGGTCGGGCTGGTACTCAATCCGACCGCGTCCCGCGCCTGGGCCGCGCAGGCCGAGATGATCCGGGTATGCCGCGGGCTGGGCTGGCCGGACCCAGCCGTGCACTACACTACCGTCCCGCAGCCCGGTGCCCAGCAGACCCACCAAGCCCTGGACGAGGGGGCCGAGCTGATCGTCGTCGGCGGCGGAGACGGCACCGTCCGCCAGGTCGCCGGTGTGCTGGCCGGCACCGGGGTGCCGCTGGGCATCCTGCCGCTGGGCACCGCCAACCTCTTTGCCCGTAACGTCGGACTGCCGCGGCGACAGATCCCCGAGATGGTGCGGATCGCCCTGCACGGCCGGCCCCAGGAGCTAGACGTCGGCCGGGCGCATTACGTGCAGCAGGGCCCGGCCGGGCCGGTGCAGTCCCCGGCGCATCACTTCCTGGTCCTCATCGGCATCGGGCACGACGCGGAGACCGTCGCGGCCACCCGGCAG
Organism: uncultured Ornithinimicrobium sp.; assembly: GCA_964450585.1. GTDB lineage: Bacteria > Actinomycetota > Actinomycetes > Actinomycetales > Dermatophilaceae > Ornithinicoccus. Next base: position 8,045 of record CAYVEH010000094.1, read on the forward strand.
GACCTCAAGCGCTGGGTCCGCTGGCTGGCCTACTTCGAGCCGGGAGTGCGCCGGCTGGGCAGGCCGCTGCTGCCGCTGCACGTCGAGGTGGACGGGCAGGCCCCGGAGGCGGTGACGGCCTGGAGCCTGCTGGTCGGCAACTGTGGGTTGATCCCCGCCGGTATCACCGTGGCCGCCGACGCCGAGCTGGATGACGGGCTGCTGGATCTGGTGCAGGTGGCGCCACCCTCGGTGCTGCACTGGGCGCCGATCGCGTTGAAGGGCCTGCTGGGTTGGCGCCGGGAGGTCGCCGGGCTCTCCTTCCGCCAGGGCAGCAGCCTGCAGGTCCGCAGCACGAGCCCGGTCACCATCCAGATCGACGGCGACCCGCACCCCGACGTGCTGGAGGTGAGTGCCACCGTCCAGCCGCGTGCGCTGCTGGTCCGCACGCCCCGCTCCACCCGAGCGACAGAGGTCGCCGGGCTGATGCGTGGCTGGACCCACCGCGCAGCCGAGGGGCGGATCGTCCGGTTGCTTCGGCATACTCCTCCCGGAGAGCTGGACGAGCTGCTCGGCGAGCTCGACCTGCCCGCCCTGGTGCGCACCGTCGACGACCGGCTGCTCGGGCCGGACCACCGCAGCGACCTGCTGCACCTGCTGGTGCACGAGCGCCGCGAGCACCTCTCGGTGCGCACCCTGGCCCGGCTGGTGCACGCCCTGCACGCCGGCCCGACCCCCGGCCTACACGAGCGGGCGATCCGCGACATCATCCTGTCGCTGCCCGGGCCGGACCTGGAGTTGTTCAAGACCCTGACCAACACCGCCGGCAGCCACCACGACCTGGACCACCTGATCTTCGACGACATCGACGACGCGACGATCCGGGAGCAGATCCTGACTCATATCGCACAGCAGGCCGCTGGCCATCAGTCGCCCGACCTGCGGATTCTCAGCGACATCGACGACACGGTCATCTGCATGCTGCACGACAAACGGTACCCACGGGGGAGTGCCTACCCGGGGGTCGCAGAGTTTTTGCACGCGTTGGACCGTGGCGCGGCCCAGTCGCCGGGCCGCCCCGGTGACCTGACCTTCATCACTGCCCGGCCCAGCGACCCGCGCGGGCTGGTCGAGGCCTACACCCGCAACGGGCTGGCCGGTCTGGGGTTGCCGCCGCACTCGGTGATGACCGGGCACATCCTCAACCTGGCCACCAAGGGTCGGATCGCCGAGCGCAAGATGATCAACTTCGACCGGTCGCGGCTGTTGTTCCCCGAGTGTCAGGTGGTCTTCATCGGGGACAACGGGCAGGCCGATGTCGAGGTGGGACGAGCCATGCTGGCCCGCGACCCGGACCACGTGCGGGCCGTCTTCATCCACAACGTCACCCAGGCGGGGCGGGAGGTTCGGGAGCAGCTGGCCGCCGAGGGGATCTTCCTCTTTGACACGTATGCCGAGGCCGCGGCCCGGGCGCACACGCTCGGTCTGATCTCCGATGAGGGGCTGGAGCAGGTCCGGTCAGCCGTGGCCGCCGGTGCCGCATCATGAGGTCACCAACGTGGCGTCTTGGAGCACGTGCGGCTTCTGACAGCCTGCTATAGCAGGCTCCAAGAACGTTAACAGGCTCTCAGTTGACGGTGCCCAGGTCGTCGTCGGGCATGCGCACGGTCCGGAATGGCGACAGCGTGGGGATCAGGGCGGCCACGATCAGGCCGGCCACGCAGACCAGGATGGTGGGGCGGTTGCCGAAGGTCACGGCGAACCAGCCGGC
>CAYVEH010000095.1:0-9791 GCA_964450585.1 uncultured Ornithinimicrobium sp.
GAAGGAGAGCACCCAGGAAGGATGACATGGCTGACGAGGTGCTGACCCAGGTGGATCATCGTGGTGTGGCCACGGTGACCCTCAACCGGCCCGAGGTCAACAACGCCTACGACGACGCGATGCTGCACGGGTTGCACGCTGCCGTCGATGCGGCGTTGGCATCGCGAGGAACTGAACAGCCGGTGCGCTGTGTGGTGGTGCGCGGGGAGGGCAAGCACTTCCAGGCCGGCGCTGATCTGCGTTGGCTGGCGCGGGTGCAGCAGGGCAACGTGCAGCAGAACCACGCAGCCTCCGAGTTGACTGGTGCAGCGGTCCGGCGGCTCACGGAGCTCGACGTCCCCGTGGTGGCCCTGGTGCAGGGCGCCTGCTTCGGCGGTGGGACCGGGATCCTGGCGGCAGCCGATGTGGTGATCTGCGGGGAGGACTCGGTGTTCTCCATCGCAGAGGTGAAGTGGGGTCTGCACGCCTCGGTGATCCTGCCGCAGCTGGCCGACGCGATCGGGCCACGCCAGGTGCGTCGTTACGCCCTCACTGGGGAGCGCTTCGACGCCGACGAGGCGTGCCGCATCGGTCTGGTCCACGAAGTCGTGCCTCGCGATGAGCTGCCGGCCCGCGGCGAGGCGATCGTGAGCGAGATCCTCTCCTGTGGCCCCGCCGCGGTGGCCACCACCAAGCGGCTGGCACGTGGCCTGTCCTGGTCGTCGATGGACGACCCGCAGTTCGACGCCCTGGTCCAGGAGCACAGTGACAGCCGCCAGTCCGAGCAGGCCCACGAAGGGCTGGCCGCCTTTCAGGAGAAGCGCACTCCCTCCTGGGTGCCCGCTGCCGACGAGCTGGAGCCCCAGGCTGAGCCGGCCTGCCGCCGGCTGCCTAACCAGTGATGAAGAGTGTTACGGCGACCACGAGCCCACAAAGAATCACCGTCCACCGGAGGACGCTTTCTGAGAGACGACGTGAGACGGCTGCGCCCAGGCTGCCGCCGGCGAAGGCCGTCACGAAGAGCACGCCAGCCGCGAGCCACACAACCTGGCCTGAGAACAGGAAGATCACCACACCGAAGACCTTGATATTGAGCGCCAACGCTGTGCGAAGCCCGTTGATTCGTTGAAGGTGGTCCACGATGAGCGACCCCAGAACGGCGAGGAGCATCACCCCCAGGCCGGCGCCGAAGTAGGTTCCGTAGATTGCGGCGACGAACACACCTAGGTGTGTCGTCACTCCTACATGGTCCCCGTCCACAGGTGTCTCGCCTCGCAGCTGCTTCACGAAGACCTTGATCCTCGGCTGAAAGAAGAGCAGGGTGCACGCGGCGAGCACGAGGAACGGCACGATCGTTGTGAACGTGGATGCCGGAGTCGCGAGGAGGGCCCCAGCACCGGTCGCGGCGCCCAAGAGAACCGTTGGCAGTAGCCGTCGCATACGACGACCCTGACCTTGGAGCTCTCGCCGGAAGGAGAGGGTTCCTCCGGCGTATCCGGAGACGAGACCGACCGCAGAGGTCACGTTCGCACTGATGGGCGGTAGTCCAATGGCGATCAGCGCGGGATACGAGATGAATGTTCCACCCCCGGCCACAGTGTTCGCAGCACCAGCCAGGACTCCCGCAACAGCAAGGAAGAGGATCTCGGGTGTGGTCATGGTCGGCCGCTCGGCCACGGGGTACCTGTCATGTCGACTCCTGGCTCGAAAGTTTCGGGGTAGAAGGGCTACCCCTCGGTCCCTGTAGATGTTATATTATAGAAAATCAGGACGACGAGGAGGTCATCGTGAGTGCTCATGTGCCTGGCGTTGTTGGCGGAGTAGCCGCCCCGCATGCACCCCAGTTCTTCACCCTGCCCGATACCGAGGACCATGCGCAGGTGGCGAGGATCGAAGCAGCCATGACGGAGATGGGCCGACGCCTGCTGGACATGAAACCGGACGCAGTGGTCGTTGTCGCCAACGATCACTTGGAGAACTTCATGTTGCAGGTGTCGCCGTCCTTCACCGTCCTGCGAGGGCCGGTGGCAAAGGGGAGTTTTGCCGGTCGGGACTACTCATGGCCGGTGCACAGTGAGGGTGCCACCAAGTTGATCTTGGACCTTCAGGACCAAGGATTCGACCCAGCGGTCTCCCTGAACGCGCCGATTGGGTACGAGTTCGGGATTCCGATGACCTTCCTCGGACTCCCCCCTGACATGCCGGTGATTCCGATCTTCGTCAACAGCTACGTGCCACCCCAACCGTCCTCAGATCGATGCTATGACTTTGGTCGTGCACTGCACCGTGCTGCGGTGGCCTCTGACCTTCGGTTGGTCATCGTGGCAAGCGGGGGTCTGTCGCACTACCCGGGTACGGAACGCTACAGCCACCCCGATATCAAGACCGACGAGGAAATCCTGGGCAAGTTGCGCAAGGGAAACCTGCGTTCCCTGCTCTCCCTCGGTGATGCCGGCCTTGATGCGACGGGAAACGTGGAAGCAAGGTCATGGCTCATCCTGGCCGGGGCTTTGGGCGAGCAGGTGCCGTCCGAGGTTGTCCTGGAGCCGTGCTGGCACCACAACTATGCAATCGTCTCCTGGGATTCGTCGGTGCCCCAGCCCGAAGTCGAGGAGTTGCATTACCCCGTGCCGCGGGCAGAGTCGCTCGCGTTGTATGAGGCGCTGTATGAACTACGGATAGACGCCGACGTCTGTCGGGAGTGGCTGGCTGACCCCGCAGTCGTTGCTGATCGTTTCGACCTTGACCCGGTCGAGCGGGAGGCGGTTCTTAGCCTCAAGGAGGAGGATCTTCGCAAGACCGGGGTACACCCACTGCTCGGTTTCACTGCGGGCCTCAACGTCAACCTCGTGCGTAAGGCAGACGCCGCGGCAGATTCCACATCGATCCAGGATGTCCCGTGACTGAGCGCCTAGCCGTCATTGACCCTTGGACCGGATCCGAAACTTGGTCCGGTGAAGCATCCAGCACCGCAGAGGTCGAAGATGCCGTCTCTCGGGCGGCTGAGGCCTGGGCGACGTGGAAGGGAGAGCCAACGTGGGCACGGTCCGCGAAACTGCGTCAATTAGCAGATGAGGTCGACTCGGGCTCGCCACGCCTCGTCGATCTATTGATCCAGACGCTTGGCAAGCCACGTCGTGCGGCGCAGGTGGAAGTCCGCCGGACGGTCGAGATGCTTCGGCGCTGTGCGGATGAAGTCCTCTCTGGTTTGAACGGCGAGACCCTCACGCCTGATTCGCTACCCGGAGGCGAGGGACGCTGGAGCATGACGATACGCGAGCCCTACGGCGTAGCCGCCCTCATCACCCCATTCAACGCACCGCTCAACTTGTTGATGCAGAAGCTCGGCCCAGCCTTAGCGGTCGGTAATGCGGCTGTCCTCAAACCCTCGGTCGAGGGGACTCCCGTGACCGAAGAACTTGTTGACCTGATCGCTCCGCATCTACCCGAGGGGCTAGTCGGAGTGCTACGTGGGGGACCACCCGTAGTCCTGCAACTTGTCGCCGATAGCCGGGTCCGGGTTGTCAGTCTGACAGGAGGAACTGTTGCTGGACGCGCAGTCCTAGGCGCTGCCGGGATCAAGCCTGTCCACTTGGAACTCGGATCGAACTCGCCGAACATCGTCCTGGCAGATGCAGACATCTCGGAAGCAGCGCGCAAGATCGCTCAAGCAGCCTTCGAAGCAAGCGGGCAGCAGTGCATCTCCGCACAGCGCATCCTTGTTGCGGAGCAGGTGATCGACGACTTCGTATCGGAGTTTGTAGGGGAGGCCAGCCGTTTGGTCATCGGTGATCCGCAAGATGAAAGGACGCAAGTTGGTCCCATGATTCACGCTGGAAGCGCCGAACGGGTTATCGCGATGATCAACGATGCAGAGGCGAGCGGTGCGCGCCTGGCACTGGATGGTCGGCTCCATGCTAGGGATAACGTTCGTATGGTAGGGCCGACGGTGATCGTTGATCCTCCATCCACGTGCGCGGTGATGCGCGAAGAAGCATTCGGTCCGTTAGCTGCCGTCCGAAGCGTTACCGACCTGGACGAGGCCATCGTGGTTGCCAACGACGTCCCTGGGCTCCTCCAGGCTTCGTGTTTCACGAAGTCATTGGATGCAGCAGCCCGTGTCGCACGTGCTCTGTGGGCCGGCTCGGTCTGGATCAACGAGGCCACGCGGTTCCGGCTGGACATACATCCATTTGGTGGAACTGGAACCAGTGGCCTGGGCCGTGAGGGCGTCCAGTATGCATTGGAAGCCTTTACCCAGGTCAAACATGTCGGAGTTTCAACCTCATGATCGGGCCAAGTCGTGGCGGCAACCTCATTGCCTTCCGGAACACAGCGCAGGGGCAGCTCGGTGTCGTCGGGAGCAGTGCACCGGAGGCTGCATGGGTGGGCCGGGACATGCTCTTGCAGGGCGGGAACGCTTTTGACGCCGCCGTGGCCGCCGCGTTGGCAGAGACGGTGCTGGTCCCCTCCAAGTGCGGCTTGGCTGGTGATCTGGTTGCCCTGGTGCGCCCCGCGGGCCAGCACAGTTTTCGCTCTCTGATTGCCATTGGTGGCGCACCCGCAAGGCTGGCTCGGGCCGTCGGCGAGAGGGGCCTTCCGACAACCGGTGGCTTGGCCGTTGGCGTTCCGGCGGCTCCGGCGGGGTATGCAGCATTGGCGACTCTTGGCAGATTGGGCCGAGAGAGGTTGGCTGCTCCCGCCATCACGTTTGCCCGACGCGGATTCTCCTGGTCTCCGCTCAACTATGATTACACGGTCCGTTCTGCTGCGACCCTACGAAAACAGAACCCATCGGGAACGGCATTCCTTCCTGATGGGATGCCCATACCCGCAGGATCTTGGGTCCGCTTGCCAGGCCATGCGGAAGCCCTTGAGGCCTTCGCCGAACACGGTGAGTCGCTTTTCCACGGTCATCTTGGGGAGTTAGTGGTGGATGCCGTGCGCGATCGAGGCGGCGTCCTGACGAGCGATGATCTCCGAACTGCTTCCGCTGTTTGGGAGCAACCCGACCAGACGTCTCAGCAAGGGGGAATCCTGTGGACGACTCCGATGCCAACCCATGGTCCCCGACTCGCTCGCGTCATCTCTGGCAGCCATACCAGCCCCGAGACACAGGTCGAGCGTGTACGCCGAGCCCGTGGTGACTCGACTGGCACCGGCCAAGACGGAGGCACCTCGGTCATCACGGCGAGCGATGCCGAGGGCAACCTCGCGGTCGTCGTGCACTCCCTATCCCACCCGACCTTCGGAAGTGGGATTGTCGTTCCCGACCTGGACTTGGTACTGGGCAACCGGGCCGGTCGCGGATTCACACCAATCCCGGGCCACGCCAACTCTCCCGTCGCAGGCCGTCGTCCAGTGACCACACTGCACGCCTGGGCGCTGGACATGCGAGACCGTGGCGGCGCGCTGGCCGGCGCTACCTCGGGTGGCGAGCAGCAGATGCCGTGGAACGCTCAGGTTTTGGAGCGGCTCTTGGCAGGCGAAGATATCCAGTCCGCAGTACTAGATCCGCTGTGGTCCTGCGACGCAGAAACCTCAGAGCTAACCCGCGAGGGCATAGAAGTGCCGTACTGGGGGCTGACGGCCGGCATCCAGATCGTCCAAGAACCTGGCAGAGATGGCGTGTGCCGTGTTGTCAGCGACATTCGAAGCCTCGGAGGTGTCGCAGCTGCCTAGATATGCGTCAACCACTTCCTGCAACAGCACTCTTCCGTGAGAGGAAAGCATGAACAAGAAGAATCCAGACCTGGAGCACCCATACTCAGATGCCGTCGTCGCAGGTGGCCTCATCTTCGTCTCTGGTTGTCTTCCCGTTGATGAGCGGGAGAACCTCGTCGAGGGGCCCGCTGCCCTCGACGCCGCACTCGGGACGGTAGAGCGGCGTCTTGCCAGTGTCGGAGCGACCCTTGAAGACGTGGTGAAGATGACGTACTTCGTCACCGATGTCGGGGACCGTCCGGCGGCGAATGCCCAGTATGAGATGACCTGGGACGAACCTCGGCCAGCGCGAACCTTGATCGGGGTTGCTTCTCTTCCCCGCGGTGCCTCGGTTGAGATCGACGTCGTTGCGCGGGTGGCGACATGAAAACGGTGAGCGACGCAAATGCCCCCTCACTTACGCAGGCTGCGGTGCACTTCGACGGCGTGGGCCGGACCTATGGTGGTGGTCGCACCGGATTGGGTGAAGTCGTTGCCGTGGAGCATGCTGACCTCACCATCAGCCCCGGGGAGTTCATTTGTGTTATCGGGCCCAGTGGGTGTGGAAAATCCACGTTACTCAACATGGTGGCCGGTCTGGACGGTCCCTCGAAGGGGCAAGTCTTCTTTAATGGTAAAGAAGTCACCTCGGTAAACACAGAGGTCGGTTATATGCCACAGGAGAGCAAGCTGTTTCCGTGGCTCACGGCAGAGCGAAATGTTGAGTTCCCCTTGCGTGTGCGTAACATTCCCACTGAAGAACGCAAGAAACTCGTGCAGGAGTACCTTGCAAAAGTTGGATTGAAGGGATTCGAGAGCGCTTTTCCGCATCAACTTTCGGGAGGAATGCAGAAGCGAACCTCACTGGCCCGGACTCTTGTTTATCGCCCGTCCTTGCTCCTGATGGACGAACCATTTAGCGCATTGGACTCGCAAACCAAGATGGTTATGCACGACGAGCTCCTTCGACTGTGGGAGGCGGAACGCTGCACGACACTCTTCGTTACCCATGATCTTGTCGAGGCGATTGCACTTGCTGATCGGGTTGTCGTGATGACCAGGCGGCCTAGCCGTATCGCGGAGATTATCGAGATCCCACTGCCCCGACCACGGGACGTCTACGCCATCTACGAAGAGCCCGGCTTCGACGCAACCTATGAACGCCTTCTGAAGTTGGTCAAGAAGGAGATGTCATATGAGTGAAACGATCGAAAAGATCACCTCAAACACATCCACTAGTCGGTCTCGCGAGGTACGTGACCGCGGCATGTCGTATAAAACGCGCCAGACCTTAGCGACATGGGGACTTCGTTACGGACTCATCGCTCTCGTGCTCCTAGCTTGGGAGGTCACGTCCGGCCGTTTCATGGCCGAGTACCTCATCAGTAGTCCTGGCGAAGTGGCTGCTTCGTTTTGGGAAGGATTGACCGAAGGTGATCTGATTCGTCACACGATGGTCACCGTCGGTGAGATTGCAGTCGGATACCCGATTGGTGCCATTATCGGCATTGGAATGGGGTTCCTCCTTGGATCTTCACCACTACTCGCTCGAGCCTTTCAGCCCATCGTTACGGCTCTCTTTGGGATTCCCATCATCGCGCTTGCTCCCCTTATCGTAGTTTGGCTGGGAATCGGTTACGCTTCAAAAGTAGGGATCGTCGCCCTGCTGGTGTTTTTCCTGACTTTCTTCAATACGTACTCCGGGTTGAAAAATATGGACAGGCAGTATGTTGATCTCGCTCGCTTGATGGGTGCTGACCGGAAGACGGTGGCGCTTCGAGTTGTATTGCCGACGGTCACCCCGTCCATTTTCGCCGGACTTGCTATTGCGCTGCCTCAGTCAGTCATCGCTGCGACGGTCGGGGAGTTTATTGCTGCGTCTGAGGGCCTTGGATTCATGATCCGGCGCTCCGCCGGAGTATTCGACACGCCGACGCTTATCGTAGGAGCCCTGGTCCTCATGCTCCTTGTGCTGCTGGCTAATGCTGTGCTCGCCGTTATTGAGCGTCGAGTCCTGGTTTGGAAACCCTCGAAGGAAGGAAATTGAAATGGCCGGCTCGCGTTCCGAGAGAACCCGATTTCCTGCAGCTGTTGCCCTCTTATCGATGTTGGGGCTTGCCGCTTGTGGCGGAAGTGCTGGCGGCGGTGGTGACGGTGACGATGCCCGCATCACATTCGTTGAGGGGCTGGATGTCTTTCCATATGAGGTTGTTACCGTGGCTATCGAGAAGGGATTCTTCGAAGAAGAGGGCCTGCAGGCCGAAATCATTCATACTGAAAATGAAATTCAAGCACTGGCCTCGAATAATGCGGATTTCGCTATCGGTGGATCGCTCGCCGTTTTGCAGGCTGCGGACAGTGGGATCGACGTCATCACCATGTTCGCTAGCATGGAGGGCCTTGGCATGAATACGGCGTTCAGCAACGAGCTGGTCGAGGAGTCCGGTCTGTCTCCTGACAGCCCACTCGAGGAGCGCATCAGTTCACTCGAGGGCGAGACGATCGGCCTGACTGGTCCCCTCGGGGACGATGAGGTGATGTTCAGATACTTCCTGTCGTCTGTCGGTCTCGACCCTGATGAAGACGTGAGCTTCGCCTACATCGGTGGGACCCCTGATCGAATCAGCGCTATGGATGCGGGAGAGATCTCCGCCTACATGTCGTCCATCCCAGCGGCGGAGTTGGCTGAGGACCGTGGAGTTGGGAAGCGAATGATCACGCCGAACTTCGAAGAGATCGACGAGTTGGCGGGGATCCCGTACTCCGGTGTCCACGTGATGCGCAGTTACGCGGAGGACAACGAGGAGCAAGTGATGGCTGTGGGGCGCGCTCTAGCCAAGGCATCGACGTTCATGGTCGATAACCCAGATGAGACCATCGAGATCATCGAGGCAGAGTACCCTGAATTGAGCCCTGAGGTCGTGCGTGCCGGGATGGAGTCCATCTTCCCAGCGATTCCCGAGAGTGGACGGATGACCCAAGAGGGCTGGAACAAGCTTCGGGACGTTGGAGCTGCAGCTGGAGTCATCGATGAAGGACGGGATGTGAGTGAGGGTGGTACATGGACGAATGAGTACCTGCCCTGAGGCCTGACAGTCTGCCCGGGAGCCGCGCTCGACCAGCGGGCTCCCGGGCGCATGCTAGCAAACGAGAGGGGGAGCGGTGAGCGCCTACACAAGTGAAACTTCTGAGGAGAGTCGCTATCTAGCGCTTCCGGACGTTGTGGGTGCCGACGGGACGATCGCTGATCGTCTAGCGACGCTCCTCGAGGAGGCAATAGTCAGCGGCCTGCTGCCTCAAGGCATGCACTTGAAGGCGGAGGCGCTGAGCCACCGCTATGGGGTGAGTATGATCCCGGTGCGGGAGGCTCTGCGCACACTGCAGGCATCAGGATGGGTGCATGTTGTTCCGCACCGTGGAGCGTTCGTGCGCCGTGGTGACCAGCGTGAACTGGATGACCTGTTTGAGCTACGGTCGGTGCTGGAGGTGGCAGCAGCCGGACTTGCTGCTCAACGCGCATCGTCTGAGGACCTAAAACGGTTGAATTCTGAGGCTCAGAAGGGCCTACTGATCGCACAGACCGAGGACATGTCATCGTTTGCGCGAGTCAACAGCGAGTTTCACGAATCGGTCGCGCGGGCGACACAAAATAGGACCATTCTGGAGTTCCAGCAACGCTTGAACCAGAGGGTTCGCTTCTATTCATCTATCCTTCCATTAGATCGGATCAAACGATCGGTGGAAGAGCACGCTCAACTCGTCAGTGCCATCAGCGAACGCAACGTCGAAGCTGCCGAGACTATCGCGGGCCAACACATCGGTGTCTCGCGACAAAAGGCGGCAGATCGACTGCCGTGACGAACGCTCTCTGGGCGTGTCTTGGTAGGTATTCTATTGGTCCGGCGAACCTGGAACTTTAACATGCCCATCGATGGGGCCAAGGAGCATGTTCAATGGATAACCACGTTGAAGGGGACGGCCCGCGGCCCTGTAGCTCAAGGAATGAGCGGCCAGGGGTAGCGCCTCGGTTCCACGTCGAGCCCGCGACCATCCGGGCTCTTCCACTTTGAGCGTGGTGTGGCGTTGACGTGAGGGCTCGTGGCCCTGCG
>CAYVEH010000096.1:0-9681 GCA_964450585.1 uncultured Ornithinimicrobium sp.
GCTCTCCCACGCCGCCCTACGCCCTCATTCGATCGGTGGATCGAGGCTTAGGTGGCCGCAGTGTCGCGAGCCAACTCGATCTCGGGACCGATCCGGTCCACCACGCGGCGGCCGGTCGGCGTGAACCCCGCCGCGGTGTAGGCCCGTTGGGCTCGGGTGTTGTCCTCGTGCACCCACAGGGCGAGCTGATGCACGCCCCGGCTGGTGAGCCACTCGATCGCCTGGTCGACCAGGCCGGCCAGCACGCCGCGTCCGCGGTGGGCGGGGTCGATCCAGACGGCCAACAGCATGCCACGATCCACGGCGGTGGTACCGCCACCGAAAGCCAGCGAGCCGGCCGGCTCGAGCCGGACCGTCAACGTGCCGACCCACTGGCCCCTGCAGGTCACCTGGCCCGGGCCCTCCCCCTGGCCCGCGACCTCCCCTTGACCCGCTGGGTCGATCGCGACGAACTGCCGGCCCGTCGCCTGCGCCCCGGCGTCCACCGAGACCGCTGCTGCGCTGGAGCGCCACTGCTCCTCGGTGCGGGCCGTGGCCTCGGCATACGTGGTGAAGAAGGCGATGGCAGCGTCCTGGTCCTGCAGCGCACGCAGCCGCAGGTCCCGGGCCTGGCGCCACTCGGTGGCGCGGATGGGCCGCAGGGTCATCGCCGGCATGGGCCCATCCTGACACTCTGGCCGGTCAGTCCGGCGCGTGGGTGGAGTCGCCGGTGGGCTCGCCCGGGGTGCCGTGCGTGGGGACCAGTCTCTGCTGATGGTCGGCGGCGAAGGCGCGCAGCACCTCCTCCGTGTCGGCCTCCAGGTGCAGAAAATCACCATTGAGGGTCTCGGCCAACTCCTCCAGGGCGCTCCACACCGTCTGCGCCGCGTGCCGCACCTCCGCTGCCGGCGCGGCACGGCACTCCTGCACCAGCCGGAGCGCCACCGGCAACTGGGCCGACAGGGAGCGGGTGGGCTCACTCTCCCGGAAGAAGTAGCTCTCCCCGTAGACGGACAGATCCGTCGCGCAACTGGCGATCTCCCGCATCACGGTGTTCAGCAGCTGGGTGGAGATCTCCGGTTGGCCCTCGCGCGCCAGTTGATAGGTCTGCGGGGTGTTCAGCAGGCTCAGGTGCAACGCCAGACCGCGACGCCGGCTCAGCGTCGGATAGACCTGCAGCACCCAGGAGATCGCCGAGGTCAGCAGGATGAACCCCACCAGCGCCTGGAGCGGGACAATGACCCGCAGCACGGTCGAGACCGGGGCGATATCGCCCAGCCCCAGCGTGGCGACGTTCACCAGGGAGACGTAGACGGCCGTCCAGAACCCGGAGCGCTCACCGGTGCCGGATGGAGCCGTGAAGAAGAACCCCTCGGGCAGGTGCGGCAGATAGATCAGGGCGAAACCGAGCACGATCAGCACCGCCCACGTCGTCACGGTGAGCAGCAACCCCAGCGGCCCACCCAACTCGGTGGATCCGTGCAGCCACCGGTTCCACAGCCGGGTGAGACGCCAGACCACCCGGCACAGGGTCTGCGCCACGAACCCGTAGCCGCGCGGGTACCAGACCGTGTGGAAGATGTCGCGCAGCGCCACCGCGGCGAGCGCCACACCGAGCACGGTCAGCAACCAGGCCATCTGGTCAGGGTGGCGCGGTCCGCCCGTGAGCGCACTCCGGCAGCGCTGGCTCCCCGGCGCGCTGACCGCGGGAGCAGCCACCTCCTGCCCTGCTCATGGGCCGCTGACCTGCTGCGGTGAGCCTCGGCATACCCTGCCGGGATGCTGCGTATCGCCACCTTCAACGTCAACGGGATCCGCGCCGCGCACCGGCGCGGATTCGGGGACTGGTTGGCCGCGCGGAGCGGTGACGTGCTGGCTCTGCAGGAGGTGCGGGCGCCGCTGGACAAGTTGCCGCAGGCCGCCTTCGGTGACTACCACGTGGCCTATGAGCCGGGGCAGCTCGCCGGTCGCAACGGGGTGGCGGTGCTGACGCGGCAGGCCCCGGTCGCGGTGCGCACCTGGGACGCAGAGGTGCTGGTGCGCGCCCCCGGCGAGGACCACCTGCACACCCGGCCGGCACCGGACCGGGTGGCCCTGGCCCGGGGTCTGCGGGCGCACACTCGCGAAGGGCGCTACCTGGAGGTCGATCTGGCCGAGGCGCCGATCACGGTAGCCAGCCTGTACCTGCCCAAGGGCGGGCTACCGGCCCACCTGCAGCAGCCGGGCCGGATGCGGGAGGCACCTGATGGTGGGGCCCGGTATCACCGCAAAATGGCCTTCATGGCCGCGTTCGCGCGCTATCTGTCCCGGTCACGACGGGCCGCACTGGCCGCTGGCCGGCAGTTCCTGCTGATGGGCGACCTCAACCTGGCCCACACCCGTCAGGATGTGGCGGCCTGGCGCCGCAGTCAGCTGGCCGAGGGCTTTCTCCCCGAGGAGCGTGACTGGCTCGGTGCCCAGCTGTCGCCACGCACCCTCGTCGACGTGGTGCGGTCGGTGCACCCGCACGCGGAGGGTCCCTACTCCTGGTGGTCCTGGCTCGGGCAGGCCTACGCCCGCGACGCCGGCTGGCGGATCGACTACCACCTGGCCACGCCGCAGCTGGCGCGCACCGCCGTGGCCGCCGAGGTGGACCGGGAGCACCGGGGCGTTCGGCTGTCCGACCACGCGCCGGTGGTCGTGGACTATGCCGTCGACCGTCTGGTGGGCTGACCGGCTCGATGTGCTCCGCGTCACTGAGGCGATCAGGAATGTGACGCCGTCGTCTTCTTCTTGTCATCATCTGGCGGCTCTTCGTGGCCGCCCCTGCGATGGCGGCCCTGGTCGAGGAGGACCTGGTCCAGCACCGCGACGAACCAGCAGCGGAAAGGAACCATGACTGACACGACCACCGCCGGGGCAGACCTGCCTGCCGGCGCCGAGTCCGGCCTGACACCGGATGTCGACAGCAACAAGATCACCCCGGACATCCTCAAGGTGGCCGCCGTCGTCGTGCTCGGGTCGATCATGGCAATCCTGGACATGACGGTCGTCAACGTCGCCCTGCCGACCTTCCTGACCGAGTTCAACGTGGAGGCCTACTCCACGGTGGCCTGGACGATCACCGCCTACACCCTGGCGCTGGCCGCGATCATCCCGGTGACCGGGTGGGCCGCCGACCGCTTCGGCACCAAACGGCTCTACATGACGGCGCTGGCCCTGTTCACCCTGGGATCGGTGCTGTGCGCGATGGCCTGGAGCATCGAGTCGCTCATCATCTTCCGGGTGCTGCAGGGTCTGGGCGGCGGGATGCTGATGCCGCTGGGGATGACCATCCTGACCAGGGCGGCCGGGCCGCACCGGATGGGCCGGCTGATGGCGATCATGGGCATCCCGATGCTGCTCGGGCCGATCATGGGCCCGATCCTGGGTGGCTGGCTGATCGACACCGCCTCCTGGCACTGGATCTTCCTCATCAACCTGCCGTTGGGATTGCTGGCGATCGGGTATGCCGCTTGGGCGCTGCAGCCGGACTCCCCGGAGCCGAACGAGGCCTTCGACCTGGTCGGGATGCTGCTGATGTCCCCCGGGCTGGCGCTGTTCCTGTACGGGGTGTCCTCAATCCCGTCGGAGGGCACTGTGCTGGCCGCCGGCGTGCTGCTGCCCGGGCTGGTGGGGCTGGGGCTGATCACCGCGTTCGTGTTGTGGGCGTTCCGGCCGGAGCACCCGCTGCTGGACCTGCGGCTCTTCCAGGACCGCAACCTCACCCTGGCCACGGTGGTGATGTTCCTGTTCGCCGGGTCGTTCTTCGGTGCGCTGCTGCTGGTGCCGACCTACTTCCAGCAGGTCCGCGGCGAGACGGTCCTGGATGCCGGGCTGCTGGTGGCCCCGCAGGGTCTGGGCGCGATGGTGACGATGCCGATCGCCGGAGCCCTGGTGGACCGGTACCCGGTCGGGCGGATCGTCCCGTTCGGGCTGCTCGGCATCCTGCTCGGCATGGTGGGGCTGGCGCTGACCTCCGGGGTGGACACCCCGTACTGGCAGCTGCTGATCGCGCTGTTCGTGCTGGGCCTGGGGATGGGCGGCACGATGATGCCGATCTTCACCTCGGCGCTGAAGACGCTGCGCGCCCACCAGGTGGCGCGTGGCTCGACGCTGATCAACGTGATCCAGCAGGTGGCCAGCTCCGTCGGGGTCGCGCTCATCTCCGTAGTGCTGACCAGCCGGCAGGACGCCTCCGAAGCGTTGCGTGCCTCACTGACCCTCAGCGAGGCCGGACGGCTCGGCGTCGAGCCACCAGCCTGGGCGGTGGAGATCTCCCAGCGTATGGGGGACTCGTTCGTCCCCACGGTGTTCGCGGACCTGGCCGGCTCCTTCCAGACCTCCTACTGGGTGGCCACGGCCGTGCTGCTGGTGACCTTCATCCCGGTGGCGTTCCTGCCGCGCCGGCAGGAGAAGTCCCAGTTGTTGGACGGTGAGGGCGGCACACCTGCCGAGCCGGTGATCCTGCACTGAGGTCAGGCCGGGCGTTCCTGCACTGAGGTCAGGCCGGCGTTCCTGCGGTCAGGGCTGCGGTGCGTCGGCCGGTCGCCGTGCCATCAGGTTCATCACCCGTTGGGACAGCACGACCGCATCCTCCTGGTTGCGCAGCTCGCAGTCGGTGATGACCAGGCCGCGGTCCGGCTTGGACCGGGAGAGCCGGGTCTGCACGGTGTGGGTGCGCAGCCGCAACCCGTCCCCGGGGCGCACCGGCCGGCTCCACCGCACCTCGTCCACCCCGGGGGAGGCCAGGGACCCGTACCGACTCACGTAGTGATCGGCATACAGCCTCATGAAGACGCCCAGCGTCTGGATGCCACTGGCGATCAGCCCACCGAAGGGACCGGTGGCCGCCCACTGTGGGTCGGTGTGGATCAGCTGCGGGTCATAGCAGCGGGCGAACTCGACGATCTGCTGCTCGGTCAGCGTGATCGTGCCGTACTCTCGCACGTCCCCGGTGGTGTAGTCCTCGAACCACCGGTCGGTCGTCGGGGTCGGGAAGTCCGCACGCAGGGCGCGGGTGTCGCTCCAGGGGTCGGTCGTCATGGTCCCCATCCTGACCGATGACCGGGGCCGGTGACTTGATCACGCCCTGGCGGGCGGTCCTATGATCCGGACAGTGACCACTGAGGTAGACAGGACGGTCGTCATTCTTCCATCGGGCCGTGCTCGGTGAGCCACGTCGTGGCGTCGCTGCTCCTGGCGAGCCCAGCAACGGCGAAAGTCCCGGCCAGATCGCTCTGACCGGGACTTTCGTCAATCTGCTGCGGGCAGTTTCGTCAACTACCTCTCGGTGCGCGAGGGGGGAGTTGAACCCCCACGCCCTCTCGGGCACACGGACCTGAACCGTGCGCGTCTGCCTATTCCGCCACTCGCGCGAGTGCCGGGCAAGATTAGCACGCACTGGCCACAGATCCCGCATCGGCGCCGGACCACACCGGGAACTGCCACCCGGTGGCACACGTTCCCACCAGCAACGTCCCGACGCACCCGCCTTGCCGGACGGACCGCCATGACCCAAGTACGATCGAGGGGCCACTGGTCCGTCCTGTCCTGCACAGCGCCGGGCACCGACAGCGAGAGGAGTGTCATGGGGATCGTCGACCGCGTCGAACGCGGGCTGGAGCGTGCGATCAAGGCGCCGTTCGCCAAGGTGTTCAAGGCGGAGGTGCAGCCCGTGGAGATCGCCGCCGCCATGCGCGGGGCGATGGATGAGCGCGCGGCCGTGCTCGGCCCGGGGCGCACCATGGTCCCCAACGTCTTCACCATCGAGCTGGCCACCAGTGACTTCGAGCGGCTCTCCTCCTATGACACCGCGTTGACCGACGAGCTGGTCGCCGCGGCCGAGGACCACGCCGACGCCCAGCGGTACACCCCGGCCGGCACGGTCGAGGTACGCCTCACCTCCGAGGACGACCTGGAGACCGGCATCTTCCGGGTCCGACCGGCCAGCAAGAGCGCCCGGCGGCAACGACCACCCCGGCGCGCCAGCGGTCCGCCCGCTGGTATGCCCAGTGACCAGTCCCGACCGCCGGCCCGGCAGGGTGGTGCCCCGGCTGGGACAGCGGCTCGCCCACCGGCCCAGCAACCGCCCGCGGCAGCCCGCCAGGCCCCGCCCGGCGTCGGTGCGGCAGCCGTCGCCGCGCGGTCCGGCGGCCAGGGCCCGACCGGGCCGGGCTACGGCCCCGGCGCTCCGGCATACCCCCCGAGCGGTGGGCACTCGCAGACGCGGGAGTTCCCCACCACCGGCGCCCGGCCACAACGCCCCGTCAGTGGTCGCGGCCCACGCCCCTGGCTGGACCTGAACGGCCGGGCCCACAGCCTGTCCGCCGCGGTGACCGTCCTGGGCCGCGATGCCTCCGCCGACCTGGTGATCGACGACCCAGGGGTCTCCCGCCGGCACGCCGAGGTGCGGATCACCCACGACGGCCCCCACCAGCAGGTCATCGTGCGCGACCTGGGCTCCACCAACGGCTCCTACGTCAACGGTGACCAGGTCGGCACCGAGCAGCTCGGCGAGGGCGACCGGCTCACCATTGGCTCCACCACGCTCATCTTCCACACCGAAGGCGGCCGATGAGCGACAGGACCCGCGAGGACACGAGCCTGCGAGGCCCGGAGCGGTCCGCGGAGCTCATCCAGGAGGACCGATGAGCGACAGGACCCGCGAGGACACGAGCCTGCGAGGCCCGGAGCGGTCCGCGGAGCTCATCCAGGAGGACCGATGAGTGAGCTGACCCTCAACATCATTCGGCTGGGGATCCTCGCCCTGCTCTGGGCCTTCGTCTTCAGCGTGGTGGGAGCGCTGCGCGGCGATCTGTACGGCACTCGGGTGCTGACCCGCAGCGGGGGCCGGCCGGAACGGACCGGACGCACGCCCAGAGCCGCCCGCCGGGGCCCGCAGACCCTGGCAGTGGTCGCCGGCAGCCTGCGCGGCACCACGGTCCCGCTGAACCCCAACGGTCTGCTGATCGGCCGCAACCCGGAGTGCTCCCTGGTGCTCACCGACGACTACGCCTCCGGGCGGCACCTGCGCATCTACCTGGGCCCGGACGGGGTCTGGTATGCCGATGACCTGAACTCCACCAACGGCACCATCATCAACAACCAGCGGATCGGCACCGGCCACCGGCTCGAGGTCGGCACCCAGATCCGGATCGGTCAGACCGTCCTCGAGTTGCAGCGGTAAACCATGTCGGTCGCGCTGCGCTATGCCGCCCGCTCCCACGTCGGACTCGGCACCAAGGACCGCAATGAGGACTCGGCGTATGCCGGTCCGGAGCTGCTGGTGCTCTGTGACGGGATGGGCGGGCACGCCGCCGGTGACGTCGCCAGCTCCCTGGTGGTCGGTGAGCTGGTCCACCTGGACGGGGAGAGCCACGGCGCGGACGACATGACCAGCGTCCTGGAGCAGGAGATGATCGCGGCCAACGAACAGTTGGCGCAGGTGGCCGAGGAGACCGAGGCCACCGAGGGGATGGGCACCACCTGCATCGCGATGATGCGCTCCGGGTCCAAGCTGGCGGTGGCCAACATCGGCGACTCCCGGGCCTACCTGCGGCGCGGCGCCCGGGTCACCCAGATCACCAAGGACCACTCGTTCGTCCAGCAGCTGCTCGACGAGGGGCGGATCTCCGAGGAGGAGGCGCTGCACCACCCGCAGCGGTCCCTGGTCACCCGGGTGTTCACCGGCCGCCCGGAGGACCGGCCCGACCTGTCCATGCGCGAGTTGCGCGTCGGCGACCGGCTACTGCTGACCTCCGACGGCCTGACCGACTACGTCGCCGAGTCGACCGTGGCCGAGTTGCTGCGCAGCGAGGAGTCCGCCGGCAAGGTCGCCGACCAGCTGATCGCAATCTCGCTGCGGGCCTCGGCCCGGGACAACGTCACCGTCATCGTCGCCGATGTGGTGGAGACCGGTGAGGGCACCACCGATCCGCAGGTCGTCGGTGCCGCCAGCGAGCGCCGGGGCACCCAGTTGCTGGCACCGCAGACGCCGGCGGAGAAGGCTGCCGCGCTGTCCCGGACCGTGCACGGCACCGACCCCGGTCCAGAGCTGGCCGAGGAGACCGAGGGTGGGCGGGTCAGCACCTGGCTGCGCCGCGGGCTAGTCACCCTGGCGGTCCTGGCCGTGGTCGTGGTAGGCGCCTGGGCCACCTACGACTGGTCCCAACGGCAGTACTTCGTGGGGGAGGCCAACGGCCACGTCACCATCTTCCGCGGGGTCAGTCAGGACCTGGGCCCATTCACCCTCTCCGAGCCGGAGCAGCAGACCGACATCGAGCTGGAGACGCTGCCCGCGCACTACCGCAACCGGGTCATCAACACCCTCACCGCTGACGACCGCGCGGACGCCGACGCCATCGTCGCCGAGCTGCGCGAGCTGGCCCTGCCACGCTGCGAGGACGTGCTGGAGATGCCGGCCCTGCCGGTCCCCGGCGACCAGGAGTCGCAGACCACCGGCCCGGACGGTCGGCCCGCCGGCGACGCTGCAGACGACGCGGCCATCACCACCGGCCCCGACGGGGCCCGGATCACGGCCGGCCCCGAGGCGGCCCGCAGCACCGCCGGACCGGATGATGCGGCGGCCACCTCGCAGGGCCCGGACGGCTCCGCACAGTCCCAGGGCCAGCAGCTCCCGGCACCCGTGGACTGCGTCCCGTGACCACCATCACCACCTTCCGGCCCCGCACCGGGCGAAACACCGAGCTGTTGCTGCTGGTGTTCGCCGTCGGGATCGTCATGCTCGCCTACGTCAACGTGGGGCTGGCAGTCCGTGGTGAGGTGCCGGCCAACCTGCTGACCACCGGGGGCCTTTTCCTGGTGATCACCGTCGGGTTCCACATCATGCTGCGCTGGCGCGCCCGGTATGCCGACCCGCTGCTGCTGCCCATCGCAACCCTGCTCAACGGGCTGGGGCTGGTGATGATCCTGCGGCTGGACTATGCCGCCGGCCGGGAGATGGGCAGTCTGGTGGCCGGCCGCCAAATCATCTGGAGCGCCCTGGGCATCGTGCTGGCCGCGGTGGTGCTGTTCCTGGTCCGCGACCACCGGGTGCTGCGTCGCTACACCTATATCGCGATGATCGCCGGGTTCTTCCTGCTGCTCATGCCGATGCTGCCGTTGATCGGCCATGCCGAGAACGGGTCGCGCCTGTGGATCCGGGTGGCCGGGTTCAGCTTCCAGCCCGGCGAGGTGGCCAAGATCGCCCTGACCGTCTTCTTCGCCGGCTACCTGGTGGCCACCCGGGACGCGCTGTCACTGGTCGGGCGGCGGTTCCTGGGGCTGCAGCTGCCCCGGGGGCGCGACCTCGGCCCCATCCTGGCCGCGTGGGTGCTGTCTATCCTGATCCTGGTGGCCCAGCGGGACCTGGGCTCCTCCCTGCTGTTCTTCGGGCTGTTCGTGGCGATGCTCTACGTGGCCACCGAGCGGGTCAGCTGGATCATCATCGGGCTGTCCCTCTTCGGGGCCGGGGCCTATGTCGCCTTCCGGCTGTTCGACCACGTGCAGACCCGGGTCAACCTGTGGTTGGACCCGTTCGACCCCACCGCCTCCTCCGACCAGGTCGCCAAGGGGCTGATGGGGATGGGCCACGGCGGTCTGTTCGGCACCGGCCTGGGTGAGGGCTACCCGCACCTGACCTACTTCGCCAACAGCGACTACATCTTCGCCAGCTTCGCCGAG
>CAYVEH010000097.1:0-3993 GCA_964450585.1 uncultured Ornithinimicrobium sp.
CGAGCCACCGGGACTCGCATCCTCTTCCTGGCGCGAGCGGGTCTCTCTCCCCGAATCGCTACCTCCTGGCGGGAGGTTCTCGTCCCAGTGGGAGAATCTCTGCAAGGAGGTCTATCCATGCGCACAAGGTTTCCGGTCGTACTTGCTCTCGGCGTGTTCGTCCTGTCTGCCTGCTCGGCGGGTTCGGATGCCGACGCAGCCGACCCGCTTCTGGTGGAGCACGGGCTGGACGGTCTGAGCGGGCAGCAGATCGTCGAAGAGTTGGAAGCGAGCACCGAGCAGCGTCCTTTACGCCTTGGTGCGTCGGTCGTTGAGGATGAGTTGCTGCTCGACGATGGCGCCAGGGAGGTGTCGGTGCCCCTGCCCGAGGACCAGTTCTACGTTTCGGTTGCGCCGTTCGTGACCCAGACCCACGACTGCTTCTACCACAGCCTGAGCGGTTGTCAGGGTGAGTTGGTGGGTGAGGACGTCGCGGTGGTGATCACCGATGCGTCTGGCGATGTCCTTGTTGATGAGGCGGTGAGCACCCACACGAATGGCTTCGTCGGGTTCTGGTTGCCGCGCGAGATCACCGGCACGATCGAAGTGTCGCATGACGACTACGAGGGAAGCGTGCCGTTCAGCACTACCGATGGCAGCCCGACGTGTATCACGACGTTGCAGTTGGAACCGGCCGCTGCTCGGTGATCGCCGACTGGCTGCGGAGAAGGAGAGCGTGCATCAACGCATGCGGCGTGACTGACTAGTCAGCCGATGGCAGCGAGTAGTTCGGTGCAGGCTTGTTCGCAGGCTCGGCATGCCTCGGCACAGACGCGGCAGTGCTCGTGGTGGTCGGCGTGAGCAGCGCACTCATCGCCGCAGGACTTACAGGCCTGCATGCAGGACTGGAGCTGGGCACGGGTGATGCTCGCGTCGTAGCCGGTGTGCCGGGAGAGCACCCGTGCTGTGGCCTGGCAGATGTCGGCGCAGTCGAGGTTGGTTCGGATGCACTTGCGCAGGTCGGCGACCATGTCTTCACTCAGGCAGGCGTCCGCGCAGGCGGTGCAGGCCTGGGCGCAGGCGAGGAGGGTGTCCACGGTGCGGGTGAGGAGTTCGCGGTCCAGGTTGATCTTGCCTGGGTAGGTGTTCATCATTTCCGTTGTTCTCATTGTTCTTGCCTTTCGCATCGGGTGGGCGGGAGCCGTGTCTGGACCCGCCAGGGTGGTTTCGACGCTACTGAAGCCTCGGGCGGGCCGCAGGTTGGTGGCTGGGGGCTGACGATGAAGATTTCATGAAGGTCTTCGCCGGTCCTGGCCGGTGCTGTGGTCGGCGCGGTCGCTGTCTGTGGGTGTGGCGGCCCAGGCTCAGGGCAGGATGGCCCTATGTCGACTCTTGCTCCCCGTGTGCTGCTCGTCGAGGACGAGGAACACTTGGCCCGGCTCGTGCAGCGCTATCTTGAGCGGGACCGCTTCGAGGTGCGGGTCATGGGGGACGGGACCCAGGCGGTGGAGGCCGCCCAGGAGTGGCAGCCCGACGTGATTGTCCTTGATCTGGGCTTGCCTGGGATGGACGGTGTGGAGGTGTGCCGCCAGGTCCGGACCTTCTCCGATTGTTACGTCATCATGCTGACGGCCCGTGCCGAGGAGGTGGACAAGCTGGTCGGTCTGTCGGTCGGCGCCGATGACTATGTGACCAAGCCCTTCAGTCCGCGGGAACTGGTGGCCCGGGTCGGGGCACTGTTGCGGCGCCCGCGGGAGGTCGCTGGCGGGGACAGCGCGGCGGGGCGGGGATTGTCGTTCGGGACGTTGCGCATCGACGTGGCTGGCCGCGAGGTCTTTCTGGGCGAGGAGCTTGTGGACCTGACTCGCACGGAGTTCGAGGTGTTGGTGGCGTTGGCGGCCCGCCCGCGCATGGTCTTCTCTCGCCGCCGGTTGATCGATGATGTGTGGGGGCGGGATTGGGTCGGTGACGAGCACCTCGTCGATGTCCACATTGCCCACCTGCGACGCAAACTGGGGGACTCGTCTGATCCTGCGTTCATCCGTACCGTGCGTGGGGTCGGTTACCGGATGGGCCCGGGTCGGTGAGCAAACCGTGGGGACGGTGGGGCCTGGCATCCCGCATTCTGATCGCGACCGTCGTGGTCGTCATTGTCGGCGTACTCAGCGCTTGGGTCGTCGCCTCGGTCATCGGACCAGCCATCTTCCACGTGCACTTGTTGCGCAGCGGCACCTCCGACCCGGGAGTGGTGCAACACACCGAAGAGGCATTCGCGACAGCTTCGGCCTACTCACTGGGGGTTGCGCTATTCGCTGCGCTCGTCACCTCCGTGGTGGTCAGCGTCTTGGTGACCCGCCGCGTCGCTCGGCAGCTGGGCCAGGTGCGGCACGCTTCGGGACGTATCGCTGCCGGTGACTACACCGTGCAGGTTCCATCAGTGGGCATGGGAGCCGAACTCGACGACCTGGCCAGTGCGTTCAACACCATGGCATCCGAACTGGCCCGGGTGGAGCAGACCCGCACCCGGCTGCTCAGCGACCTGGCCCACGAGATGCGCACCCCGGTGGCCACCCTGGAGGGCTACCTGGAAGGCATCCAGGACGGGGTGGTCCAGTCCGACGATGAGACAGTGGCGGTGCTCCTGCACCAGGTAGCCAGGTTGGCCCGCCTGGCTCAGGACATCGCTCTGGTCACCACTGCCGAGGAGGGCCGGCTGAGTATGCACCGCCGCTTGGTGAGTGTGGATGACCTGGTCGGCACCGCGGTACGGCTAGCGAGTGGCCGGTACGCCGCCGCCGGGGTCCGTCTGACAGCGCAGATCGCGGACGCGGCGGCCGGCACGGTGGTGGAGGTCGACCAGGACAGGATCGGACAGGTGCTGACCAACCTGTTGGACAACGCGCTACGGCACACTCCTGCGGGCGGGCGGGTGGCCGTGCGTGTCGAGAAGCACCAAGAACGCGTCCTTCTACAGGTGACTGACGACGGAGAAGGGATCGGCGCCGAGCATCTCGGGCATGTCTTCGAACGGTTCTACCGGGCTGACAGCGCCCGGGACCGCGCGCACGGTGGCTCAGGCATCGGTCTGGCGATCGCACGCTCCATCACCCGGGCACACGGCGGGGACGTCACGGTGAGCAGCGCCGGCCAGGGACAGGGTGCCACGTTCACGGTCGAGCTCCCGATCAGGACCGCAGCCGCCACCCGTCAGCGGTGAATGCGCATGGCGCATCGAGTCGCCTGGGCGGCGTCTGGAGGCGAAAGTATGAAGGAAGCACCGCCGGTTCCATGAAGGTTCGGTGAAGGTGCCTTTCGGTTGGTGCCTCCGGCTACCGCGCCCCGGTTTCACTGGATGGGACGAATCAATCCCACGGTGAAAGGAAGGACCCAGGTGAGGTCATCACATCGGGCCATCGCCAGCGGTGCTGCACTCCTGCTGGTTGGAGTGCTCAGCGCGTGCAGCACGGAGCAACCTGTCGAGGAGGGCGGATCGCCGGGCACGGGCGAGAGCACGACGCAGGCCACGACCACTCAGACACCCGGCAGCACCAGCGAGGAGGTGAGCGACGCGCACAACGCGGCAGACACGATGTTTGCCCAGATGATGGTCGTCCACCACAAGGGGGCCATCGAGATGGCCGAGTTAGCCATCAAGCAAGGCGACACAGCCGAGGTGCGGTCCCTGGCCGAAGAGATCTTGGCCGCTCAGGGCCCGGAAATCGAGACCATGACCTCGTGGTTGAGCGTCTGGGAGGAGCCGGTGATGGCGCCCGATGAGACCGGGCAGATGGACCACGGTGGGATGCAGATGGAAGGAATGAGCCAGCAGGAGGCCATGGCCGAACTCGCGGGGCTGTCGGGTGCCGAGTTCGACACCCGGTTCCTGGAACTGATGATCGCCCATCACGAGGGTGCCGTGCAGATGGCCGAGGATGTGCTCGCCGAGGGGCAGAACACTCACGCGGCAGAGCTGGCCCAGCAGATCATCGAGGCGCAGGAAGCTGAGATCAGCCA
>CAYVEH010000097.1:4093-7107 GCA_964450585.1 uncultured Ornithinimicrobium sp.
TCGTAGGTGGTGTCCCAGGACATGGGTTGATAGGAACGGCACGTGGGTTGGCCAGGGCCGGGCCAGGGCTCACCGAAGGAGCGGCGACAGGCACAGACGTGCTCGGTATTGGGGTTGCCGATGATCCGGAACCGTGGGGGCTTGAGGCGCGCGGAGTAGTCCAGCGTGGCTCCGGGCAAGACGCCGGCCGCGGCGTCGCTGACGATCAGCCAGGCACCTGGGCACCCGTACGTTGTGCCGCCCGCCGCATCTGGCCTCACGGGGTCGACCTGGTCGAAGACGTAGGTGGTGCCGCAACACCCACCGTCTTCGATGTCGATGCGGACCGCTCCGCCCAGGACAGTGAGTTGATCGACCGCCGCGCGCGTCACCGTGAACGGCGGGAAGTCTGTCTGATCGATGCTGGTGGTCATGCGCTACTCCTACCAGGCAACACGGACACTACGCTCGGTGCACACGAGCCTGGTCACACACGGTGATGCCCTGCAACACGGCGGCCTATTGCGGACCACCTGGGTCGCTTGTGCGAAGTTCGCTGCATCTCGACATCATCATGGACTGGCAATCCTTGCTGCTTCCTTGCTCAGCAACCACAGCTGTCACTCAGGCACGAACTATCATTTCCCGCCTTCTCGGGCTGCTGGCGTGACCGCGAAGGCGGGTTGCAGTGTGGTGTCGATGAAGTGTGCGGCGTCGTCGGGATCGAGACGTCCGGCGGTGATCTCCTCGGCGGCACCGTTCATCACGACGTGGGTGGTCGCGAGCAGCCAGCTGACCGGCAGGTCCGTGCGGAAGACACCCTCACGCTGACCGCGTTCGAGCAGGCTGCGCATCCGCGCTTCCGACACCTCGTGCATCTCCCGGATCCGGGCGGCGGGCAGTTCCTTCTGGGCTGCTGTCAGCAGGGTCCGCGACTGGTCGACCAGCACCCAGCTCGATCTGATGAGGCGGCTGAACGCGGCCGAAGCGTCCCCGTCGACGGACACCTTAGCTAGGACCTCTTCCCCGCGTTCAAGGCTGTCGATGAGGGCGGCGTCGATGAGTTCGGCTCGGGTGCTGAAGTGCCCGTAGAGGGTCATGCGCCCCACACCGGCTTCGGTGGCGATGTCTGCCACGGAGGCATCGGCGTTCTTGCGGAGTGCCATGACGACGGCTGCCAGGATCTTCGCTCGGTTCCGCTGTGCGTCGGCGCGTCGGTTCGGGGCACGTCGGACCGCCGTCGTCGCACCGCGCTCGTCGCCGGTCGCCGGTGTGGCCTTACTGGGCGTCATACTCCACCTCACAACTCGTACGGGAATGTATGAGATAGCCTACCGGTTGGGAACTCGTACATGACTGATTAAGTTAGGAGATTGTGATGACCAAGCAACTTTCACCAGGTGGCGTCGCGGGTGCCCACCCGAGGCGCTGGCTGGCACTGGCACTGCTGGGCACCGCCCAGTTCATGCTCATCCTCGATGTGACCGTTGTGGCGATCGCACTGCCACAGATGGAGGCTGACCTAGCGCTCTCGCGTGAGGCACTGACCTGGGTCGTGACGGCATACACCGTCGCGTTCGGTGGGTTGATGCTGCTCGGTGGACGCAGCGCCGACATCTTCGGCGCCAAGCCCATCGTGTATGCGGGACTGCTCACCTTCACGGTTGGCTCGCTGGCCGCTGGACTGGCCGACACCGGCACCGTCCTGTTGGGCGGGCGCATTGCTCAGGGCATCGGAGCCGCGATGCTCTCGCCAGCGGCGCTGTCGGTCGTGGTGCGCCTCTTTGAGGGAGATGAACGAAACCGGGCACTGGGCATCTGGTCCGCACTCGGTGGAGGTGGGGCCGCGATAGGCGTGCTGCTTGGCGGACTCATCTCGGCCGGACCGGGCTGGCCGTGGGTGTTCTTCATCAACATCCCGGTCGGCGCGATCGTGCTGATCGGCCTGCTGCGCATCTTGCCGTCACTACCACCGCAGCCTGGCCCGCGCCCACGCCTCGATGCGCTGGGGGCGATGTTGGTCACCGGCGCGACCGGGCTCGCGATCTACGCGCTGACCATTGCTGGCGAGAGCGGCTGGACCGCGCCGCGCACGCTCATCTTCGCGGGCATCGCAGCCGCGCTGTACCTGCTGTTCGGTTGGCGGCAGAAGACCACCCCCTCGCCGCTCATGGACCTCTCGCTACTCGGCCGGCGTCCAGTGTTCGCGGGGGTGTTCGTGCTCGGGATCGCCACCGCGATGATGGTCGCGGTGTTCTTCCTCGGCACCTTCTACTTCCAGCAGTACGCCGGATACGGTCCACTGGTCACGGGACTGCTGTTCCTGCCCATCGCCCTGGCGACGATGACCGGCGCCCAGATGGCAGGCAAGCTCGTCAGCAACCTCGGCGCCCGCAGGCTCGGCGCGCTCGGCATGATCGTCGGCGCGATCGGACTCCTCATTCCCGCGCTGTGGTCGACCACCCTGACCACGACCGTCGGAATCAGTTTCGGCGCGCTCGGCATCGGCATGCTGTTCGTCGTCGCCAGCGTCACGGCCCTCGGCCAGGTTGCACCCGAGGAAGCGGGCATCGCCTCCGGGCTGTTGAGCACGTTCCACGAGATCGGCGCCTCGGTCGGTGTCGCCACCGTCTCCAGCATCGCCGTCGTCAGTCTCACGGCAGGCGGGGACAGCGGGTTCCGGCAGGCGTTCCTGGCAGCAGCCATCGGCGCGATCGTCGCCGCCGCCATCGCCAGCATCGCGATCCCCGGTCGCGCCCACCGCAGTTCAGAGTCGAGTCAGGCAAGCCTCTTGAAAGAAACCCCCTAGGGGTATAGGGTACGGAACAGTCACTACGAAAGGAAGCACGAATCATGAGCACAACGACCACGCAGTACCAGGTGACCGGGATGACCTGCGGGCACTGTGAAGGCGCAGTGCGCGATGAGGTGTCCCAGATCCCCGGGGTCACCGACATCGACGTCAGCGCCGCCACCGGTCTCCTGGCCGTGACGGCCGAGCAGCCGGTCGACGACACCGCCGTCCTCGCCGCGGT
>CAYVEH010000097.1:7207-9628 GCA_964450585.1 uncultured Ornithinimicrobium sp.
CTGCGTGACGGTGACCTGGCCTACCTGCACGTCCACCCCCACGGGCAGGAACCGAAGGCAAGCGAGACCTCAGGGCCGCAGATCACCTTCGAGGCCACCGCACCGACGCCGGGGCGGTACCTGCTCTACCTGGACTTCCAGGTCGACGGGCAGGTCCACACCGCCCCACTGGTCCTGGACACCACCGCCCCGGGTCCAGCCGATAGCAAGTCTTCGTCCGACAGTGAGGACGGTCAGCATCCCGGGGACGAGCAGGAAGAAGGAGGCGACCATGACCACCGCTGAGAACACCACCAGCACCGGAAGTGTCGAACTGCAGATCGGGGGGATGACCTGCGCGTCATGCGCGAACCGGATCGAGAGGAAGCTCAACAAGCTTGAGGGCATCACGGCCAGCGTCAATTACGCCACGGAGAAGGCCAAGGTCACCGGACCAGCAGGCCTGGACCCGCAGACACTGATCGCCGAGGTCGAGAAGACCGGCTACACCGCCGTCCTCCCCGCTCCCCCCAAGAGCTCCACGCAGACCGCGCAGGACGAGGGCGAACCGCCCGAGGACACCGAACTGGCCAGCCTGCGCCAGCGCCTCATCGGCGCAGCCGTCCTCGCGGTCCCGGTGATCGCCATGGCAATGATCCCCGCCCTGCAGTTCGACTACTGGGGTTTCGCCTCCCTCGTGCTAGCCGCGCCCGTGGTGGTGTGGGCCGGGTGGCCCTTCCACAAGGCGACCTGGATGAACCTCAAGCACGGCACAGCCACGATGGACACCCTGATCTCGGTGGGCACGACCGCGGCCCTGCTGTGGTCGATCGTGGCTCTGTTCTTCGGAACCGCCGGCCAACCCGGCATGGTCCATCCCTTCGAGCTGACGATCTCGCGCAGCGACGGGCTCGGGAACATCTACCTCGAGGTCGCCGCCGGCGTGATCACGTTCATCCTGCTGGGCCGCTACTTCGAGAAGCGCTCCAAGCGCCGCGCCGGTGCAGCTCTGCGTGCCCTGCTTGAACTGGGCGCGAAAGACGTGGCGGTCCTGCACGAAGGCACCGAACTGCGCATCCCCATCGAGGATCTGTCCGTCGGCGATGAGTTCGTTGTCCGCCCCGGGGAGAAGATCGCCACCGACGGGCTGATCACCTCCGGGACCTCCGCAATCGACGCCTCCATGCTCACTGGCGAATCCGTGCCCGTCGAGGTCACCGACGGCGACACTGTCACCGGTGCCACCGTCAACGCCGGAGGCCGACTCATCGTGCGCGCCACCCGGGTGGGCTCAGACACCCAACTGGCACAGATGGCCCAACTGGTCGAGGACGCCCAGTCCGGCAAGGCCGAGATCCAGCGCCTCGCCGACCGCGTCTCAGCCGTGTTCGTGCCCATCGCGATCGCCATCGCCGTGGCCACTCTCGGCGCCTGGATCGGCGCCGGCTTCCCACTGGCCGCCGGGTTCACCGCTGCCGTAGCCGTGCTGATCATCGCCTGCCCGTGCGCCCTCGGCTTGGCCACCCCGACCGCCCTGCTGGTCGGCACCGGGCGAGGCGCACAGATGGGGGTGCTCATCAAGGGACCCGAGGTCCTGGAGTCGACACGCAAGATCGACACGATCGTGCTGGACAAAACCGGCACCGTCACCACCGGCAAGATGACCCTGACCGATGTCATCCCCGCCAACGGCGTCGACCGGGCCGAACTGCTGCGCCTGGCAGGTGGCCTGGAAGACGCCTCCGAGCACCCCATCGCCCAGGCCATCGCCAAGGGCGCCACCACCGAGGTCGGCGCGCTGCCCACGCCAGAATCTTTCGAAAACATCGAAGGTCGCGGCGTCCAAGGCATCATCGACGGACACGCGGTGCTGGCTGGACGCGAGAGCCTGCTGACCGAATGGTCCCAGCACCTCGACGCAGACCTTCGCGCCGCGAAGCAGGCCGCGGAATCCGAGGGCAAGACCGCGATCGCGGTCGGCTGGGACGGCACCGCTCGCGGAGTGCTCGTGGTCTCAGACGAGGTCAAGGCCACCAGCGCGCAGGCCATCAGGCAGTTCAAGGAGCTCGGTCTGACCCCGGTGCTCCTCACCGGCGACAACCAGGCCGTCGCACAGCAGGTCGCCGCAGAGGTGGGCATCGACCAGGTGATCGCCGAAGTGCTGCCCAAGGACAAGGTCGACGTCATCACCCGGCTCCAGAACGACGGTAAGACCGTCGCGATG
Organism: uncultured Ornithinimicrobium sp.; assembly: GCA_964450585.1. Lineage (GTDB taxonomy): Bacteria > Actinomycetota > Actinomycetes > Actinomycetales > Dermatophilaceae > Ornithinicoccus. The sequence continues at coordinate 9,411 of CAYVEH010000097.1, forward strand.
GTCGGCGACGGCGTCAACGACGCACCGGCCCTGGCCCAGGCCGACCTGGGCCTAGCGATGGGCACCGGCACCGATGTCGCGATCGAAGCCGCTGACATCACCCTGGTCCGTGGTGACCTGCGGGCAGCAGCCGATGCCATCCGGCTGTCCCGGCGCACGCTGCGAACGATCAAGACGAACCTGTTCTGGGCCTTCGCCTACAACACCGCCGCGATCCC
>CAYVEH010000098.1:0-9585 GCA_964450585.1 uncultured Ornithinimicrobium sp.
GGTCCGAGGCGGTGCCGGCGTTGCGGGTCGAGCTCGCCCAACCCCTGGACCTGCCCCGGGAGTGAGGGCCGGGGCGGTTTCCAGCCCCGCGGCTCGACGTGTTAGCGTAATAGCGCGTTAATACATCAACCTGTGGCCGGGCTGCCGGCCGCCGACCTGTGGGAGTGCTCGTGAAGCGTCGTGAGACCGCCGCGGCCCAGCGTGCCGGTGACGCATGGTCGCCGCAGGCCCGGGCCCAGTCGGCCCTGGCGCAGGCACTGGCCTCCGTGGACAGTCCCGAGCAGATGACCCAGTTCCTGACCGACCTGTGCACACCGGCGGAGCTGGAGGCCCTGGCGGACCGGTGGAGCGTCGTGCCGCTGCTGGCCGACGGGGTTCCCTACCGACAGGTCCACGAGCAGACCGGCGTCAGCGTGACCACGGTGGGCCGGGTGGCGCGCTGCCTCGAGCACGGCACGGGTGGGTACCGTGCCGTGCTCGCACATACCCGCGGTGCGCCGCCCGCCGACGGCTGAGCGCACCACCCCAGACCTCCTCGTCGCCCCCGGCGACGGTGCCCCGGCGCTGTGCGCCACCACACCAGTGGGCCCTCTGGGCCCCGACCACGGAAGGTCACCATGACCCCGCCTGCCACCACCCGCGAACGTCTGCGCGTGGCGATCCAGAAATCCGGTCGCCTCGGCGAGCCCGCCCGTGACCTGCTCGCCTCGTGCGGACTGACCTGGCGCGAGAGCCGCGACCGACTCTTCTGTTACGGCGAGTCCCTGCCGGTGGACCTGCTGCTCGTGCGCGATGACGACATCCCTGGCCTGATCGCCGATGGCGTCTGCGACCTGGGGGTGGTCGGCCGCAACGTCCTGGTCGAGCACAACCTGGAGCACGAGGCGGCTGGGCAGCGCGGCCGGCTCAGCGAGTGGCGGCAACTCGGGTGGGGCGTGTGCCGGCTGGATCTGGCGATCTCGGAGGACGAGCAGTGGACCGGGCCTGAGCAACTGACCGGTCGGCGCATCGCCACCTCCTTCCCGCGGACCCTGGCCCGGTGGCTGACCGAGCAGCAGGTGCAGGCCGAGGTGGTGACCCTGTCCGGCTCGGTGGAGATCGCGCCCCGGCTGGGCCAGGCCGACCTGGTGTGCGACCTGGTCTCCACGGGCGGCACCCTGGCAGCCAACGCGCTCAAACCGGTGGAGACGCTGCTGCACTCCGAGGCGGTGATCGCCGGGCCGGCCACCCCGCTGGAGGACGGCCGCGAGGAGATCGCCGACCTGCTGCTGCGCCGGATGGACGGCGCGCTGCGGCTGAAGGAGACCCGGCTGCTGATGCTGCGCACCGGCCGGGACCGACTCCCGGCAGTGCTGCGCGCGCTGCCGGACGGGGGCGAGCCGACCGTGCTGCCGGTGGACGGCCGCGACGAGGTCAGCGTGCAACTGCTGTGCCACAACGCGGTCCCGTGGTCCCGGATGGAGGAGCTGAAGCAGGTCGGTGCCCACACCATCATGGTGCTGCCGGTCGAGGGGATGCTGGCATGAGGACGCTGACCTGGACCGAGCTGGACGAGGCGGCCCGCGCCGAGGTGCTCACCCGCGGCACGACGGCCACCGGGGATGCCGTGACCGCTGGCGTCACCGAGATCCTGCGGGCCGTCCGCGACCGCGGCGATGCCGCCCTGTTGGCGTATGCCGAACGGTTCGACGGGGTGGCACCACGGTCCCTGCTGGTGCCGGCCGCGCAGATCACCGAGGCGGTCAACGGGCTGCCCGAGGCGCTGCGGTCCGCGATCGGCCAGGCAGCCAGCACCATCCGCATCTTCCACCAGGCCGGGATGCACCAGGACTACGAGGTGCAGACCGCCCCGGGCGTGCGCTGCGCACGCCTGATCCGCCCGATCCGCCGGGTCGGGCTGTATGTGCCGGCCGGCAGTGCCCCGCTGCCCTCCACCGCCCTGATGCTCGGGGTGCCGGCCCAGCTGGCCGGCTGCCCGGAGGTGGTGCTGTGCACCCCACCGGATGACTCCGGATCTGCCGACCCCACGGTGCTGGCCGCAGCCGCCGAGTGCGGCATCACCCAGGTGGTGGTCAGCGGAGGAGCCCAGGCGATCGCCGCGATGGCCTACGGCACCGAGTCGGTGCCCCGCTGCGACAAGATCTTCGGGCCGGGCAACGCCTGGGTCACCGAGGCCAAACGGCAGGTGAGCACTGCCGAGCAGGGCCCCGGCATCGACCTGCCGGCCGGCCCCTCGGAGGTGCTGGTCATCGCCGACGCCGGCGCGGACCCGGAGTTCGTCGCCGCCGACCTGCTCTCCCAGGCCGAGCACGGGCCGGACTCCCAGGTGCTGCTGATCACCGACAGCCCGCAGCTGGCTCGCGCCGCCGACCACGAGGTGCGCCGACAGCTGGGCGAGCTGCCCCGGGCCGAGATCGCGGCCCGGGCGCTGCAGAGCAGCGCCATCCTGATCACCACAGACCTGGCCGAGGCGTTCCAGATCAGCAACGACTACGCCCCCGAGCACCTCATCCTGGCGGTGCGGGACCCCCAGCAGTGGGTCGACCAGGTCGAGCGGGCCGGGTCGGTCTTCCTCGGGGACTACTCCCCGGAGACGCTGGGGGACTACTGCAGCGGCACCAACCACGTGCTGCCGACCGCCGGAGCCGCCCGGTGGACCGGTGGAGTCAACGTGGCCAGCTTCCAGATCGCGATGACCGTGCAGCAGGTGAGCCCGCAGGGCCTGGCAGCCCTCGGCCCGACCGCCGTGGAACTCTCCGGTGCCGAGGGACTGATCGGCCACCAGTCCGCTGTGACGCGGCGACTGGCCCGGCTCGGCAGCCCCGAGGAGGTCACCGGATGACGGCGGACCAAACCTCCCCAAAAAGGCGCGACGGACGATCCAAAGCTCCCCAAAAATTGTTTCCAGCCCGGTTGATCCGCGAGGACCTGCGCGGCTTCGCCGGGTACGCCTCCGCCCGCAGTATCGATGCGGACGTGCCGGCCACCATCTGGTTGAACGCCAACGAGGCCGCCACCCCCAGCACGGCCGACCCGCTGGGCGGGGCCCGTCGCTACCCCGACCCGCAACCGGCTGACCTGGTCGCGGCGCTGGCCGACCGGTACGGGGTAAGTGCCGAGCAGGTGGTCCTCGGGCGGGGCAGCGATGAGTGCATCGACCTGCTGGTCCGCGCCCTCACCGCACCGGGCAGCAGCCAGGCCGTCGCCCAGGCCTCGCCGACGTTCGGGATGTATGCCGTGGCGGCACGGCTGCACGGGGTGCCGGTGCTGGACGTGCCGCAACAGGACCGCGGCAGCCACTGGGAGGTGGACACCACCGCCCTGCAGCAAACCGCCCGGGAGCAGGGAGCCCGCATCGTCTTCCTGACCAGCCCGGGCAATCCCACCGGCTCCGTGGTGCCGCAGAGCGCCATCAGCGCCCTGGCCGAGGCCCTGGCCGAGCACGCCGTGGTGGTCGTCGACGAGGCCTACCAGGAGTTCGCGCGGACCCCGAGCGCCACCGAGCTGCTGAACGACCACCCCAACCTGGTGGTGCTGCGCACACTGTCCAAGGCCCACGCCCTGGCCGGCGCCCGGATCGGCAGCGCCTTGTGTCACCCGGAGCTGGCCGCCGTGCTACGGCGGGTGCAGGCGCCCTACCCGTTAGCGACCGCCAGCGCCAATCTGGCCCGGGCCGCCCTCGCGCCGGTGCTGGCGGGCGAAGTGCCCCGGCGGGCTGCCCGCACCAGGGAGGACCGCGCGCACCTGACCCAGATCCTGCAGAACGACCCGCGGGTCAGCGCCGTCTATGACAGCGAGGCCAACTTCCTGCTGATCCGCGGCCCCGGTGTGGACACCCTGCTGACCGACCTGCGGGGCAGTGGCATCGTAGTGCGCGACATGCGGCACCTGGTCGCCGACGCCCTGCGGGTCACGGTCGGCTCCAGCGCCGAGATCCAGGCCGTGCGTCAGGCACTCCGCGAGCCCCACGGCATCCCCCAGCCGCACCTGACCACCACCCCACCAGCACGAGGAAACCACTGATGACCACCCAGCGCCCCGTCCTGTTCATCGACCGGGACGGCACCCTGATCGAAGAACCCGAGGACTGCCAGGTCGACTGCTACGAGAAGCTGCGCCTGGTGCCCGGCGTGATCCCGGCCCTGACGCAACTGCGCGACGCCGGGTGGGACTTCATCATGGTCTCCAACCAGAACGACCTGGGCGGCCCGAACTTCCCGGTCGAGTCCTTCCAGGGGCCCCACGACCTGCTTCTGCACATCCTGGAGAGCCAGGGCATCACCTTCCGCGACGTCTTCGTCGACCCGCACCCGCCGGGCCCCAACCAGCCCGACACCCGCAAGCCCGGGATCGGCATGGTCAAGCACCTGCTGCGCGACCGCAGCATCGACTGGGACCGCTCCATGATGGTCGGTGACCGGCTCACCGACCGGCAGTTCGGGGACAACCTGGGGATCAAGACCTTCCTGCTGCAGAGCTCCATGGGACAGGGCGGTGCCGATGCGGTGACCTGGGAGCAGATCGCCCACCAGTTGGCCAACCGGCCGCGCGTGGCGGTCGTGGACCGCAACACCTCCGAGACCAGGATCCACGTCGAGGTCGACCTGGACCGCGCCGGCGACATCGAGGTCGCCACCGGCCTGGGCTTCCTGGACCACATGCTCGACCAACTCGCCAAGCACGGCGGCTTCTCGCTGAAGGTGTCCTGCGACGGGGATCTGCACATTGACGAGCACCACACCACCGAGGACACCGCCCTGGCGATTGGCCAGGCGCTGGACGAGGCGCTGGGGGACCGTCGCGGCATCGGGCGGTACGGCTTCACCGCACCCATGGATGAGTCCCTGGCCACCGCGGCCCTGGACCTGTCCGGCCGGCCGTTCCTGACGTTCTCCTGCGACTTCGGTCGGGAGATGGTCGGCGACCTGCCCACCGAGATGGTGGAGCACTTCTGGCGGTCCTTCGCCGAGGCGCTGCGGGCCACCCTGCACCTGTCGGTGGCCGGTGCGAACGCCCACCACCAGATCGAGGTGGGCTTCAAGGCGGTCGCCCGGGCGCTGCGGCAGGCGATCCAGGTCGACGGCCAGGAGCTGCCCTCCACCAAGGGCGTGCTGTGAGCAGCCGGCGTCACCGGCTGCGCCCCTGGTCCCCGCCGGGGACGGCACCGGCGTGAGCCGCATACGGGTGGCCCTCGTCGACTCCGGCGGGGCCAACATCGCCTCGGTGCGGTACGCGCTGGAACGGGTCGGCGCCGACGCCCGGCTCACGCGCGACCCGGCCCAGATCCTGGCGGCCGACCGGGTCATCCTGCCCGGGGTCGGTGCTGCCGGTGCCGGCATGCGCCGACTGCACCAGGCCGGGCTGGTGGAGGTGCTGCAGCAGGTGCAGCAGCCGCTGTTGGGTGTGTGCCTGGGCATGCAGCTGCTCTTCGAGGAGTCAGCCGAGGACGGTGGCACCCCGTGCCTGGGGCTGCTCTCCGGCCGGGTGCTCCCGATCCGCCCGGCTCCGGGGCAGCGGGTGCCGCACATGGGGTGGAACACGATGAGCCTGCTCCGGCCGGACCCGGTGGGCGAGGTGCTGCCGGCGGGCACCCGGGCCTATTTCGTGCACAGTTTCGGGGTTCCGGTCACCAGCGACACGGTGTTGAGCACCGAGCACTCCGGCCGCTGGAGTGCGGTGGTCCGCAACGGCCACCGGTGGGGCGTGCAGTTCCACCCCGAGAGGTCATCCCGCGCCGGTGAACGACTGCTGAGACACTTTGTCCGGGAGGTGTCGCCATGACCGACTTCACCATCTATCCGGCGATCGACGTGCGCGAGGGACGCGTCGTCCGGTTGCACAAGGGCGACTACGCCAAGGAGACGCGGTACCCCAGTGAGCCGTTGACGGTCGCCGCGGAGTATGCCGAGGGTGGTGCCACCTGGTTGCATCTGGTCGATCTGGACGCTGCCCGGGCCGGCGGCTACACCCTGATCCCGTTGCTGCGTGCCATCGCCGAGGAGACCGGCCTGTCGGTCCAGACCGGTGGCGGCGTGCGCTGCAAGCAGGATGTGATCGACCTGCTGGAGGCCGGCGCGAGCCGGGTGGTGATCGGCTCCCTGGCCATCCAGCAACCAGAGCTGGTCAGCGAGTGGATCCAGGAGTTCGGTGCCGACCGGATCACCGTGGCGCTGGACGCGCGCACCGGGGACGACGGGTCGTGGGTGCTGCCCACCGCCGGATGGACCTCCGACTCCGAGACCGACCTGGCGGTACTGCTGAGCCACTACTCCCGCTCCGGCCTGGCCCATGCCCTGTGCACCGACATCGGTCGTGACGGCACCCTGGCCGGGCCCAACCTCAACCTCTACACCTTCGTGGCCCGCGCCGTCCCGGACGTGGCCGTGCAGGCCTCCGGCGGCACCCGGCACGCGGCTGACGTGCGGGGCGTCCGCAAGGTGGGGTGTGGCGGTGTCATTCTGGGCAAGGCGCTGCTGGAGGGTCGGCTGACCATTGACGAGGCGATCGCTGAGGAGCGTCGATGAGGAAGGCACACCGATGAGCCTGGCCCGGCGCATCATCGCCTGCCTGGACGTGCAGGACGGGCGGGTGGTCAAGGGCACCCGGTTCCGGGACCACCGGGACATGGGCAGCATCACCGAACTGGCCGCGCGGTACAGCGGCGAGGGCGCCGATGAGCTGGTCTTCTACGACATCTCCGCCAGTCCGCAGGGGCGGCGCGTCGACGTCGACTGGATCGATCGGGTGGCACGGCGGATCGACATCCCCTTCTGCGTAGCCGGCGGGATCAGCTCGGTGCAGGACGCCCGTGCCGTGCTGGCCGCCGGCGCCGACAAGATCTCCCTCAACACCCCCGCCACACGGCACCCAGAGCTGGTGGGGCACCTGGCCCGGGAGTTCGGTAGCCAGTGCGTGGTCGTGGGCATCGACAGCCTGCAGGACGCTGACGGTCAGTGGCGGATCCGGCAGCTGACCGGAGACCCAGAGGCCACGAGGGCGCTGCCGACCACGACCCTCTCCTGGGTCGAGCAGGTCCAGGAGCTGGGGGCAGGTGAGATCGTGCTGAACGCCATGGGCTCTGACGGGGTCCGCCAGGGGTATGACGTGCCACAACTGCGTGCCGTGCGGCAGATCTGCGACGTGCCGCTGGTGGCCTCCGGCGGTGCCGGCAGTGCCCAGCACTTCATCGACGTGTTCCGGGAAGCTGACGTGGACGGGGCACTGGCGGCGGGTGTCTTTCACTCCGGCGATCTGGCGATCCAGGAGCTCAAGGCGCAACTGTGCGCGGCCGGCATCGAGGTCCGGCTCGAGGCAGCCGCTCCCGCCCCGGCCCCCGAGCTGCCGGAGCAGACGACCCGATGAGCGAGCCACTCACTCTGCCCGACGACCTGACCACCGGCGACCTCGACTTCACCAAACAGGGCGGGCTGCTGCCAGCCGTGGCGCAGCACCACCGGAGCGGGCGGGTGCTGATGGTGGGCTACCAGGACCGCGAGGCGCTCACGGCCACCCTGCAGACCGGATTGGCCACCTTCTACAGCCGAAGCCGGCAGGAGCAGTGGGTCAAGGGCGCCACCAGCGGCAACCGGCTGCAGGTCCTCGCGGTCCAGGTCGACTGCGACCGGGACACCATCCTGTTGCAGTGCGCCCCTGACGGGCCGACCTGCCACACCGGGGCGACATCCTGCTTCGACCCGGCTCCTCGACCCGTGGCAACCGACGGGGTGGTGGGCGCCGGTCCCTCCAGCACGCCGGACCCAACCAAGGACCACCCGAGGCCCGCCGTCGGTTCGTTTCTTGCCGAGCTGGAGCAGATCGTGCTCCGCCGCGACCAGGAACGACCCGCGGGGTCCTACACCACCTCCCTGCTGGAGGGCGGGGTCCGGCGCGTGGCCCAGAAGGTCGGTGAGGAGGGGGTGGAGACCGCTCTGGCCGCGGTCGCCCAGGAAGACCCGGAACTGCTGGCGGAGTCGGCCGACCTGCTCTATCACCTGCTGGTTCTGCTGCGCAGCCGCGGGCTCGGTCTGGCGGAGGTCGAGGCCGAGCTGCGTCGGCGGCACGGCTGAGGTGACCTGGCGGTGATCTTGCGGGCCGCGCGCACCGGGCAGCTGTCGCCCCGTCCCCGCGGGGGTTAACGCACCAGGATCCCGCCCCAGGAGAGCAGCACGATGCCTCCCGCGAGGTACGGCATACGGCTCTTCCAGGACCGTGGGTACAGGACCCCGGTGTAGTAGTGGTCGATGAAGCCGGTCTCAGCCAGCGGTGCCCACCCACCGTGCTGCCGGGCGGTGTTCTCCAGCGTGGTGAGCGGGCATGGCAGGGGCCGCAGCTGACCGGCCGTCGCCCACCCGAGTGCCGGCAGGTGCAGCCACAGCACCCACGGTTGAACCCAGGCCAGGAAGCCGCCCAGGACCGCGACTACCGAGAAGACCACGTGCAGCAGCATGGTCACCACCGCCAGCACCCGGTAAGGGATGGCCCGGGCACGCATCATGGACGGGGAACCGGTCACCCATTCAGCCTAGTTCCGTGCTGGAGGGCGGTGGCGGACCGCAGTGACCGGCGGGGTGGTTTCGGAGAGGGGACCGTCCTCCCGCATGATGGTCCCGTGATCATGTCGATCCCGAGCCCGGGCATCAGCGAGTTCAGCATCGGCCCGCTCACCATCCACATCTACGCCTTGTGCCTGCTGGCGGGCATGATCCTGGCCTGGTGGCTGGGGCGCCGCCGCTGGGTGGCCCGGGGCGGTCAGGCGGAGACCTTTGAGGCCATCGCCACCGTCGCTATCCCCGCGGGGATCGTCGGTGCCCGGATCTACCACGTGGTCACCCACTGGGAGGACTACTTCGGTCAGGGCCGGGACCCGCTGAGTGCCCTCTACATCTGGGAGGGCGGCATCGCCATCTTCGGTGCGGTGATCGGTGGGGCCCTGGGCGCACTCTTTGTCTGTTGGCGTCGCGGCGCCCGGATCACCGTCTTCGCTGACGCGTTGGCGCCGGGGCTGATCATGGCCCAAGCGGTCGGACGGCTGGGCAACTGGTTCAACCAGGAACTGTTCGGCGGCCCGGACGATGGCCCCCTGGGTCTGGAGATCGACCGGGCGAACCGGCCGCCGGAGTACCGCGACGTCGAGACCTTCCAACCCACCTTTCTCTACGAACTGGTCTGGAACGGCCTGGGAGGTCTGCTCCTGCTGTGGGTCGACCGACGGTTCAAACTCGGCTGGGGCAAGCTGATCGCGCTGTACATGGTCGTCTACGGCACCGGGCGGTTCTGGATCGAGGGGATCCGCACCGACTTCAGCTACATGGTGGGGCCGCTGCGCACCAATCAGGTCACTGCCGTGGCGTTCATCGTGGTGGGCCTGCTGCTCTTCATCGGGCTGCAGCTGCTCTTCCGCGGCCGCGAGCCGTGGGTTGAGCGAGCTGGCGTCGGTGGCCCCGCAGACCCCGACCACCCCGAGTCACCCGGCCCTGAGGCAGCGCCGGATGAGGTCGACCGACCAGGGACCCGACCACCGGGGTGAACCCCTTAGGTGGGGCGCGCCGTGGCCTCCGGTGCCGGAGGCCGGTGCGGCCGCAGTCC
>CAYVEH010000099.1:0-9557 GCA_964450585.1 uncultured Ornithinimicrobium sp.
GAGGACGGCAACGAGCTGCCTGAGGACGAGCCTGGCGTGGCGCAGGGCGACGAGCGGCCCGAGAATCAGCCCGACCCGCGGCACGGGGAGAGGCCGGACCGCCCCGGCGACGGGTCGAGCACCGCACCGTGAGTGAGCACCCCCGCTCGGCGCCGCCGGCCCCGGAACCGCTGCCGATCCCGGTGGTGGACAACCACTGCCACCTGGACATTGGTCGGGATGGTGACCCGGTGCCGGTCGCCGCGCAGATCGCGGCGGCCCGGGCGGTCGGCGTCACCCGCCTGGTGCAGGTGGGGTGCGAGCTGGCCAGCGCTCGCTGGACGGTCGACATACTGCCTGAGCATCCAGAACTGCTGGGTGGGGTCGCGATCCACCCCAACGAGGCACCTGGCCATGTCGCGGCCGGGGACCTGACGGAGGCGCTCACCGAGATCGAGGCGCTGGCCGCGCACCCCCGGGTGCGGGTGATCGGCGAGACCGGGCTGGACTACTACCGCACCGGGCCCGACGGCGTGGGCGCCCAGCAGGAGTCGTTCCGCGCCCACATCGAGATCGCCAAGCGCACCGGGTTGGCGCTGCAGATTCACGACCGGGACGCCCACCAGGACGTGCTGCGCATCCTGGCCGAGGAGGGTGCCCCCGACAGGGTCGTGTTGCACTGCTTCTCCGGCGACCTGCAGATGGCCCGCGAGTGCGTGGAGCGCGGCTACTACCTGTCCTTTGCCGGCACCGTCACCTTCAAGAACGCCACGGAGCTGCGCAACGCCCTGGCGGTGACGCCGCTGGAGCACCTGCTGGTGGAGACCGACGCCCCCTATCTGACGCCGACCCCGCATCGGGGCCGGGTCAACGCCCCCTACCTGGTGCCGCTGACCGTGCGGGCCATGGCGGCCACGGTCAACGTGGCGGTCCCGACCCTCTGTGAGGCCCTCTCGGCCAACTCCGAGGCGGTTTACGGCCCCTGGTGACTCGGCTCGCGCCGGATTCCCCCACTATGTCCTGCGTCCACGGGGTTCTGGCCCCGTCGGCGCAGGACATAGTCAGTGGACGTGTGCGGGACGGCAGCGCGGCACACGACAACGGCCCCGGCGCTGGTGCACCGGGGCCGTGGCTGTGGTCAGCGTCTGACCATGGGTTGTCGCACTCAGGCGTTGGGGACGATCAGCCCGTTGGTGGTCGAGCGGGCCTTCTCGAAGCGGTCCTGGACGTCGGCCCAGTTCGCCACGTTCCACCAGGCCTTGACGTAGTCGGCCTTGACGTTGCGGTACTGCAGGTAGAAGGCGTGCTCCCACATGTCCAGCATCAACAGCGGGACGATGCCGGCCGGCAGGTTGCCCTGGTGGTCATAGAGCTGGACCAGGATCAACTTCTGGCCGAGGGTGTCCCAGGCCATGATCGACCAACCGGAGCCCTGGATGCCCAGGGCATTGGCGGTGAAGTGGGCACGGAAGGCGTCGAAGGAGCCGAAGGTGTCGTCGATCGCGGCGGCCAGCTCACCGGTCGGCTTGTCGCCGCCGTCGGGGGACATGTTCGGCCAGAACACCGAGTGGTTCACGTGACCGGCGAGGTTGAACGCCAGGTTCTTGGACAACATGTTGACGCCGCCCAGGCTGTCCTTGTCGCGTGCCTCGGCCAGCTGCTCCAGGGCGGTGTTGGCTCCGCTGACATAGGCCTGGTGGTGCTTGGAGTGGTGCAACTCCATGATCTCGCCGGAGATGTGCGGGGCGAGGGCGCCGTAGTCGTAGGGAAGATCGGGCAGTGCGTAGTCAGCCACAGCAAACAGCTCCTCAGTCGTCGATGTCCACAGGTTTCGAGCCTGTCCTACTGGCAACATAGTCGCAACCGTTGGGCATTCCCCGGCCGGGTCCCGCACGATCCGCCCCGGGCACGGAGGGACCGGTGGTGCAGTCGGGCGTCGGCGCCCAGCAGGTGGTCTGCCCCGGGCCCGGACAGACCGGCGCAAGCGCCTCGGGCCACACGCACGTGCCGCATCCCCCACTCGTGGTGTGCTCGCCCATCCCGCAGCCACACCGCTTCGGTGGTGGCCAGTACGCTGACCGGTCATGGAGCCGCACGCCGACCACCTGCTCGGGCCCGCGCAGATCCGGGAGCTGGCCGGGCGGCTGGGGGTGCGTCCCACCAAGACGTGGGGGCAGAACTTCGTCATCGACGGCAACACGGTGCGCCGGATCGTGCGTCAGTCGGGGGTCGGCGAGCAGGACGTGGTGGTGGAGGTCGGCCCCGGCCTGGGCAGCCTGACGCTGGGCCTGTTGCCGATCGTCCAGCAGGTCATCGCGATCGAGATCGACCCGGTGCTGGCCCACCAACTGCCGCAGACCGTCGCCGAGCACGCCGGGCAGCGGGCCGACCGGTTGCGGGTGCTCACCCAGGATGCGCTCACCCTCACCGTGCTGCCCGACCCGCAACCGACCGCACTGGTGGCCAACCTGCCCTACAACGTCGCGGTGCCGGTGGTGCTGCACCTGCTGGAGACCTTCCCGTCGCTGCACCGGGTGTTGGTCATGGTCCAGCTGGAGGTGGCCGAGCGGTTGACGGCTGCTCCGGGCAGCCGCACCTACGGGGTGCCCAGTGCCAAGGCTGCCTGGTATGCCGAGGCCTCGCCGGCCGGACGGATCGGCCGGTCGGTCTTCTGGCCGGCCCCCAACGTGGACTCCGGCCTGGTGCGGCTGCTGCGCCGCGACCCGCCGCCCACCACCGCCGACCGCCGAGAGGTGTTTGCCGTCATCGACGCCGCCTTCGCCCAGCGCCGGAAGACGTTGCGGGCCGCGCTGGCCGGGTGGGCCGGTTCACCTGCGGCCGCCGAGCGGGTGCTGCGGTCTGCCGGCGTGGATCCACAGGCCCGGGGGGAGCGGTTGGGCATCGAGCAGTTCGCCGCGATTGCCCAGGCACACCCGGCGGCCGGCACGTCCACCGTCGCTGACGCATAGGGTGGCGACATGAGTCTGGCCGTGGAGTCCCAGGGGGTCACCGTGCGGGTGCCCGGGAAGATCAATCTGGAGCTGGTGGTGGGCCCGGTCCGCGAGGACGGCTACCACGAGCTGGCCACGGTCTACCACGCCGTCGGCATCTATGACTTCCTCACCGCCCGCGCCTCCGACTCCTGGTCGGTGGCGGTCAGCGGGGACACGGCCGCCGGGGTGCCCACCGGCAGCAGGAACCTGGCGTTGCAGGCAGCCAGGATGCTGGCGCGCCGATATGACGTCCGGGAGCCGGTGGCGTTGAGCATCGAGAAGAACATCCCGGTTGCTGGGGGCATGGCCGGCGGTTCCGCGGATGCCGCGGCAGCGCTGGTGGCCTGTGAGGCACTGTGGGAGCTGGGGTTGACCAAGGACGAGCTGGAGCCGCTGGCGGCGCGGCTGGGCTCTGATGTCCCGTTCCTGCTGCACGGCGGGACAGCGATCGGGTCCGGACGCGGCGAGCAGCTTGCGCCGGTGCTGGCCCGGGGGGAACTGCACTGGGTGTTGTGGGTGAGCACGCAGGAGGGTCTGTCCACCCCGGAGGTGTATGCCGAGTGCGACCGGCTGCGCGCCGAGGCCGGGGTCGAGGCGGGGCCGCCGGCGCCGTCCGGGGAACTGCTCGCCGCGCTGCGTACCATGGCGACCGCGGAGGTGGGCGCCGCGCTGCGCAACGACCTGCAGGAGGCGGCCTGTTCGCTCTACCCGGTGCTGACCGAGGTGCTGGAGGCGGGCACGACCCTGGGCGCTCGGGGGGCGATCGTCTCCGGCTCCGGACCGACGGTGGCCTTCCTGGTCGACACGCAGGCCGAGGCGATTGATCTGTCCGTGGGACTGGCGGCCCGTGGCCCGGCCGGTGACATTCGGCGCGCCACCGGCCCGGTGGCCGGAGCCCACGTGGTCCAGGCCGTGGCACCGAACGGCCCGACGAACTTCACCGGCTGACCGATGGCCAATCTGATCTCCACCGACCGGGCTCGGTTGCTTGCCGGCACCCAGGTGCTCTTGGACCAGGTCTCCCTGGGGGTGGACGACGGCGAACGCATCGGGGTGCTGGGTCGCAACGGCGGCGGGAAGACCTCCCTGCTGCGGGTGCTGCAGGGCAGTCGGGAGCTGGACGCCGGCCGGGTGCTGCGCCCCGCAGGCACCAGCAGCGGCATGCTGGCCCAGACCGACGTGCTCGACCCGGTGGCCACCGTCCGGCAGGTGGTGCTGGGTGACCTGGCCGAGCACGAGTGGGCCGGTGATGCCCGGATCCGCACTATCCTGACCGGCCTGTTGGGGGACCTGGCTGCCACGGCGCTGGGAGGGTTGGACTCCCCGGTCGGCGGCAAGTCCGGCGGTGAGCTGCGCCGGCTGGCGTTGGCGGCCCTGCTGGTGGCCGACCCGGACCTGATGCTGCTTGATGAACCGACCAATCACCTGGACGTCGAGGGCGTCGCCTGGTTGGCGGCATACCTGTCCGCCCGTCGCCGGCCCGGCAGCGGTCTGGTCTTCGTGACCCACGACCGGTGGTTCCTGGACGCGGTAGCTACCCGCACCTGGGAGGTGGCTGACGGGCAGGTGCACAGTTATGACGGTGGGTATGCTGCCTATGTGCTGGCGCGGGCCGAGCGGGCCCGGATGGCGGCAGTCACCCAGGAGCGCCGGGCCAACCTGCTGCGCAAGGAGCTCGCCTGGCTGCAACGGGGTGCCCCCGCCCGCACTAGCAAACCCCGTTTCCGGGTGGATGCCGCCGAGGCCCTGATCGCCAACGAACCACCGCCGCGGGACACCGTGGAGTTGGTGCGGTTCGCCACGACGCGCCTGGGTAAGGACGTGCTGGACCTGCTCGATGCCACGGTGCGGCTCGGGGACCGCACCCTGTTGGCCGACGTCACCTGGCGGATCGGCCCGGGGGACCGCTTCGGGATCGTCGGGGTGAACGGGGCCGGCAAGTCCACCCTGTTGCGGGCCCTCATGGGGCAGGTGCGGTTGCAGGCAGGCCGACTGCGCACCGGCAAGACCGTGCGGCTGGGTTACCTGAGTCAGGATCTGGCCGAGCTGGAGGCCGTCGCGGGGCGCACCGTGCTGGAGGCGATCACCCAGGTGCGCTCCTTCACCGTGCTGGGCGGCAAGGAGGTCTCTGCCAGTCAGCTGGCGACCCGGCTGGGGTTCAGCGGTGGGCGGCAACAGTCCCGGGTGGGTGACCTGTCCGGGGGCGAACGCCGCCGGTTGCAGTTCCTGAGGTTGCTGATGGATGAGCCGAACGTGCTGCTGCTCGATGAGCCCACCAACGACCTGGACATCGACACGCTGACCTCGATGGAGGACGTGCTGGACGGGTGGGCCGGCACCCTGCTGGTGGTCTCCCACGACCGGTATCTGCTGGAGCGGATGACCGACCGGCAGGTGGCGCTGCTGGGCGATGGCAGCCTGCAGGATCTGCCCGGTGGGGTGGAGCAGTACCTGCAGCTGCGGGCCGACCTGCTGGCGCGCGGGCAGGGCGCCTCGGCCACCGAGGGTGTTGACCCGGCTGCTGGTCGCGGCGCCCCTGCGCAGAGCGCCGACGCCCGCAGGGCCGAGACGCCCGCAGGGCCGAGCCCGGCCCAGGTGCGGGAGGCACGCAAGACCCTGGCGCGCCTGGAGAGGGCACTGACCCGGATCGCGGAGCGTGAGGCCCGGGTGCACGAGGAGATGGTGGCCAGCGCCACCGACGCCGGCGCGATGATCCGGCTCAGTGCCGAGCTGGACGCCGTGCACGCCGAGCGTGAGGACCTGGAGGCGCAGTGGTTGGCGACGGCCGAGGTGATGGAGTAGCCCCTCGGTGAGTGACGGGGCTCCGACCGGCCCTGGCAACTGGCTGCCCGACAGAGAGGACCCCTGGTGCCGCATCGCACCCGCAGCCTGCAGCACAGCGGCCTGATCGCCGTCCTGGCGCTGCTGGGCGCCACACTCTTCTGGGCCGGTAACTACCTGGTCGGCTCGGCCGCGGTGGCCCACATCCCACCACTGGACCTGGTGTTCTGGCGGTGGGCGGTAGCCCTGCCGATCCTGATCCTGCTGGCACAGCTGCGGGAACGACCCAACTGGCGTGCCGTGCTGGGTCAGTGGCGCTGGTTGCTGGCCCTCGCGCTCACCGGGCTGTTCGGTTACCCGGTCCTGGTCTATGCCGCTCTGGTCCACACCGACCCGTTCAGTGCCTCACTCATCAATGCCGCCAACCCGGCCCTGATCGCCCTGGCCGCCGCGTTCTTCCTGCGGGAGCGGCTGACCCCGCTGGTGGTCCTGGGCGTGCTGGTCGCGCTGGCCGGGGCGCTGATCGTCATCAGCCGCGGTGAGCTGGAGCTGTTGCTGGGAGCCGGGTTCGGCGCCGGCGAGCTGCTCATGCTGCTGGCGATCGTCTTTTGGAGCGCCTACACCCTGATCGGCCGTGCCGGGCAGGGCGCGCTCCGGGTGCCGCCGGTGACGGCCATCGCTCTGCAGTGCGCCATCATCGTGGTGCTCGTCGGCCCGGTCCTCCTGGTGCGCGGAGGACCGGTGCTGCCGCAGACTCCGGATGTGGTCGGGGCCGTGCTCTTTCTCGCCGTCTTCCCCTCTGTGCTGGCCTATCTGCTCTGGAACCGGGCGCTGGCCGACCTACCCGCCGGCGGGGTGGGCGTCTTCCTCAACCTCATCACCGTCTTCGTGGGGCTGTTCACCCTCCTGGCGGGCTCCCCGGTGTCGGCCAGCCAGTTCATCGGCGGAGCCGTGGTCATCCTCGGCGTCGCGCTCACCAATGCCCGGGCGTTGCGCCGGGCCCCGCGTCGGCGGCCGCGCGCACCCTGCCCCGAGCCGGACCGCACCGAGTGAGGTCCAGGCTTCCCTGGACCGCCGGTCTACGCTGGGCCCATGGAGGAGCCCACGACGGATGAGGTCGACCGGATCGTTGGCGCCTGGCAACGGGAACGTCCTGACCTGGACGTCTCACCGTTGGAAGTGCTCTCCCGCGTCAGTCGGCTGGCCCGGCACCTGGACCTGGCCCGGCGGCACGCCTTCGACCGGTGGGGCCTGGTGGCCTGGGAGTTCGACGTGCTCTCGGCGCTGCGCCGCTCCGGGGAGCCCTATCAACTCTCCGCCGGGCAGCTCGTCCGGCAGACGTTGGTCACCAGCGGCACGATGACCAACCGGATCGCCCGGTTGGCCGCCCGCAACATGGTGGCCCGCAAGCACTCCGAGAGTGACCGACGCACCGTGCTCATCACCCTGACCGACCAGGGCCGGGAGGCGGTTGATGGGGCGTTGGCCGACCTGGTGCGCGATGAGCACGACCTGCTGCAGGGGCTCACCGCCCGGGAGCGGCAGGCGCTTTCCGGGCTGCTGCGCCGGCTGCTGACCCCGTTCGAGCAGGCACCGGAGGGCCGCTAACGCGGAGCGGGTGCGCCGGTTCCGTCGTGCACGGGGGCCTCCTGATCCAGCAGGGGACCTTCCAAGGACCGCTCCGCCCGGACGGAGTACCAGATGGTCCATCCGATCATGCCGATGTTGAGCAGCGGGGTGACCGTCCGCAGCGTCGGGGCGCTCACGGTCACCGGCAGCGTCAGCACCGCCACCACGTGCCCGGCCGCGGCGGCCAGGTACACCACGGCCCACACCTGGGTGAGCCGGCGGTACAGCCACCGGAAGGGCGTGCTGCCGTGCCACAACTCCTCCCACTGCCGACGGCCGGCCTCCCCGGGGGCGACGACTCGCCGCACCAGCCAGAACAGCAGGGGCCGCCCGATGACCAGACTCACCGCGGCCAACAGGCCGAACAGTGCCAACCCGGCCGAACCCTTGAGCAGCAGGACTTGCGCCTCACCGCTGATGAGGGTGAGCACCAGTGTCAGGAGAAAGCCGAGCACCACCAGGAGCAGCGAGGTATCCAGCACGCGGCGTCGCAGTGCGGTCCACAGTGCGCGGGCCAGGGTCACCGCACCAGCCACCAGCAGGGCGCCGACGACACCCCACCCGGCCGCCAGCGCCAGGCCGTAGCCAGCCAGACCGAGCCCGACGTCCAGCGCCAACTCACCGATCAGGGCGGCGACCCACGTGGCCACTGAGCGAGATGTCGCCTCATCGTGGCTCGCGTTCACCTGTCGATCATGACATAACCAAACCGACATGTCGAGACTTTCATATAGGCTACCGGTATGGCGCTGCGTTACGCGATCCTGGGGTTGTTGCTGGACCGGCCCGGCAGCGGCTACGACCTGGCTCGACGGTTCGCCGAGGTGGTGGGGGCCTATGCCTGGGACGCCAAGCACAGTCAGATCTACCCGGAGCTGCAACGACTGCAGAGCGAGGGGCTGGTCCAGGTCGCCGACCGCGGCCCGCGCGGACGAACCACCTACCGCTGCACCGAGCAGGGCCTGGCCTCACTCCGAGCGTGGCTGCTCAGCGAGCCCGCCTCCACCGGTGGGGTCAAGAACGAGCACGCACTGCGGCTCTTCCTGCTTGCTGCGCTGGACCGGGAGGATGCGCTCGGCCTGCTCGAGCAGACCTGGGAACGTGCCGAGGCTCAGGTGCAGCATCTGCAGGAGGAGTTCGCCGCGCTGCAGGAGCGGACCGGGAGCACTTCCGGTGGCCCGCTGGGGCTGACCGTGCAGTACGGCATCCACAGTTTCGGTGCCACTGCGCAGTGGGCCCGGTGGGCCCATGAGCACCTCGCCCAGGAGGGGGGCGCGGAGACTACCTTCCCCTGGGGTTGACGAGCCGCAGGCCCGGCTTGGACTCCAGGCCGGACAGCCCGTTCCACGCGAGGTTGACCACGTGGGCAGCTACGTCCTCCTTCTTGATCTTGCGTGAGTCGAGCCACCAACCGCCCGGGGTGGCGACCATGCCGACCAGCATCTGCGCGTAGAGCGGGGCCATCTTGGGGTCCAGCTTCTGCCGCTTGAACTCCGCGGCCAGAATGTGCTCGACCTGGCTGGCGACGTCACTGATCAGCGAGGCGAACGAGCCGGTGGACTGACCCGGCGGGCTGTCACGCACCAGGATCCGGAAGCCGTCGGTGGAGTTCTCGATGTAGTCCAGCAGCGCCAAGGCGGCCCGCTCCAACAGGGCGCGCGGGTGCCCGGGCTCGGACAGTGCGGTGGTGATCGCGGTCAGCAGCGCCTGGATCTCCCGGTCCACCACTACGGCATACAACCCCTCCTTGCCACCGAAGTGCTCGTAGATCACCGGCTTGGAGACCTCGGCCTTGACCGCGATCTCCTCCACGGTCGTACCCTCGAAACCCTTCTGGGAGAACAGGGCCCGGCCGATGGAGACCAACTGCTCACGCCTTTGCGGCCCGGTCATCCGGTGTCGGGCCGCGGGCGTGGTCAACTTCGGGTCGGGTCGGCTCACCTGGCCCATTCTGCCCTGTCCCCCTGGCCGGGGCTCACCCCGGCAGGGACCACTCGGGACGGGAGGTGGGACCGGATGAGGACCGCGACTGTCATCTCGGTGGGGTTCTGTCCTAACCTTGACCGGGCCGGTGCACACTGCACCACCGTTCCCCGGTTGCTCTGCTGGCAGGGGCCGCCTGACTTTGAATCAGGATTAGCGACGTAGGTTCGATTCCTACCCGGGGAGCTGCTG
>CAYVEH010000100.1:0-8204 GCA_964450585.1 uncultured Ornithinimicrobium sp.
GGTGCCGAAGGCATACGGCACCTTCACCTCGAAGGTGGCCGACTTCAGCCCGGCCTCCTCGGCGTAGGAGGTGTCCAGCACCGCGGTCGGGTAGTGGTGCCGCTCGGCCCAGCGCAGGTACATCCGCATCAGCATCTCGGCGAAGTCCGCGGCGTCGACACCGCCGGCGCCGGCGCGGATCGTCACCACGGCCTCACGCTCGTCGTACTCCCCGCTCAGCAGGGTGCGCACCTCGAGCTCGCCGACCGCCTTCTTGAGCTTGACCAACTCGGTCTCGGCCTCGGCCAGCGTCTCGGCATCGGACTCCTCCTGGCCCAGCTCGACGAGGGCCTCCAGGTCGTCGACGCGGGCTTCCATGCCGGTCACCCGGTCGTGCTCGGCCTTGACCCGGGACAATTGGCTGGTGACCTGTTGGGCGTGCTCGACGTCATCCCACAGGTCAGGGGCGGAGGCCTGGCGCTCCAGGTCGGCGATCTGCCGCTCGAGCTTGTCCAGGTCGCTCACGTCCCGGACCGACTTCACGGTCGTCCGGAGGGATTTGATCTCACTGTCGAAGTCCACTGCCACAAGCAGACAGACTACGCGAGGGCGAGCACCGGAACCGCGCCGTGGGGGCCGCGGCCGGTCTGTTCAGGCGAACTGCACCCGTCGGATCCGGGCGGTAGGCACCCGGGTGAGCAGCCAGTCCACGGCCTGTCGGGCCGACCATCCCTCGACATACTCGCGGATGAGTTCCTTGGCCCCGGACAGGTCCTGACCCAGGGTGACCAGGCGGGTCTCCCGGTAGCCGTCCTTGCGTTCCTGCCCCAGGCCGATGTTGGCCATCAGGCCGTTGCACAGGCACTTGCGGCCCTCGGTGTCCTCCTCGGCGCCGCCCTTTTTCAGGTACATGTGCACCGGCTCGGAGGCGCACCGGTAGCCGACCTCCCCGTCCTCGCGCTCGTACGGCTGCCTCAGGTAGGACAGGTCACACAACCGGGGCCGGGCCTGATAGGTCTCCTCCTCGCTGGCGGTGTCCTCCAGCGAGGCCACCTTGAACGGGAACCCGGTGGGGCTGGCCCGTGGGTCGTTGCGGACCTCCAGGGTGCCGTCCCGCAGCCGCTGCAGCATGGTCCGGCGGGTGTCCTGGGTGATGCCACTGTCCAGGGACAACGCAAACAGGGTGCCGACCTGGACGCCCTGGGCCCCCATGGCCAGCGCCTCAGCGACCCGGTCGGGGGTGCCGTAGGCACCGGCCAACCAGAACGGCAGGCCCAGCTCCACCATCTTGGCCAGGTTGGCTTCGTCTCGGGGGCCGTAGATCGGCTCGCCCTGCTCATCCAGTTGGAGTTTGCCCCGTGGCGGGGCGCTGTGGCCCCCGGCCACCGGCCCCTCGACGACGAAGCCGTCCGGGCGGATCTCCGGGTCCCGGTACAGGTAGTTGGCCAGCGCGTCCACCGAGATGATCGCCAGGAAGTCCGGGCGGTGCATGGCCGGCAGGGACTCACCGAGTAGGTCGGCCGGGTCCACCTCGATGTGGCGGGTGATCCGGCCACCGAGGACGTCAGCGGTGATCCGGCCCGGGCGTCCGGCGGAGATCTCGGTGAGCAGGCGCGGAATCTCCCGCGGTATGCCGGCCCCCATGAGGACGTAGTCGACGCCGGCCAGGACCGCACCGAACAGCGCGGTCGGGGTCGCCATCTGCACCTTCTCCAGACAGTTGATACCCACGGCGCCGTCGTGCCCCTCCTTGGCCAACCACACCTCGACGAAGTTGGCGACCACCCCGAGCTCCTGACCGGCCCGGGAGGTCTTCAGGGTCAGCTTCGGGATCGGCTTGTAGGGCGTGCCGGGGCTCCGGCCGCCGGCGATGAAGTACTTGTCCATGACCCGGGCGGCCATGTCCGCGTCCGGGAAGGCCGCCATCGCGCGGCGCATGTGCCCGCCTGGATCGCCGTCCTGCAGGCGACGGGACAGGACCGCGTCCATCGCCGTGCCGGAGACCACGCCCATCTGGCCGGCCATGGAGACTTCCCGGGCGAGTTGCCAGGAGGAGACGGCAACGCCCATCCCCCCTTGAATGACGACGGGCAGTGCAGTGGGAGCCACAGGTGGCCTCCTGAGAGTCTGAGGTGCTCGGCTTACGTCACCGTAAGTTTCGCTTGCGTAACCTACGGTACCGTAGGATTGTCCGCCGGTGTCAACCGTGCTCAGCCCAGGCGCTGCCGGCACACCGCCAGGACGGCCGTCTCCACGGCATACTCCGGGTCGCGGGCCACCGCGGTGCCGCTCCGCAGACCGCCCTTGACCTCCACGTCTGCCTGAGCCACCGCCTGGATCGCCCGCCCCAGACGCACCCCGTCCCAGCCCTGGGCGCTACGGCGCGCCGCCTCGATCTGCCACGGGGCCAGGCCCAGCTCACGCGCCAACGAGGCGGCACTGGCCCGCCCGGCACTGGCCACCTTGCCGACCTGTCGGAGTTGCATCGCCAGCACCGCGATGATCGGCACCGGGTCCAGCCCACCAGCCAACGCGTGCCGGACCAACCGGAGCGCCTCGGCGGTGTCCCCCCGCAACGCCGCGTCGGCCACCTTGAACCCGGTGGTCTCCACCTTGTCGCCGTAGTACGTCTCCACGTCGGCGGCCTGCACCCGGCCGGTGGTATCCCGGACCAGTTGCGCGCACGCGCCCGCCAACTCGGCCACGTCCTTGCCGACGGCCTGCACCAGTGCGGTGATCGCCGGCTGCTCGATCTGGCGCTTGGCCTGCTGGAACTCCTGCTGGACGAAGGCAGCCTTGTCCTTCTCCGTCTTGATCGCGGGGGCGGTGATCACCCGCCCCTGCTTCTTGAGCGCGTCCAGCACCCGTTTACCGCGGTTGCCGCTCTTGTGCCGCACCACCAGCGTGACCTGCTCGGGCAGGTCCTGCACCAGGGCATGGGCGTCCTCGACCAGGGCGTCATCAGCGTCCTGGAAGTCCTCCACGACCAGGGCGGTCCACCCGCCGAACAGCGACGGGCTGGCGTGCACGCTCAGGGCACCGGGCTCGTACTCCGCAGCCGGGACCCGGACGACGTCGGTCTGCGGGTCGTGGGCCCGCACGCTGGCCAGCACCGAGTCGATCGCGCGTTGGGCCAGGATCTGCTCCGGACCGGAGACCAGCACCAGGGTGGGCACATCGGGCTCGCTCACAACTCCAGCATCCCATCGGGCTGCAACTCCAGCCCCAGGTGGTTGAGCCGGGCGGTGATGGCATCGGGTGCCAGCTGCAGGTGGTCGGCCAGCTCGGTGAGGTCGACCCCGGCCTCGGCGGCATCGCGCAGCTCCTGGTCCTGCTCCTCGGTCCAGCCGTGGCCCCCGGTCACCGCGGTGCGGGCGCTGCGGGCCACCGGCGGCTCGGCCACGGGGGCCGGGCCCTGGCCACGCAGCACCGGCTCCGCGATCGGCACCGGGGGCGGGGCGATCTGGTCCAGGCGCTGCAGCGCGTCCAGGACCAGCTGCCGGTTGGTGGTCGGCCAGAACGGCGGCAGTGACTTCTGCAGGAACCCGGCATAGCGCGCGGTCATCATCCGGGAGTCCAGGAAGGCCACGACGCCGCGGTCCTGGCCGCGCCGGATGAGGCGCCCCGAGCCTTGCGCGAGTTTCAGGGCGGCATGGGTCGCAGCGACCTGCATGAAGCCGTTGCCGCCCATCCGGGCGATCGCCTCCGAGCGGGCCGAGGCCAGGGGGTCGTCGGGTCGGGGAAACGGGATCCGGTCGATGAGCACCAGTTGGCAGGCCGAACCGGGTACGTCCACCCCCTGCCACAGTGACATGGTCCCAAACAGGCAGGTGGTTGCCTCGGAGGCGAACTGCCGCACCAGCGTGGGAGTCTGGTCATCGCCCTGACAGAGCACCGTGATCTGGGTGTCGGACAGCCGGTCCCGCAGCTGCTCGGTGGCTGCCTCGGCCGCCCGTCGGGAACTGAACAACCCCAGGGTGCGGCCTCCAGCGGCTCGCACCAGTGCCTCGATCTCGTCGAAGACCTGATCAGAGGTCCCGTCCCGGCCCGGGGCCGGCAGGTTCTTGGCCACATAGGCGATGGCCTGCTGCTGGTAGTCGAACGGACTGCCCACATCCAGCCCGGTCCAGGCGGGGGCGCCCCGACCGGTGAGCCCGAGGGTCCCGGCGACCGAGTCGAAACTGCCGCCCAGCTCCAACGTGGCCGAGGTGAGCACCACGGTGCGCTCGCTGAACAGCTTGTCCCGCAGCAGCATCGCCACACTCATCGGCGCCACCCGCAGCACCGCCCCGCGCATCCGGTCGTGGGTGATCCAGGCGACGTCCAGCTCACGCTCCTCCAGGACCCGGGCAGCGGTGTCGAAGATCTCCTCGATGGCGGCACGGGCCACCTGACGGGCCCCGTCGGCCTCCTCCTTGCCCTGGGGCTTGAGCTCGGACTGCACCGCCCGGGCGGCGTCCCGGACGGTGCTCAGGGCCAGCGCGAGCCGGTCCGGCAGGCCAGTCATCCGGCCCTCGGGCAGTCCGTCGAGCACCGCCTGCATCGCCGCCGCAGCCTCAGTGAGGTCACCGGTCTCGCTCATCCGGGCGGCGCGCTTGGCGGCGGCGGTGATCGTGCCGGAGGTGAGTTCGTCGGTGATCGTGGAGGTGACCCGGTCGGTCAGTTCGTGGCCCTCGTCGATGATCAGCAGGTCGTGCTCGGGCAGCATCTGCCGCCCCTCGAAGGCATCGATGGCCATGAACGAGTGGTTGGTGACGATGACGTCCACCTGGTGGGCGGCGGCACGGGAGACCTCCACGAAGCACTCCCGCACCTGCGGGCAGGACTGGCCCAGGCACTCGCGGGCAGAGACCGAGACCTGTCGCCAGGCGCGGTTGCTCACCCCGGGCACCAATTCGTCGCGGTCGCCGGACTCGGTCAGCTCGGCCCACTCCCGCAGCCGCAGCACCTCGTCGGCCAGACGTGAGCGCGCCTGGTCCACCTGGCCGACGGACATCAGGGTGTCCTCGTCCTCATCGGGGAACCCGCCCATCAGCTTGTGCTGGCAGAGGTAGTTCGAGCGCCCCTTGACCAGCGCAAACGTCGGGCGGCGCCCCAGCAGCGGGGTCAGCGCCTCGGCGATGCGGGGCAGGTCCCGGTCGATGATCTGGGCCTGCAGCGCCAGGGTCGCGGTGGCCACCACGACCGGCTTACCGGTGGCCATGGCATGGGCGATCGCGGGCACCAGGTAGGCCAGCGACTTGCCGGTGCCGGTGCCGGCCTGCACCAGCAGGTGCTCCTCGTGCTCGACGGCATCGCGCACCGCGCGCGCCATCTGCACCTGCCCTGGTCGTTGCGTCCCCCCCACGCCGTCAACCGCCGCGTGCAGGAGGGCATCCAGGTCGGCAGGCATGGCCCCAGCGTATGCCGAGACGCGGACAACCCAGGTCGCTCATCCACATCCGGGCCTGACCCGGGCCCCGCCGAGGGGGCCGAGCGCGGGGCCCGGCCGCGGGCGCGCCGGCGCTCAGCGGTTGGTGATCCCCTCCGGCGCGCAGATGAAGTGCGCCACCATCGCGGTCCAGCCGGTCTGGTGCGAGGCCCCCAGCCCGGCACCGTTGTCACCGTGGAAGTACTCGCTGAAGGTGGGGTGCACGTCCCACAGCGGTCCGCTGGGGTGGTGGATCGGGGTGCTCGGGCGCCGCCCGTCCGGCCCGGGCCGGAACAGCGAGATCAACCGTTGTTCGAGTTCCTCGGCGATCTGCACCAGTGGCATCGCTTGCCCGGAGCCGGTGGGGAACTCCACCTCCATCCCCGCTCCGGCACCGCGGCCGTAGATCCGCAAGGCGTCGGTGAGCAGGCTGTTCACCGGGAACCAGATCGGGCCGCGCCAGTTGGAGTTGCCCCCGAACATCCCGGAGCGGGACTCCGCCGGCTCATAGCGCAGCCCCAGCTCGGTCTGCCCCAGCTGCACCTGCACCCCGTCGCGGTGCGCTGCCGACAGCGACCGGATGCCGTGCGGGGCCAGGAACTCCTGCTCGTCCAGCAGGTAGGTCAACAACGAGGCCAGTTGCTCCCGGCTGGCCAGCGACAGGGTACGCAGCGCGTGCCCGCGGACGTTGGTGTGCAACAGCAGATCCTCCAGCTCGGGACGCCGCTGCGTCCAGCCCTGGAAGAAGTCGGTGAGATCGGGCAGTTCGTGAGCGACCCAGTCAGGCATGATGGACACCCCCATCAGCGGCAGCAGCCCCACCATGGAGCGCACCGGCATCCGGTGCACCTGCCCCTGACGGTCGATGAGGATGTCCTGGAAGAACTGGGTCTGCGGGTCCCAGAGCGCGGAGTGCTCCGGCCCGGAGCCGTCGATGCTCTCGGCGATGGCCAGGAAGTGCACCAGGAACTTGGTGGCCACTTCGTCCCAGGCTGGGTCCTGCCGGGCCAGTTCCATCGACATCCGCAGCATGCGCAGACAGAACATCCCCATCCAGGCGGTCGCGTCAGCCTGCTCCAACCGCTGCCCGCCCGGCAGTTCCTCGGATCGGTCGAACAGGCCGACGTTGTCCATCCCCAGGAAGCCGCCCTCGAAGATGTTGGAACCGTCGGCGTCCTTGCGGTTCACCCACCACGGGAAGTTCAGCAGCATCTTGAGCACGATGCGCTGCAGGAAGTCCCGGTCCCGGTTGCCGTCGATGCTGTACACCTGCCAGGCCGCCCACGGGTGCACCGGCGGGTTGACATCGGAGAAGTTCCATTCATAGGCCGGCAGTTGGCCGTTGGGGTGCATCGCCCACTCCCGGCACATCAGCAGCAGCTGGAACTTGGCAAAGGCCGGGTCGACGTGCGCCAGCGGCACGCAATGGAAGGCCAGGTCCCAGGTGGCGAACCACGGGTACTCCCACTCATCAGGCATCGAGATGACCTCGGCCAGGTTCACGTGCTGCCAGTGCACGTTGCGGCCGGTGTGCCGGTCGGCCCGCTCCGGTGGTGGCGGCGGCTGGGCGGGGTCACCGGCCAGCCAGCGCGGCACGTCATACAGGTAGAGCTGTTTGCCCCACTGCAGGCCGGCGAAGGCCCGCCGGGCGATGTGCTGGTCCTCGGCGCTGGTGCCTTCCGGGATCACCGCGGCGTAGAAGGCGTCGGCCTCCGCGCTCCGCGCCGCGAGCACCTGCCCGGCGTCGCGGTCGGGCTCCCCGCCGGAGAGCTGGGTCAGGCGCAGCCGCACCGTGACGCCCTCCCCCGGCGGCACCGCCTCGAAGGTCCACCACAGCGCGGCCTTGGTGCCCACCTGGTCGGGATTGGCGGCATCCTCGCCGTGGACGACGGTCCGGTTGATCGCGTCCTTGGGGTATGCCGTGTGCTCGGGTGGGGCCGCCCCCTCACCGTAGAGTGCGGCGTAGTTGGTCTCGTTGTCACAGAACAACACCTGCGGGGCGCCGTCAGCGGTCAACCGCACCGTGCCCAGCAGGTGGTGGCGCGCTTCCAGGACCACCTGCTCCCCGGCTGCGGCGGAGGCCAGCAGGATCTCCGGTCGCCGGTCGTCCAACCCCCAGGACCAGGTGTTGCGGAACCACAGTTGGGGCAGCAGGTGCAGCGGCGCCGGTTCCGGCCCGTGGTTGGTGGCGCTGATCTCCATGACGATGTCGGTCGGTGTGGCCTTGGCGTGGGTCACCACCACGTCGAAGAACCGGTCCTCGTGCAGCACACCGGTGTCGGAGAGCTCGAACTCGTCGTCGGCATAGCCGCGGGCGGCGTTGCCGTCGATCAGCTCCCGGTAGGGAAAGGCAGCCTGCGGGTAGCGGTAGAGCCACTGCGCATAGCTGTGGGTCGGGGTGCCCTCCAGGGCCCACCAGTACTCCTTGGCGTCCTCCCCGTGGTTGCCCTGCGGGTTGCTCAGGCCGAAGAGCCGCTCCTTGAGCCGGTCGTCCTGGCCGTTCCACAGCGCCAGGCCGAGGTTGAGGTAGCCGTCCAGGTCGCACAGCCCGGCCAGCCCGTCCTCGCCCCAGCGGTAGGCGCGCTGGTGGGCGTGGTCGAACGGGAAGTAGCCCCAGGCGTCGCCGTCGGCGGAGTAGTCCTCACGGACGGTGCCCCACTGCCGTGCAGACACATAGGGACCCCACTGCCGCCACGGGGCGCGCGGGTCATCGGACTCTTCCAGGCGCTGCTGCTCGGCGTTCACGCGTCGACCCTGCCACACTCCCCATTTTTGGGGAGGTTCCGCACGCCCTCCGCGCATTTTTGGGGAGGTT
>CAYVEH010000100.1:8304-9532 GCA_964450585.1 uncultured Ornithinimicrobium sp.
TTGGGGAGGTTCCGCACGCCCTGTGCGCGTTTTTGGGGAGGTTCCGCACGGCCCGGACGCTTCTCGGGGAGATGGTGGGCCAGGCCGCACCCGGAAGCTCAGGCGCTACGTTGTGGTGGCACGACCAGGTGCGGATGGTGGATCGCGGTGACGTCCGGGTGGGCCCGCACCCTACTCTTCAGCGCATTCTCGCCATACACGCCCAGGATCGGGTTCTGCTCATCAAGGCTCACGCCGGGGGCCTGTGCGGCCAGGTCCTCAGGCAGACGCACCGTGGGGAAGGTGGCATCCAGCGCCGGGTTGTGAAAGTACGGAATCGAGATACGGTCCGTGCCCGGCTCTGGTGCCAGCACCCGGTGGTTGGTCGCCTTGAGGTACCCATCAGTGGCCCACTCCAGCATCTCGCCGATGTTGACGATGAAGGCACCGTCGACCGGCGGAGCGTCCAGGGGCTGGCCATGACGTTCCACCTGCAGGCCCGGGCGGTCGGGTTCCACGTACAGCAGGGTGAGCACCCCCGGGTCGTTGTGCCAGCCGACGCCCTGGGTGGTGCCGCCCGGCGCGCGGCCCGGGTAGCGCACCACCTTGGTGAGGGTGGCCGGCCCGTTGGCGAAGGCCCCGTCGAAGACATCGCGCGGCTGCCCCAGGGACTGCGCCCACTCGGCGAGCAGACGGGAGGAGACCCTCGCCAGCGCCGCGTTCCAGGCCTCCACCACCTCGCGCAGTTGCGGGAGCGCAGGAGGCCACAGGTTCGGCCCCTGCAGCACCCAGTAGTCAGCGACCGTCGGGCCTGCCGGGACGGCCGGGCGCTCCGGCCCGACGTCGATCTGTTCCCGCCAGTCAACCGCTCCCTGCGTGCGTTCCCCACCCACCCGGGTGTAGCCGCGGTAGTGCGGGCTGCGGACATTCTCGATCTGCAGCTTGTCGGCTTCGGGCAGGGCGAAGAACTCCCGGGCGACGTTGATGATCTGCGTGCTCTGGGCGGTGTCGATGCCGTGCCCGACGAGGTAGAAGAAGCCATAGTCGTGGGTCGCCTCACGCAGTTGATCGCGGAAGGCGGCAGCGGTGGCGGGGTCGTCGGCACGGGACAGGTCAAGGATCGGCAGTTGGTCGGTCATGGGTGGAGTTCTTTCTCGGGTATGCAGAGTGGCTGGGTCTGAGTCGGTGCTCAGCCACGACACAGCGCACTGGCGGTGCACCCGAGGTCCACATGGAGTCGGCGCACGAG
>CAYVEH010000101.1:0-9370 GCA_964450585.1 uncultured Ornithinimicrobium sp.
CGCGCCGTCGAGAAGCAGCACGCCAAGGGCAAGAAGACCGCCCGCGAGCGCATCGACATGCTGCTCGACGAGGGCTCCTTCACCGAGCTGGACGCGCTCGCCCGGCACCGCTCCACCAATTTCGGGCAGGAGAAGAGCCGGCCCTACGGGGATGGCGTGGTCACCGGGTACGGGACCGTGGATGGTCGACCGATCGCCGTCTTCGCCCAGGACTTCACCGTCTTCGGGGGGTCGCTCGGTGAGGTCTTCGGCGAGAAGATCGTCAAGGTGATGGACCTGGCGATGAAGGTCGGGTGCCCGGTGGTGGGGATCAACGACTCCGGTGGCGCCCGGATCCAGGAGGGGGTGGTGGCCCTGGGGCTGTACGCCGAGATCTTCAAGCGCAACGTGCACGCCTCGGGGGTCATCCCGCAGATCTCCCTGGTGCTGGGCCCCAGCGCCGGTGGTGCGGTCTACTCCCCGGCGATCACCGACTTCGTGGTGATGGTCGACCAGACCTCGCACATGTTCATCACCGGCCCGGACGTCATCAAGACGGTCACCGGTGAGGACGTCACCTTCGAGGACCTCGGCGGCGCACGCACGCACAACACCGTCTCCGGCGTCGCGCACTACATGGGCAGCGACGAGGAGGATGCGATCGAGTACGTCAAGGAGCTGCTGGCTCACCTGCCGCAGAACAACCTGGAGGAGACGCCGGCCTTCGCCGCCGAGCCGGTGCTGGAGGTCACCGATGAGGACCTCGCCCTGGACACGTTGGTCCCGGACTCACCGAACATGCCGTATGACATCAAGACGGTCATCTCCCATGTGCTGGACGACGGGGAGTTCCTGGAGGTGCAGGAGCTGTTCGCGCCGAACATCGTCTGTGGCTTCGGTCGGGTGGAGGGCCGCGCGGTCGGGGTGGTGGCCAATCAGCCGATGCAGCTGGCGGGCACGTTGGACATCAATGCCTCGGAGAAGGCGGCCCGGTTCGTGCGCACCTGTGATGCGTTCAACCTGCCGATCCTCACCTTCGTGGACGTGCCCGGGTTCCTGCCCGGCACGGACCAGGAGTTCGGCGGCATCATCCGGCGCGGGGCCAAACTGCTCTATGCGTATGCCGAGGCGACGGTGCCGTTGGTCACCGTCATCACCCGCAAGGCGTATGGCGGGGCGTATGACGTCATGGGGTCCAAGCACCTGGGCGCGGATATCAATCTGGCCTGGCCGACCGCGCAGATCGCGGTGAT
The DNA here is from genome assembly GCA_964450585.1 of uncultured Ornithinimicrobium sp. GTDB lineage: Bacteria > Actinomycetota > Actinomycetes > Actinomycetales > Dermatophilaceae > Ornithinicoccus. The sequence goes on from CAYVEH010000101.1 coordinate 1,233, forward strand.
GGGGGCGCAGGGCGCGGCGAACATCCTCTACCGCAAGCAGTTGGCGCAGGCGGCGGAGGAGGGCCGGGACGTGGAGGCCGAGCGCGCGGCGCGGATCCAGGAGTACGAAGACACCCTGGCCAACCCCTACATCGCCGCCGAGCGTGGGTACGTCGATGCGGTGATCGCTCCCTCCGAGACGCGGCTGGAGGTCCTCAAGGCGCTGCGGACGCTGGCCACCAAGCGGGACACCCGGCCTCCGCGCAAGCACGGGAACATCCCGCTGTGAGCACTGAGGACACGATGCGCACTGAGGGCGCAGGGGCCGAGGACGCTGTGCGCACTGAGGACCCGGGGGCCGCTGCCACCCCGGCGCTGCGGGTGATCTCCGGGAACGCGACGGCCGAGGAGGTTGCGGCCATCGTCGCGGTGCTGACCGCTGCCGGGTCTGGCACGGACGACACACCGCCTGCGCGACGCTCCTGGTGGGCGGAGTCCACCCGGGTCCCTGGGTACCGGCCCACCCCCGGTCCCGGCGCCTGGCGGGCCTCGGCGTTCCCCCGCTGAGCACTCGCCCCTCGACACGTGCGTCAGGCCGGGCTCGACGGACTCGAGGGCTCAACGGACTCGACACACACCGTCGCACCGTCATACCCCCGCACCGCCGCACCGTCGTGCCGCCATACCCCCACCGCCATGCCGCCATACCCCCCACCGCCGCACCGCCGCACCGCCATACCGCCATACCGCCGCACCGGCACACCGGCACACCGGCACACCGTCGTGCCGCTGGTAGTGCGTAGGAAAAGTTCCAGACTGTGGGAAAGGTTCCGTCCCAGGGACCAAAAGCCACGCACTGGATCGAATCACACGCAGCCACCCCCACAGGCCGGCACCGTAGCCTGTGGACAACGGACCGGTAGTCAGCACGATCGGGCACGCTGAGACGATGGATCCGCAGACCATGCAGTCGGTCAATGGGCTCGCCAAACGGCAGGGCTTCGTGGTCAGTCGCAGTCAAGGCCTCAACCTCGGCCTCTCCCCCAAGCAGGTCTTCCACCTCGTCTCCAGTGGCCGCTGGCAACGGATCCACCGGGGTGTCTATCTGACGCACTCGGGAGATCTCACCTGGCTCGGGCGGGCTTGGGCGGCCGTGCTCTGCTCGGGCGCCGGGGCGGCTCTGTCGCACGCCGCAGCCGGACACATCTGGGGTCTTATGGACCGCCCACCCAGCGTCCTGTGGGTGGCTATCCCGGAACGGCGCACGATCGTCCGCCCCGCCGGCACCAGGGTTATCCGGCGGCGTTGCGTTGAGGTGGTGCAGCGCTCCGGGCTGCCGCTGACCAGCGTGCGGCAAACGGTCCTCGATCTCACCGCTATGCCTGGGTTCACGCTGGATGAGACCGCCGCGCTGCTCGGCCGTGCTGCCCAACGAGGTCTCCTCGTTCCGCAGGCTCTGCTGGAGGCTCTCGACACCTACCGCCGCCATCCGCTGGATGCACCGCTGCGGCGCGCCTGTGCGGATGCCGCGGACGGGGTGGAGAGCGCCCTGGAGTCTCGGATCCTACGCAACGTCATCCGGGCTCATGGACTGTCTGGCTTTGCCCTTCAGGTGCCTGTCGCCGTGGGCGCCACGGCGGCTCCGTCGACCGGCCTCGGGGCCTCCGGTGGGACCGGCACTCCGGCACGGCCGCACTCTGGAGCGCCGGGCCTGTTCCTGCCTCGCAACGATCTGCGTAACCTCGACCTGGGCATCCGGATCGAGGCCGATGGGGTTGCCTGGCACGCCGACCGTTTCCACGAGGACCGGCGGCGTGATCGGAAGGCCGCTGCCACGGGGGACCTCACGATCCGGGTGACGTGGGATGCTGCCGAACGGCCTTGCGAAGTCGCCCTTGACATCGCCTGTGCGATGACCCACCGCGGTTGGCAGGGCACACCTACCCCTTGTGGGCCTGCCTGTGATGTGCCGCGGCGATGGGCCAGTTCCACCGGGCGAGCGGCAAGTTGAGTCAGGCGATCGCCCGGTTGCAAGAATGGCTCCATGAGCCGGATCTTCACCACGAGTTTCTCCTCGGTCTATCCCCACTACGTGACCAAAGTCCAGAAGAAGGGGCGTTCCACCGATGAGTTGCACCAGGTCATCAGCTGGTTGACCGGCTATGACGAGGAACAGTTGCAACATCACCTGGCAACGGAGACCACCTTTGCGGACTTCTTCGAACAGGCACACCTGAATCCCCACGCCTCGCTCATCACCGGTGTGGTCTGTGGGGTGCGTGTGGAGGAGGTCGAGGACCCCCTCATGCAGCAGATCCGTTACCTGGACAAGCTGGTCGACGAGCTAGCCAAGGGCAAGGCGATGGAGAAGGTCCTGCGCGCTTAGCGCTCCACGCCATGCGCCCGGTCGCCCCAGGGACCGCCACACCACGCGCCCGGTCGACCCACAGCCCGACACACCACGTGCCCGGTCGCCCCAGGGACCGCAACACCATGCGCCCGGTCGTCCCAGGGACCGCAACACCACGCGCCCGGTCGTCCCAGGGACCGCAACACCATGCGCCCGGTCGGTGGAGAGAGGAGGCGGTCAGTGCGGGGCCCGGCCGGTGCGGCGCTGGAACGACTCAGCCAACTGGGCCATCTCCTCCCCCACCAGCGCCTGGGCCGCGATCACCTGCTCCACCAGCGCCAGATCACCGGTGAGAGCCCGGAACAGCGTCGGCACGGTGATGTCGTGGTCGGGCACCGCGGTCACCGTGAGCCGGTCACCGACGTGAACCTGCCCAGGCACGGCCACCGCGCAGTAGGCACCGGTGCGTCCGTGGGCGGTGAACCGCTTCACCCACTGTCGCTCCCCCAGGTGGCCGGCGAAGGTGCGGCACGGGATACGTGGCCCGGCCACCCGCAGCACGGCCGACGGAGCGTCAGGGTCTCCCACGGCCAGGGTCGACCCGACGACAAGCTCATCGACGCCCAGGTCGCTGGTGGTGACGTTCTCGCCGAAGAGCCCGGAGCGCAACGGACGGCCGAGTTGGGTCTCCCACCAGTCCAGCTCCTCCCGGGCAAACAGGTAGACCGCCTTGTTGTCCCCGCCGTGGTGCCGTTGGTCACCGATGTGGTCCCCGACCACGCCACTGCCCAGGCCACCCACCTTGGGTCCGGGAGGGCGCACGGTCAGTACGGGCACGGCATACTTGTCGATCCCGGTGGTGCCCCCGGGTGCGCTGGTGTGCTCGGTAGCCACCGGCCGGCCCACGTTGACGGACAGGACGCAGGCAACAGACATGGGCGCCACGCTAACCCGGGTGCTCGCCGCGGCTGACATCAGGCTCAGGACGGGAGGCTGCCGTAGGCGTGGGTGGCCACCACGGAGAGCACCAACCGCGCCTCGGCGACCAGGAACGTGGCCCGCGGGTCCCGGCGCAGGTTCTTGAACGTGGCCAGGGTGCCGGTGATCGTGACCTGTGCTCCGCCCGGATCGCTTCGCGCTGCGAAGCGACGCGCTGCGTCTTATCCGCTGCCGCGCGCAGGGGCCTGAGTGGCCAGGCTGGCCAGCGAGTGGGCGGCCAGGAAGTCGCGGTGCGCATTAGTGAGAGCCATGCCTCCAACTCAGCGAAGGGTGTGTCGGTCCCCACCTGCTGGGATAGCGTCTCCTGCGTGACTGAGACCACCCGCCGCCCGCAGACCGAGATCGACCACATCGCCGAGGCGCACCTGGAGGCCAGCATCGAGCTGAGTCCGATGAGCGCCACCTACCTGGGCGTGCCTGGCCGCACTGACGAGATCGATGACCTGTCGCTGGAGGGATACCGCGCCCTGGCAGCCCTGAACGAGGCCACCCTGGCCCAACTCGAGGCAGCCGTCCCGGCCGACGACGTCGACAAGGTGACCCTCGCGGCGATGCGGGAGCGCCTGGGCCTACAGGTGGAGCAGATCCAGCGGGTGCTGGAGGGCACGGCCCCGGTCGAGCTGAACGTGCTGGCCTGCCCGGTGCAGAGCGTGCGGGACATCTTCGACATCATGCCCAAGGAGACCACCGAGGACTGGGGCACGATCACCCGCCGCCTGCGGGCGGTCGGGCCGGCGCTGCAGCAGTATGCCGAGTCGCTGGCTCACTCGGTCACGCACGGGGCGGCCCCGGCCCGCCGCCAGGTCGAGAGGGTTGCCGAGCAGTGCGCCGACCAGGCGGGCGAGGCCTCCACCTACGATGCGCTGCTCACCGAGGCCAGGGACCAGGATGACTCCGCCCGGACCGAGCTGGCCGCAGCCGTCGAGGAGGCCAAGCAGGCCTTCGACACGCTGGGGCGTTACCTGCGCACCGAGTTGCTGCCGCACGCCGCTGCCTCCGATGCCGCCGGCGTGGAGCGTTACCTCTTGGCCTCCCGGAGCTTCCTGGGAGCCGAGATCGACCTGGCCGAGACCTACGCCTGGGGCCTGGCAGAGGTCGCCCGGATCGATGAGCTGATGCTGCAGACCGCCCAGGCCATCAAGCCGGGCGCCACGGTCAAGGAAGCCATCGAGGTGCTGGATGCCGACCCGGCCTACCAGATCCAGGGCACTGACGCCCTGCGCGAGTGGATGCAGGTGAAGGCCGATGAGGTGGTGCACGACCTGGCTGATCGCCACTTCGACGTCCCCGGGCCGGTGCGTCGCATCGAGTGCATGATCGCCCCCAGCCAGACCGGCGGGGTCTATTACACCGGCCCGAGCGAGGACTTCTCCCGACCCGGCCGGATGTGGTGGTCGGTGCCCAAGGGGGTCACCGAGTTCACCACCTGGCGTGAGCTGACGACCGTCTACCACGAGGGTGTTCCGGGCCACCACCTGCAGGTCGGGCAGACCGTGTACCGGGCTGAGTTGCTCAACCGGTGGCGGCGGCTGGCCTCGTGGACCTCCGGGCACGGCGAGGGCTGGGCGCTGTATGCCGAGTGGCTGATGTCGGACCTGGGCTACATGGACGACCCCGGCAACCGGATGGGTCTGCTGGACGGGCAGGCGCTGCGTGCCACCCGGGTGGTGCTGGACATCGGCATCCACTGCGGCTTCGAGGCGCCCGAGGAGGTCGGTGGTGGCGAGTGGACCTACGACAAGGCCTGGGAGTTCCTCAACAACCACACCAACATGGACGAGGGCTTTGCCCGGTTCGAGCTGGACCGCTACCTCGGCTGGCCCGGGCAAGCCCCCTCCTACAAGATCGGCGAGCGCCTGTGGCTGGAGCTGCGGGACCAGGTGCGCGAGTCTGAGGGTGAGGCCTTCGATCTCAAGGCCTTCCACCGCCGGGCACTGGACATCGGCGGCGTCGGGCTGGACGTTCTGCGCCAGGCGGTCCTCGGCGAACTGTGAGCGCGGGTGCTCGAGAGGCCGGGGCGACGAGGACATCCCCGAGTTCGGCGCCGACTCGTGCGGCTCCGGATAGATCGTCGGCACCCACGCCTCGGCCGCGGTCAGCCGGAAGGTGGGATATGTCGACAACGGGCGCAACCGCATAGCGCAGCACACCGCTCACGGGCTGGCGCCGGAGCAGTCGTCTGCTCTGCCCTTCCGGCCATCGCCGCCATCTCGGCCTTCGCCCCTCGGGTGTGCTCTGGACCATGGCCAGCATCACGGTGGCGATCCTGTCAGCTCCGAGTCCCAGCGGTTACCGTGGCACGGTGCCGATCCGACTCGTCCTCGCCTCCGCCTCCCCCGCCCGACTGAGCACGCTGCGCTCTGCCGGCGTGGCCCCCGAGGTCATCGTCTCCGCCGTCGACGAGGCGGCCGTGCAGACTGCCGCCGAGCAGTCGACGGGCGGCCCGCTAGAGGCGGCTGACCTCGCGCTGCTGCTGGCCCGCGCCAAGTGCGAGGACGTTGCCGCCAGTGCCGCGGACGCCGACGTGGTGCTCGGCTGTGACTCGGTCCTGGAGCTGGAGAGTGAGATCCACGGCAAGCCAGTGGACCCGGCCGAGGCGATCAGCCGGTGGCGGCGGATGCGGGGGCGGACCGGCATACTGCACACCGGCCACTGGGTGATCGACCAGCGGGACTCCCCGACGTCGGGCAGCCCGGGCGCCGTCGGAGCCACCGCCTCGACGGTGGTGCACTTCGCCGACCTCAGCGATGAGGAGATCGAGGCCTACGTCGCCACCGGTGAGCCGCTGCGGGTGGCCGGGGCCTTCACCGTCGACGGCTTGGGCGGGCCCTACGTGCGGGGCATCGAGGGCGACCACCACGCGGTCGTGGGGGTGAGCCTGCCGGTGCTTCGCGACCTGCTCGGTGAGCTCGGCATCCCCTGGCACACGCTGCGCGCGGACCGGTGACCAGGGCTGCGGGCACGCCACCGCGCGGGGCGACCCCGCGGGTGCTGCTCGCGGCGGCCGTCACCACGATGGGCGAGGAGCAGGTGGTCGCCTGGTGCGGCCGTCTCATCCTGGGTCGCGAGCGCGATGATGACCCGGATCTGGCCTGGCTCGGCGGCACGGAGGAGTGGCCACCCTACTGGCGGCGGGTCTGGGGCACCCGGGGTCTGCTCTACGTCTGGGATGCCGACGCCCTTCACCCCGTGGCCACGGCCCTGACTGATGAGCACTGGCGGGTCCGGGAGATGGCCCTGAAGGTGGTCCGCGCCCAACACCTCGCACCGCTCGCGGGCCAGGCAGCAGACCTGCGGCACGACGAGAACGCCAGGGTCCGATCGGCGGCTGAACGGGCCCTGGGGGCATTGCGCTGACCGTCGTCTCATGCAACTTCTCGCCGGTGTCGGGGCGTCCAGTCAGTGTCCGCGAATGCTCACCAGAGACGGAGGACCATCATGAGGAGCCACCGGACCCACAGCACGATCGCCGCTGCTGCGACACTCGCCGTGATTCTGGCCGGCTGCGGAGGGGATGAGGCCGAGCCGGGGGCGTCTCCCACCGAGCCAACCGCCGAGCAGGGTGCCCCGGACGGCGGTCAGGACACGGCGGTCGCGACCGGTGCCCACGGTGACGCTTCGGCCGCGTCACCGGAGGACGGGGGGTCGACCAGCGACGCTGCCGGAGGCCAGGGGGAGGACAAGGAGGACCAGGACACCGCCGGGGCGGACGAGGGGGCTCAGTCACCGGGCCAGGGTGGTTCGGCCGGTTCATCGGGGGACGGTTCCGCCGAAGGCGGTTCCACGACGGAGCCGGTCGCCGGGGGACAGGATGGGCCCGGGGATGCCGAGAACCTCCCGACGGTGCCGGTGGAGTATGCCGATGCCCTGGTGATCGCCTGGGGCGCCGGTGACCAGGACGCCATGGCGCAGTTGGCCCCGACCGGGGTCGTCGACGTCCTCGGGTCCCAGGGCGGCCCGCACTGGGACCGGACCGGCTCGGAGGGGGCGGCCGGGTCGACCTACGTCACCTACCAGAACACCGACAGCCAGGAGGTGCTCACGCTGCGCGTGGACAATGCCGCGGCCGCCGAGGGTGCACCGCAGTCGGTCGCCGAGGCCCGGTTCAGTTCCTCCGGGGAGGAGCCTCCCACCGTGCCGACCCAGCCGGTGGACTACGGCAATGCCCTGATCACGGCCTGGGGCGTCGGTGACCAGGAGGAGATGCAGCGCCTGGGCACCGCCGAGGTGGTCCACATCCTGGGCGATGAAGGGGGCCCGAACTGGATGCAGATCGGCGCCGAGGGTGCCGCCGGGTCGACGATCCTCACCTACTACAACAGTGAGAGCGACGACACGCTCACGCTGCGCGTCGACAATGCCGCTGCCAGTCAGGGGGCTGAGCACGCCGTGGTGGAGGCCCGCTTCGAGACCGGCTGAGCGGCTCAGACCGGCGGGACCGCCCGGTGGCGGGAGGAGAAGTGCCGGTCTCGGCGGGCGGCATACCGCAGCCGGTGCAGCAGTTCCTCGCGGAGCGCGTCAGCCTCGATCACCCCGTCGATCACTAGGTCCGCGGCGAGCCGTTCGAGGTCCACATCCTCCTCGTACTCGGCCCGACGCGCGGCCACGAACGCCGCCTGCTCGTCGGGGTCGGTGATCGCGGCGATCTTGTTGGCGTAGACCGCGTTGACGGCGGCCTCCGGGCCCATCACCGCGATCTTGGCGGTCGGCAGCGCGAGGGTGGCATCCGGCATGAAGCCCGGGCCACCCATCGCGTACAGCCCGGCGCCGTAGGCCTTGCGCACCACCACGCAGAACTGCGGCACGGTCG
>CAYVEH010000102.1:0-9350 GCA_964450585.1 uncultured Ornithinimicrobium sp.
CGGTTCATCAACCCGCTGTACATCCGGGTGGAGGACGTGCCCGAGGTCGCCTACCTGTCCGCGGCGGAACGTCAACTGGTGGAGTGGCACGCCGATGACGCCCAGCGGTACAACGACCTGGACTTCCTGGAGCGGGACGCGGCCTGGGCCGCCAAGGAGGCGGCGTTACGGATGGTCTTTCGGCAGGAGCGTTCGGTGCGACGGGAGCGCTCTTTCCACGCCTTTGTCGAGCGAGAAGGGCAGGGCCTGGTGGACTACGCCACCTGGGCGGTGCTCAGCACGGAGCACGGACCGGACTGGCGGCAGTGGCCCGCCCCGTTGCGCGACCCGCGCAGCCGGGAGGTGGAGGAGTACCGCGAGCAGCGCACCGAGCAGGTGGAGTTCCACTGCTGGCTGCAGTGGATCGTGGCCGAGCAGCTGGCGGCGGTGCAGCGGGAGGTCACCGACACTGGGATGCGCCTGGGCGTGGTGCACGACCTGGCGGTCGGGGTCCACCCGCACGGCGCCGACACGTGGGCGCTGGGGGAGGCGCTGGCCCGTGGGGTGAGCGTCGGTGCACCGGCGGATCAGTACAACCAGTTGGGACAGGACTGGTCGCAGCCGCCGTGGCGCCCCGACCACCTCGCGCAGCTGGGGTATGCGCCCTACCGCGACATGATCCGTGCGGTGCTGCGGGACGCTGGCGGGCTGCGGGTCGACCACGTGATCGGACTGTTCCGGCTCTGGTGGATCCCGGAGGGCACCCCACCGCGGGAGGGCACCTACGTCCGGTACGACCACGAGGCGATGGTCGGCATCCTCCTGTTGGAGGCGCACCGTGCCGGTGCCGTCGTCATCGGCGAGGACCTGGGCACGGTCGAGCCGTGGGTGCGGGACTACCTGAGGGAGTGCGGCATCCTCGGCACCTCGATCCTGTGGTTCGAGCGCGACTACCAGGGCGACGGTGCGCTGCTGCCTCCGGAGAGCTACCGCGAGCTCTGCCTGGCGACGGTGACCACGCACGACCTGCCGCCCACCGCGGGTTACCTGCAGGGGGTGCACATCGACCTGCGGCACTCGCTGGGGCTGCTGGACCGGTCGCTGGAGGAGGAATACGCCGCGGACTCCGCGGCCCGCCAGGAGGTGCTGGCTGATCTGCAGCAGCGAGGGTTGCTGCGGCAGGGCGCCGGGGTCGCCGAGCAGGTGGAGGCGCTGCACCGCTTCCTGGTCTTCACCCGCGCCAAGCTCATCGGGGTCTCGGTCAGCGATCTGGCCCAGGACACCCGTGTCATCAACCAACCCGGCACCGACGAGGAGTACCCGAACTGGCGAGTGCCCCTCGCCGGCCCGGAAGGCCGCCCGGTCACCCTCGAGGAACTGTTCGCGTGGCGGTCGGCCCGGCGGCTGGCTCGCACGGTCTCCCGGGAAGCCTAGGGGCCGACCGCCAGCGGCTGGTCAGGACCGGTCGCGCTCCTGGACCCGCAGTGCCCGAGCGACCGTGTCCCGGTTCTCCGCCACGGTGCGGCGCAGCCCGGAGGGCGCCTCCGGATGCCGGGCCAGCCAGTCATCAGTGGCCTCCAGCAGGCGTTGATCAGCCAGGGCGTGCGGGTAGAAACCCACCGCCAGCGACTCGGCGATGTGGTGGGTCCGGTGCTCCCACACCGAGGCGATGGCCTCGTGGTAGCGCTCCACGAACGGTTCCAGCAGCGAGGTGTCGTGCACCCGGCCGAACCCGAGGGCGGTGGCCGCCAGCACCGCGTTGGGCAACTCGTCGCTCTCCATCGCCGCGTGCCAGGCCTGAGCCTTGGCCTCGACCGTGGGCCGGGCCGCCAGTGCGCGGGCAGCCTTCTCCCGACCGGTGGCGGTGTTGTCCCGGGAGCGCTCGGCCTCGATGTCCCTCTGGTCCGCGGCCCCGGCCGTGACCAACGACGTCAGCAAGGTCCAGCGGATGTCCTGGTCGACCGTGAGTCCCTCCAGAGTCTCCTCGCCGGCTAGCAGCGCCCGCACCAGCGACAGCGACTCGTGGGTCTGGGCGAAGGAGGCCCAGGCGGTGAGCAACTGCAGCTGAGCATCCGAGCCGGGCGCCGCGGCCAGGGTCGCCTCCCGCAACGCCACCTCGACATCCCGGATCACCTGCTGCCGGTGCGTCGGGGCGGTGTAGCTCAGCGCCGCGGTGCTCAACTGCTGGATGAGCACCCGCAGCAGGGTCGACTCGGTCTCGAACGCCACCGCCTGCAGTGCCAGCTGCACGTAATCGGTGGCGGCCATCTCCCCGTCCCGGGTCATGTCCCAGGCGGCAGCCAGCACCAGGGACCGGGGGAGGGACTCCACCAGCGCCCGCGGCTGGGCCAGCGCGGTGGCCAGCGAGGCCTCATCGAGGCGGATCTTGGCGTAGGCCAGGTCGTCGTCGTTGACCAGCAGCAGGTCCGGCATCGGTCGGCCGACGAGCCCGGGCACCTCGGTGGAGGCCCCATCGACGTCCAGCTCAATGCGGTGGGTGCGCACGAAGGCGCCGTCCTGCAGGTCGTAGCACCCAACGGCCAGGCGGTGCGGGCGCAGCGTGGGCCACTCCGGCGGGGCCGTCTGGGCGATCGAGGCGGCGGTGATGGTGCCGTCCTGGACCTGCAGCACCGGTGTCAGCGTGTTCACCCCAGCGGTCTCCAGCCACAGCCGGCTCCAGGTCCGCAGGTCCCGCCCGGAGGTGGCCTCCAACTCGGTGAACAGGTCGGACAGCGTGGTGTTGCCCCAGGCGTGCTTGGCGAAGTACGCCCGCAGTCCGTCCCGGAACGGCTCGCGCCCCACGTACGCCACCAGCTGTTTGAGCACTGAGGCGCCCTTGGCGTAGGTGATCCCGTCGAAGTTCACCTCCACCGCGGCCAGGTCGACCATGTCCGCGGCGATGGGGTGGGTGGAGGAGAGCTGGTCCTGCCGGTAGGCCCACCCCTTCTCCGCAGTAGCAAACGTGGTCCAGGCATCGGTCCACTGAGTCGCTTCCGCCTGGCAGGTGGTCGAGGCCCACTCCGCGAACGACTCGTTCAGCCACAGGTCGTCCCACCACTTCATGGTGACCAGGTCACCGAACCACATGTGCGCCAGCTCGTGCAGGATCGTCAGCGCCCGCCGCTCGATGATCGACTCGGTGACCTTCCCGCGGAAGACGTACTGCTCGACGATGGTGACGCACCCGGCGTTCTCCATCGCCCCCATGTTGTACTCCGGGGTGAAGATCTGGTCGTACTTGGTGAACGGGTACGGCTGGTCGAACTCCTCCTCGAAGAAGCTGAAGCCGGCCTTGGTGACTGCCAGCACGTTCTCGGCGTCCAGGTGCTGGCGCATCGAGGAGCGGCAGAAGACGCCCAGCGGGATCGTCCCGGCCCGGGTGGCCACCTCATCGCGCACCACGGCATACGGCCCGGCCACCAGGGCGGTGATGTAGGAGGAGATCCGGGGCGTGGGCTCAAACGTCCAGGTCGCGATGTCGCCCTCGGGCTGCTCGCCGGCCGCGGCGTCGGCGGCGCTGAGCTGCCCGGCGCCGGGCTTGCGTCCTGCGGCCACCGGCTCGGGGGTCGGCTGGTTGGAGATCACCTGCCAGTGCGCCGGGGCGGTCACCGTGAACTGGAAGGTGGCCTTCAGGTCGGGCTGCTCGAAGACCGCGAAGACGCGGCGGGAATCGGGCACCTCGAACTGGGTGTAGAGATAGACCTCGCCGTCAGTGGGGTCCACGAACCGGTGCAGCCCCTCCCCGGTGTTCATGTACGTCCCGGTCGCATCCACGGTGAGGGTGTTCTGCTCCGCCAACTGGGGCAGGCGGATGCGGGAGTCGGCGAAGTGCTCAGCCGGGTCCAGGGACTCGCCGTTGAGGATGATCGACTCCACCGAGTGGGCGATGAGGTCGATGAAGCTCTCCGCCCCCTGCTGCGCCCCGAACTCCACGGTGGTGACGGTGCGGAAGGTCTCCGGGCCGGTGGTGAGGTCCAACGACACGGCATACGCCTCGGTGGTGATCACCGCCGATCGGGCAGCGGCCTCGTCGCGGGTCAGGTTCTGTCCGGGCATGCAGCAACTCCTGTGCGGGGTGGGGTCGGCGCGATACGTCTCGCGCGGGCTGCAACGATGGTGCCATGAGCACACCCATGACGAGCAGTGACACCGCCGCGGCCCGGACCTCGGCCGAGATGTGGTTCGACCCGGTCTGCCCCTGGGCGTGGATGACCTCCCGCTGGTTGCTGGAGGCGCAGCAGGTGCGCGACCTGGACATCACCTGGTCGGTGATGAGCCTGTCGGTGCTGAATCAGGGCCGGGACCTGGACGAGGACTACGCGGCTCTGATGGAGCGGGCGTGGGCACCGGTGCGGGTGATCACGGCAGCCGCCCAGCAGCACCCCGGGGAGGACGGGGGCAACAGCACCCGCAAGGCCCTCTATGACGGCATCGGGCGCCGGATCCACCCGGAGGGCCGCGGCAGCAAGGACCTGGCCAGCATCATCACCGAGGCCCTGGAGGAGGCCGGGCTGCCCACCGAGCTGGCCCGGTATGCCGACAGTCAGGAGGTCGACGAGGCGGTGCGGGCGAGCCACCAGCGGGCCATCGACCTGGTCGGTGACGACGTCGGTACTCCGGTGGTGGCGGTGAACGGGGTCAGCTTCTTCGGCCCGGTGATCACCCCGGCGCCCAAGGGAGAGGCAGCCGGACAGTTGTGGGACGGTTGTGTCCTGGTCGCGGGGACCCCCGGCTTCTACGAACTCAAGCGCACCCGCGATGCGCGACCGGACTTCAGCTGAGGAGAGATCAGTGCGCATCCACATCGGCGGCGACCACGCGGCCTACGAGTTGCAGCGCGAACTGGTGCCGTGGCTGCAGGCACAGGGCCATGAGGTCCGTGACCACGGACCCCTGACCTACGACGCGCAGGACGACTACCCGGTGTTCGTGTTGCGCGCCGCCGCCGGCGTGGCGCAGGACCCCGGCTCGCTCGGCATCGTGTTGGGCGGCTCCGGCAACGGTGAGCAGATGGCGGCCAACAAGGTCACCGGGATCCGTGCGGCGCTGTGCCACACCGTGGAGCTGGCGACCCTGGCCCGGGAGCACAACAACGCCCAGGTCCTCTCCATCGGTGCCCGGATGACGTCGGTGGAGGACGCCAAGGCGATGGTCCTCACGTTCCTGGCAACACCCTTCACCGGAGCCGAGCGGCACCAGCGGCGGATCGACATGGTGACCGCCTACGAGGCCGACGGGACTCTGCCGGACCTGCCAAACGACTAGGGCCGGGGGTCCTCGGCGGAGGGCCCGTCCGCGCCGGGCTCGTCCGCGCCGGGCTCGTCCGGGCCGGGCTGATCCATGCCCGTCGATTCCGTCGTTGACGGGGCGGCCTCGGCTCCTGAGGCGAAGTCGTCCTGCTGGCCGTCCAGCGTGTCCAGCCCCTCCCGGACCTTGTCCTGCCCCTGGTCCACCTTGTCGGCATACTGACCGCCGGTCTTGTCGTCGATGAAGTCGCCGGCCTTCTCGATGCCCTGGTCGATGGTGTCGCCGTGCTGGTCGACGGCGTCAGCGACCTTGTCCTTGTTCTGGTTGAACGCGCCGGTGATCTTGTCCATGAGACCCATCGCAGTTCCTCCTGTGTGTGATGCCGGCCAACTGACCGGCCCTGAGACAGCCAACGTGGCACACCAACCGGCCATCTGTCGAGGGCTGGGACCGCACACTGTCGCTGCGAGCACAGACCAGCCCCCGGCCTGGGTGGCCGGGGGCTGGCAAGGATCGTGCGGCAGGATCAGGCCGGATTCTCCTCCTCGGCGCCGCCACTGCCGAGGCCGTCGATACCGTCGCGCACCCGGTCGGCACCCTGGTCGATCTGCTCGGAGTACTTCCCGCCGGTCTTGTCGTCGGCGAAGTCGGCAGCCTGGTCGATGCCCTGGTCGATCTGCTCGCCGTGCTCGTCGACGACCTGACCGATCTTGTCCTGGTGCTGCTCAGCTGCGCCGGTCACCTTGTCCATGAACCCCATGAAGTGATGCCTTCCTGTGTTCCGGTGCCGATTTCCTCGGCCTGACCGCACCAAGGTGACACACATCGCCCAGCGTGTCGAGGGCAACCTCCCCAACCCAGGCAAGCGTGGCAGTCTGGAAGCCACGGGTCATTCTCGGGTCCGGCAGGAGGTCGTCATGGCACCCAATGAGCTCCCACCAGTCGAGGTCGCCCCGCTGCACGACGGCGGGTACCTGTCCGGGTTCCTGCTGCTGCACCGCTGGCCGGAGGACCCGGTCGAGTGGGCCCAGTTCCTGCTGCTGGCCGTGCAGATGGCCGCCATGCCCGGGATGCTGCCGCAGGGCAGCACCGTCTACCGGGTCGTGGAGGAGGTCCCCGAGAACGGGCCCAGCGGCGTGATCGGGTGGGTGGCCGCCGAGGGGCAGTTGCTGGGGGAGCACCCGTTGGTGCCCGGCCAGTTCGCCGAGCACCTCCCGCCGGGCCTGGCGGTATTGCACCCACCGGCCAGTACGGTCAGCTCGGTGCCCTCCTACGAGACGGCGTCGGGCTGCATCCTGCTGCCGGGGGTGCCCGACCTGGGCCTGGACCACCGGGCCGCGTGGGTGGAGGCGGACCGGGAGGGCACGATCACCCGGATGGACAGCCGGACCGGGGTGGACCCGCAGGGGGACGCCGACACCGCGGCGCTGTCGCTGCTGCTGGTGGCCTGAGCGCCGCGGGCCGGACCGGCGGGCGAGCGCACGGCCTACCGGCCGATCGTGGAGCGGGTGACGAGAATCGAACTCGCGTAACCAGTTTGGAAGACTGGGGCTCTACCATTGAGCTACACCCGCGGGTGGCCGGTATGGATCCCGGCCTGCGAGGGACTACTGTACTGCCCACCCGCGCAGTCTCCGAAACGACGACTGGCCGGGTGCACAGACGGGGTATGGCGCAGCTTGGTAGCGCGTCCGCTTTGGGAGCGGAAGGCCGCCGGTTCGAATCCGGCTACCCCGACCCATTACCATGGGTCGATCTATGGGTGTCCGGCTGCCCTGTTGCCGGTGCCGACCGCGTGGAGTATGCCGGCCCGACCGGCGCGTTGCCCTGCCGGTGGGTGCATCCCTGGACCCGAACGTCAACGACCAGATTCTGGAGTGCCGCAACAGTGAAGAGTGCCGTCGAGACCCTGAGCCCGACCCGGGTGAAGCTGAGCGTGGAGGTCACCTCCGAGGAGCTAGCGCCCCGGATGGATGCGGCCTACAAGACCATCGGGCAGCAGGTCAATGTCCCGGGCTTCCGCCGTGGCAAGGTGCCGAACCGGATCATCGACCAGCGGTTCGGCCGCGGCACGGTGGTGCAGGAAGCCGTCAACGACGCCCTGGGGGAGTACTACGCCCAGGCGATGGCCGAGAACGACCTCACCCCGATGCGGCAGCCGGAGGTCAACGTGACCGAGCTGCCGCTGGAGGCCGAGCAGCAGCTGAAGTTCGAGGCCGAGGTGGACGTGGTGCCCTCCTTCGAGCTGCCCGACTTCAGCACGATCACCGTCGAGGTCGACCCCGTGACCGTCGACGAGGAGGACGTGCAGACCCGCCTGGACAACCTGCGTGCCCGCTTCGGCACGCTGGTCGGGGTGGACCGCCCCGCCCAGGACGGTGACTTCACCTCCGTGGACATCAGCGCCACCGTCAACGGCGAGCAGGTCGACACCGCCGAGGGCATCTCGTACGAGATCGGCTCCGGCACCATGCTGGAGGGGATGGACGAGGCTCTCATCGGCCACTCCGCCGGGGACACCGTCGAGTTCACCGCTCCGCTGGCCGGTGGTGACAAGGCCGGCGAGGACGCCCAGATCACCCTGGTGCTGCAGTCGGTCAAGGAGCGGCAGCTGCCCGAGCCGGACGACGAGTTCGCCCAGTTGGCCTCCGAGTTCGACACCTTCGAGGAGTTGATGGCCGACCTGCGGCAGCAGTCCGAGCAGGGTGCCAAATTCGAGCAGGGCGTGCAGGCCCGCGACAAGGTGCTGGACCAGATGCTGGAGCTGGTCGACATCCCGGTGCCGGACTCAGTCGTCGAGGAGGAGGTGCACAACCACCTGGAGAAGGAGGGGCGCCTGGAGGACGACGAGCACCGCGCCGAGGTCACCGAGAGCACCCAGAAGGCGGTGCGCACGCAGCTGCTGCTGGACAAGCTGGTTGAGCGTGACGAGATCCAGGTCGGCCAGCAGGAGCTGGTCGAGTACCTCATCATGGCCGCCCAGCAGTACGGGATGAACCCCAACGAGTTCGCCCAGCAGCTGGACCAGCAGAACCAGGTGCCCGGCATGATGGCCGAGGTGGGCCGCCGCAAGGCGCTGGCCTCCGTGCTGGAGACGGTGACCGTCAAGGACACCGAGGGCAACGAGATCGACCTCAACGAGATCGAGACCGGTGAGGAGGACGAGGCCTCGGCCCAGTCCGGCCCCGGTGACAGTGCTGCTGACTCCCAGGACAGCGCGGACAGCGACGACTCTGCTGACTCGTCCGACTCCGAGGACTCTGCTGACAGCGACGACTCTGCTGACTCTCCCGACGCCGAGGATGCCGCAGACTCCCAGGATGAGGCGGAGCAGGACGAGGCCGACCAGGCCTGATCGATCCGACCACATCACGACGCGGGCTGCCGGGGATCCCCGGCAGCCCGCGTTCGTCATCGCACCGGAGCCAGGCGGCTGGTATGCCGTGAGCCCGTCGAGGGAGGCCTGCTCCTGCCGGATTTCCCGGGCCCCACGGCATACCCCCAGATCGTGGTCCACATCGGTCGGCTGCGCTCAGGATCGGTCGGCTGCGCTCAGGGCGAACACGACCGGCCCGCAGGACTACCCGGCCGTGACCGGACGTTAGGGTCACTGACGAAGGACGCGGCCCAGGTCGCGACTCCCAGCGATGAGATGGAGCAGATGGTGAGCACTAGCGAGATCGTCGCGGCCAACGAACGACCGGTGGCCGGCCTGGACGACCAGATCTACAACCGCCTCCTGAAGGAACGGATCATCTTCCTCGGCTCGGACGTGCGGGACGACAATGCCAACGCGATCTGCGCCCAGTTGCTGCTCCTGGCGGCGGAGGACCCGGAGAAAGACATCTGGCTCTACATCAACTCACCCGGTGGCTCGGTCAGTGCCGGGATGGCGATCTACGACACCATGAAGTGGGTGCCCAACGACGTGGCGACCGTCGCCATGGGCCTGGCCGCCTCGATGGGGCAGTTCCTGCTCTCCGCGGGGGCCCCCGGCAAGCGCTTTGCCACCCCGCACGCCAAGGTGATGATGCACCAGCCCTCCGGTGGCATCGGCGGCACGGCCAGTGACATCAAGATCCAGGCCGAGCAGATGCTGCACACCAAGAAGGAGATGGCCGCGC
>CAYVEH010000103.1:0-9337 GCA_964450585.1 uncultured Ornithinimicrobium sp.
CGGATGAGCCAGATGCACCCGATGCCGGAGGGCGGCTACCCCGCGCCCGACGCGGGCTGAGCGTCGGCCGGGTCGAGCGTGCGCAGCCCCGGGAAGCGCCCGATGGCTCGGTCGCGGGTCACGAAGGTCGCCTTGTGTTCGAGCGCGAGGGCCGCGAGGTAGGCGTCGGGTATGTGATTCCCCCGCAGGTCGTAGGTTTGCGCCAGGCCGCTGAACAACTGCCAGTGGCGGCTGCCGGGTCGGACCACGGTCGTGGCCGGAGCCTCGAGCAGTGCGTCTGCGAACCCCAGGGCGGCCGCCACCGGGGCCGGTTCGGCGTAAATCCGCGGATGAGTTGCGATGCGGATCATTGCCGAGAGCACGAACTCACTGACGCCGATCTGCTCATCCCCAGTCAGGCGTGGCGCGAGCCATGCGCCGACCCGGCCCGCTTCCGCCGAAGCAGTGGGGCGGAACGCATCCAGGCAGACATTGACGTCCAGGATCAGCACGTCAGACCCGTGAGTTCAACGTGTTGTCGTCGAGGACCTCCGCGAGGCTCTCGCGGTCCAGCAGGTCGATGCCCTCGCGAACACTCGGGTCGGCCGGTTCGAACGTCGGCAGAGTGTGGTTGCCGTCGAGGCTGGCTCGGCGAGCATGCTCCTCCAGAAGCAACCGCAACGCCTCCTCCACCACCGAGCCGATCGTCCGGTGTCCGCGAGCCGCCAGGACCTTGGCCTCGGCCAATAGCCCGTCGTCAATAGTCAACGTCGTGCGCATATCTCATCTTAACATCATAGCGAATGCATCAAAACATCACGTGTTCGCCTGATGCTGAAGTCGCGCAGTTGGCGGTTGCGCAGCGCGATCCACGCGACCACGGCCGCACACGCGAGGCCGCCGGTCGCCAGGGCCACTGGCGCACTTGAGATGCCCGCGACCACCCCGGCCCGGAAGTTGCCGACGTCGGGGCCGGCGACGCCGACGACATGGTCCACCGCAGACACCCGGCCGCGGTGGCTGTCGGGGGTGGCAAGCTGGACCATCAGGCCGCGCGAGGTCACCGAGACGGTGTCGGCGGCCCCGGCCACCGCGAGCAGCCCCAGGGCCAGCCACAGCGACCCGGACAGGCCGAAGCCGGCCAGGGCCAGGCCCCACACCGCAGCGGCACCGAGCTGGATGGGGCCGGGTCGGTCGGCGCGGGTGACCAGGCCGGAGAACAGGCTGGCGACCAGGCCACCGACGGCGATGCAGGACAGGAACAGTCCGAGGGTCTCCGGGTCCCCGCCGAAGCGCAGCTCGTTGACCAGCGGGAACAGCGCCACCGGCATCGCCAACAGGGTGGCGGCGAGGTCGCTGGCGAATGACCCGCTCAGGACCGGGCGGTGCACGACATAACGGAAGCCCTCAACGGTGGAGCGCCACCCGGGTCGGGCAGCCCCTTCGCCGGGCGGCATCGGAGGCAGCCGGACGATGCCATAGAGCGAGAGCACCACCAGTCCCGCGAAGACCAGATAGCAGACCCCCACGCCCCACTGCCCGATGATCAGGCCGCCGAGGGCCGGCCCAAGCAGCATCGCCCCCTGGAAGGTCATCAGTTGCAGCGCGATGCCCGCGCCGACCTGCTCGGGTGCCAGCAGTCGGGGGATGAACGCACGACGGGCCGGCGCACCGATCGCGCTGGCGGCCCCCTGGGCGGAGACCAGCGCCAGTACCAGCCAGAGGGACTCGACGCCGGCGAGCGCCTGAGCCGCCAACGCAAGTCCGGCGAGGGCCTGGCCGATGGTGGCCCAGCGCACCAGGCTGCGACGGTCCACCGCGTCGGCAAGGGCGCCGCCGATCAGCCCGAAGATCACCAGGGGGATGGCATTGGCCAGGCCGATCGCCCCGGTCCAGAACGGGCTGTGGGTCAGCTCCCAGGCCTGGAAGAGCACCGCCACGACCGCGATCTGCCCGCCGAACGCCCCGAACATGCTGCTGCCCCAGAGCCGCCGATAGGCCGGGCTCGAGCGCAACGGCGTCACATCGAGCAGACCCTTGGTGAGGGTCACTGGGTGTCCTGCAGGTGGTCCACGATCCGGTCGAAGAAGGGTCGCTGCTCCAGCTGGGCATGTATCGCTGCGGTGAACTCGGCCAGTGAGACCGGCAGGGCGGCATCGAGCTCGACGGCGGCCGCCTCGGTGGCGCGCCACTCGTCCTCCAGGAAGGGCACCAGGTCGCGGCCGCGGTCGGTCAGTTCGATGACCCGGGTGCGGGCATCGTCGCCGGGAACCGTCTCGACCAGGCCCTCGGCACGCAGCGCCGACACCGTCTGGCTGACGGCCGAGTGCGTGAGCTCCAGGCTCTCGGCGAGCGCCTTGATGGTCAGCGGCCCGGTGTGCGCGAGCCGGATCAGCGGGTAGGCGAAGCGCGGGCGTAGACCCTGCACGCCGCGCTGCTCATACAGCTGGGAGATGCCCTGCTCCATGAGCTCCTGCACCTCGCGCAGGGGCCGCCAGTATCCGGCAGTGGTGGGATCGGTCGATGTCACAGCACTAATATAACAGCACTGTCACACTCGTTTCGCTCAGCGGGCGCAAGTCGCAATAGCCATAGTGAGACCGTAGGCCCGAACCCGGACGGTGCGCTTCCGCGTGACACCATGAAGCATGACCAACTCGGCACCCACAGATGTCCCTGCGGCCGAGCACGGGCGCGCCCCCACGGACGCCACGGTCACCGCGGCCGACGT
The DNA here is from genome assembly GCA_964450585.1 of uncultured Ornithinimicrobium sp. Taxonomy (GTDB): domain Bacteria; phylum Actinomycetota; class Actinomycetes; order Actinomycetales; family Dermatophilaceae; genus Ornithinicoccus. The sequence goes on from CAYVEH010000103.1 coordinate 2,711, forward strand.
GGACGAGGCCGCCCAGCGGCTCCAGGGCCTGGTCAGCATCACCCCGCTCACCCGCAGCCGCCGACTGTCCGAGGCGACCGGCGCCAAGGTGCTGCTCAAGCGGGAGGACCAGCAACCGGTCCGCTCCTACAAGAACCGTGGCGCGCTCAACCTGATCTCTCAGCTCGACGAGGACACCCGCTCGCGCGGCGTGGTGTGCGCGAGCGCCGGGAACCACGCCCAGGGTGTCGCCTTCGCCTGCGCCACCCTCGAGGTCAGCGCCCGGATCTTCCTGCCCCGGACCACCCCGCGGCAAAAGCGTAACCGGGTCGCCGCCATCGGTGGCGAATTCGTCGAGATCGTCGTGACCGGATCGACCTATGACGCCGCAGCGGCCGCAGCGGCGCAGGACGCCGAGGGCACGGGCGCCACGCTGGTCCCGGCCTTCGATCACCCGATGACCATCGCCGGCCAGGGCACCGTCACCCGCGAGATCGTCGGGGTGCTCGGTCACGCGCCCGACGTCCTGGTGGTCCCGGTGGGTGGTGGCGGCCTGCTCGCTGGCGGCCTCGCCTGGCTGCGCGAGCAGGACCCGGACAGCCGCGTCATCGGGGTGGAGCCCGCCGGTGCGGCGAGCATGGCGGCGGCCCTGTCGGCGGGCAGCCCGGTGACCCTGGACGACATCGACCCCTTCGTCGACGGTGCCGCCGTGCGCCGGGCCGGCGACCACACCTTCCCGATCGTGCGCGACGGCCAGGCCGAGCTGGTCGCGGTCCCTGAGGGACAGGTCTGTGTCGAGATGCTCGCGCTTTATCAGACCGAGGGGATCATCACCGAGCCCGCCGGGGCCCTGGCCGCGGCGGCCCTGCCGACCCTCGGCATACAGCCTGGTCAGACTGTCGTCGTCGTGGTCTCCGGCGGCAACAACGACGTCCTGCGGTATGCCGAGATCGCCGAGCGGGCGCTCGTGCACGAGGGGCGCAAGCACTACTTCCTGGTCGACTTCCCGCAGGAGCCCGGTGCCCTGCGCGGCTTCCTGCACGACGTGCTCGGACCCGACGACGACATCGCGCTGTTCGAGTACACCAAGCGCAACAACCGGGAGACCGGGCCGGCACTGGTCGGCATCGAGCTCGGCTCGCCCGAGGACCTGCAACCGCTGCTGGACCGGATGGAGACCAGCCCCATCGAGGTCGAACCCATCCCGCCGGACAGCCCGCTGTTCCGCTTCATCCTCTGAGCACCCGATCGCATCCGCTGGAGCGGCCGGTCGGCATCACGGCGTCCGCATCACCTCGACGGGGTCACGGGCTGCCGCAAAGGCGGCCGGCAGGATGCACGCAATCACCGCAGTGAGCGCCGCCAGGAGCGCCACCGCCCCCACGAAGTCAGCCGGCACGCCCACCCCCTCACGGAGGAGCCAGAGATAGGCCAACCCAGCACCCAGGAGGGCACCTGCAGTGGCCGCAACCGCCGTCCGGAGCGCAACAAGCAGGACCAGGTCGCCCCTAGTGATCCCCAACGTTCGCCGGCGACCGAGATCGCGCCGCCGAATCAGGACATCGGCCAACACCACCACCGCGACGAGGAACGCGCCCGCGCCGAGAATCAGGAGCATCAATTCACGACCGAAGGCAGTGAGTTGCGCCATGGCGGCTGCTGTCGTCTCGGCAGCAGCCGCCGGGCCGCTCACCTGCACGGCCGAAGGATCGCCGGCGATCACCGCGAGTGCAGCCGCCCGCATCGGTTCGGCTTGTTCACGTGACTCGGCCACCAGCCGCACCTGCTGAATCTGCGTGGCTGCCGTGGTCTCCGGCAGGGAGACCGCCATGGAGTCGAGGTCGGAGAAGGGTGCCCGCGCCGCGAAGGACCCGACGACCTGCCACTGTCGTCCATCGCCTGACTCAAGGAAACCAACTGGCTGGTCAAGTCTCAGGGTGGAGAGCAACTTGGTGGGCACGATGGCTTCCCCTCGCTGTGGCCAGCGACCTTTCTCTAGCGTGAGCGCTGTCTCGACCCGCCCGTGCAAGCCAACCACCGCAACTGGTTGAGCCCCCTGTCCAAGTGCCCCGTTCGCTGCGTCCCACACTCTCTCCCGTGCCACGACCGATGAGGTCCCGGACAGGTCTGCCAAAGTGAGCACTGTGGAGCCGGTCAAGACCCCTCCGCGGGTGTCGCTCACCGTCAGGGTTCGGGCCTCTGGGCCGGAGAGCTGCTCGGCCAGGGCGGTCTCTGCTGCCGCCTGTCGACCGACGGTGAGGACCGAAGCGCAACACATGGCCGCAACGACGAGCAGGAGCAGTGCGGACGGCACCGGTGCTGATCTGGCTGAGACCAACGCCTCACGAATGAGATGGGCCCACCTCACAGGGTCACGACCTCATCTGCACGGCCCACCACATAGGGGTCGTGGGTGGCGATCACCACGGTGCGTCCCTCAGCGGCCGCGTGATCCAGCGCGTCTATCACGAGCGCAGCGTTGTCGGGGTCAAGGTTGCCGGTCGGCTCGTCAGCGAGCACCACATCGGGGGTGTTCACAAGTGCCCTGCAGACTGCGACCCGTTGCGCCTGGCCACCCGAGATTTGCCCGGGTCGATGGTCGGCCCGATGGGCCAGACCGAAGGTCCCGAGGAGCTCGCCAGCTCTGGTGCGCAACGTGGCCAGATCACCTCCGGCATAGAGCCCCGGTTCGATGACGGACTCGACGATGGTCCGGGCCGGGTCCAGTTCTGCGTCCTGGAAGACGAACCCCAATTGCTGCGCACGCAGCGCGGAGCGAGCACGGTCTGGCAGGGCCGAGGCCGTGACGCCCCCGAGGTAGACGTGGCCCGAGGATGGCGACAGCATTAGCCCCAGGACGTACAGCAGCGTGGACTTGCCCCGACCAGAAGGGCCAGTCAGCGCTGTGACTCGCCCGGTTTCAAAGGAATGCGTCAGCCCGTCAAAGAGTTCTTGGGAGCTATGGCGGTACCTGAACCGCAGGTCCTGGATACGCAGCATCGCTGAGTCACGGCCCGCCGGTCGTGGCCAGGGAGTCGTCGGGCGCCGGGACGGGCGGGTCCTCCTGGCCGGGCGTACTCTGCGGTGCGCCGGGCTCCCCAAAGACTCGCACGCGATCTCCCGCGGTCACTCCCTCCACCGCAGCGAGCCCATCAGACACAGCCAGCACGGTCACGGGCTGGTCGTCGACCGTGCCACCCGCCACGCGCTGGACCGTGGTGGTGCCGTCGGCCTCGGTGGTCAGTGCCGCAACCGGCACGACCGGCGCTGTCACAGGTGGCACCACGGCAACCTCAGTCATGAGATAGGTGTCCCCCGTGGAAGGGATCGACGCGCAGTTCTGCCCACAGACAAGCCCCCCATCGGGTGCGGTGAGCACCAGGGCCGTCAGCCCTTCTTCCGTGGTGCTGGCCTCGCTGACGACCCCAGGCCACTCCATGTCGTCGCCCTGCACGGACACCGTCGTGCCCATGGGGACAAGGGCGGCCTGGTCCTCGGTCACCTCCATCACAAAGGTCGGATCCCCGTCAGCAACCGTGACCACAGCCTCGCCCCCCGACAGGATCTCCCCGGGCCTGGCCAGATCCCGATCTAAGGCCAAGGTCACCGGTGATGTCGCCGTTGCTAACAACGACCCCAGCGGGAACGAGCCCGTCTCCGCGACTCCCTGTTCGGCCTGCCAGGCTTGAGCGGCGCGCGTTGTGGCTTCATCCCACACCTGATCAGGCTCCAACGAAGCCCCCTTCTGTGCCAGAAGGCGCTCAACCTGCAGGACATCAGCTCCGCGATCCCCGTCCGCCAGGTCACGCCAAAAGGGGGTGTCGCCCTCCACCACGACGACCGGCGTGTCACCCACCCGGTACAGCTCGTCACCCGAAGCGTAATCCTCCGTGTCAGGACTGCTCACCCACGTGACCACCCCGGCCAAGTTGTTGCGCGCCAACGGAACACTCGGGCGTCTCACCGTCGTCGTCAGCGTAATGACTCGCCCCAAGGTCTGCTCGACCACCGTCACCTCGGCAGGTTTCTGAGGCGTGGACGACTCTGCATCATCCGTCTGCATAGTGACCCGACCCGCCCAGAACGCTCCTACCGCCACAACCACCAGGAGCACAACGGCGAGCAGCAACCCCAGCGGTCCCTTAGCGCGACGCATCCATTAACTCCACGACCTCACTCACATTCCGTACATGAACTCTTCAGGAGGCATTCGAGGACACACGCTCTCAATGTTCTGCTGCTCTTCACGCGGGAGGGAATCCGATGCCAAGTACGGAGTCCATTCAATCCTATCGGATCCGGAGTACTCAGCGATATACGCCTCTCGACTCGGGGCACCCTCTCTATACAGATTCATTGGGTGACCATGCGCTTCCATGCACGGAATATAATATTCCGTCCAGTAGTCGAACATGACAGCAGCCTGATCCTCGCCCACGTCTCTCAAGATGCGCGGATCGAGCGAGTACTGAGCCTCACAAATGTAGGTGGCGAGATTTAGAGCCTTTTCCTGTGATTCGGGGACCGGAGGATCGAAGTAACGTCCGCCTGCCCCGTCCCAAATGCCAGGGAATCCCGCTTCACCGAGACACTCCGTGACAAGTCGTCCGTGCTCGGCGTACGAACTCGTCCAGGCAACGAGACTCACGTCGGGCGGGTTCGGCACATTGGCGTTCTCCTCAAGCCACTGGGCCCGTCGAGCCATCCTCTCGTCCTCTGACAAATCTTCGGGTTCGACGCGCAAGGGGGGCACCCACAGTCTCGCATCCCACTCTTCGACGGTGGCACCCCCCGAGGGGGTCTCACCGTCACCATCGGATGAACCTCCACCAGGTGAACACCCAACCAGAGACCCAGCCAAGAAGATCGCGAAGGAGATACGCCTCCAGGACATCAGAACCCTCCCATTATGTAGGCCAGCGGCCTACTCGCCTTCAGATGAGGCATCTGGCGACTACGGGAGACAGGCACCCTTGGTTGAGGAGGTATTGAGCGAGGCCGAACTTGCATTCCACGGCTGCGTCCCCGTGAGAGTAGATGCACTCAAATCTGAGGTCTTTCCAGTCCCAGAATAGACCACTTGAGTCCGCACCTTGGTGGTCATGCGGTTACTGGCGACATTCTGAACTCCCCACACGCCCGCGTGGTTCGCGCCGCAAGCAACTGTCCCCGAATCGGTCGTTGCATTCGCAAGGCCGGCACCGAGACTTGCCGTCAACAGCAGACCCGCAGCAAGACCACCCCAGACTCTTTGCAGGCTCTTCCCCATGTCCGTGCTCCTTTGCACTCGATGGCCCTACCCCCTGTGAGTCGGGCACGGTTGCACTGTGGCACAGTGAGCGTGACCTGTCAAGACCCGATGAGATCCACCTAAGCGCCCACGAAACGGCCCGTTGACTCCAGAATGATGCCCGAAAGAATCGCTTCGTTGCCTCATGAGGGAATGCCTGATTGGCGGCGCGGTGCGGCAATCGGTGGCGGTCACGTGTCGGCGCGACCTCGGGGTCGGCGGTTGCTCCCTACCCGGCGGAGTCAGCTGGGTAGACCGCCGCGTGCAGGACGGCCGGGCCGAACTGGCCGCGGCGGCCCTGCCGACCCTCGGCATACAGCCTGGTCAGACTGTCGTCGTCGTGGTCTCCGGCGGCAACAACGACGTCCTGCGGTATGCCGAGATCGCCGAGCGGGCGCTCGTGCACGAGGGGCGCAAGCACTACTTCCTGGTCGACTTCCCGCAGGAGCCCGGTGCCCTGCGCGGCTTCCTGCACGACGTGCTCGGACCCGACGACGACATCGCGCTGTTCGAGTACACCAAGCGCAACAACCGGGAGACCGGGCCGGCACTGGTCGGCATCGAGCTCGGGGCACCCGGGGACCTGCAACCGGTGCTGGACCGGATGGAGACCAGCCCCATCGAGGTGGAGCGGATCCCACCGGACAGCCCGCTGTTCCGCTTCATCCTGTAGATCGGCTCCCGGCGATCGGTGTGGCCCTGCCGTCCGGCGTGAGTGCGACTCACCACGCCGGCAACTTGCAGCAGGTTAGCGTTCTGACAGCAGGCAACAGCAGGCTGTAAGCAGCCGAACGTGCTCTAAGACGCGGTTGGTGGCCCGATCGCTGGGCCGCGCATGCGGGGACGCCGTGGGTGCTGTGACGAGTGTCGGTGTCCTCACGGCAGCAGGAGCAACGCCCCGCCGATCAGGCAGGCCACGCAGATCACCCAGAAGAGACCGATCCACAGCAACGCCGGTATGCCGGTCAACCGGCTCAGTTGGTCGACATCCGATCCTGCGGTGGCGCCGCGCTGACGCAGCCGCTGCAGCTCCACCACCGACCGAGGGGCGGCCAGCAGGAGCGCCCAGACCAGCAGGTGGGCCAACCACCCGGCGGCCTCGGCGGGCAGCCACCAGCTCGCGCCGCCGACCACCACGCCGGCGACCAGCAGCACCCAGAGCCCGTAGAAGTTGCGGATCTGGATCAGCATCACGGCGCACAGGCCAACCATCAGCCAGAGCCAGCCCACGGCATACCCCTGCGCCAACAGCCAGGCCGAGGCAAGTCCCAGCAGGGCCGGCGCCGGATACCCGGCGGCGACTGTCGCCACCATCCCCGGGCCACGGGGCCGACCCTGGGAGAGGGTCACCCCAGAGG
>CAYVEH010000104.1:0-9306 GCA_964450585.1 uncultured Ornithinimicrobium sp.
CCGACACGGCATGGTGATTTGGCTCGTCGGCCAGATCGTTGCACGATTGTGACCATGATCGCGTTAGTGCTGGCCATGCTCGTATGCGTGGCACTCGGGGGGCTCGTCGTCGGCTTTGTGGCCGTGGAGGCGCGCCGCGACGGGCGGGATGTGCTGACCCCGGAGGGAGAGCACCTGTTGGCGGCCGCCCGACGTCGCCACGGGGCCGACCGTGCCCGGCAGGCCCCGCGACCTGATCGGGGCACCCACACCGTCGGGAGCTGACCCGCCACGGTCTGTGACAATAACCGGCGTGGATAGTTTGTGGGAGTACCTGACCGTCGCCACCGTGGTGGCCCTGGCCGGGTTGGCCATCATCGTTGGCCTGGTGCGCCGGGGTGGCGGACGCCGCGGCCCGGGGGACACCAAAACCGTCGAGCGGCCGCCGAGCGCGCTGCCGGAGGAGGGGGCGGAGGATCGTGAGCGGCCACCGGGTGAGCCTGGTGAGCCGGTGCCGGACACCGGCGGTGGCGTGGCGGTGGAGGTCGAGCCGGAGCCGGCGACACCCACGATGGAGAAGCCGGCCTCCGCCCGTGGCCGGATGGCGCGGCTGCGGGCCCGGTTGGCCCGGTCCAACAACGCCATCGGCAACGTGCTGTTGGCGTTGCTGTCCAGCGGGGGGCTGGATGAGCAGGCCTGGGAGGACGTTGAGGACACGCTCCTGCAGGCCGACCTGGGCGTGGAGGCGACGAACGAGCTGGTCGGCAAGCTCCGCACCCGGGTGCAGGTCGACGGGGCCAGCGACCCGCAGGTGGTCAAGGGGTGGCTGCGCGAGGAACTCCTCGCTCTGGTGGACCCGAGCATGGACCGCCGGGTCGCCGCCAGCCGGGTCGGGGACCGTCCCTCGGTGATCCTGGTCGTGGGGGTCAACGGCACCGGCAAGACGACCACGGTCGGCAAGCTGGCCCGGGTGCTGGTGGCCGAGGACAAGGACGTGATCCTGGGGGCGGCCGACACCTTCCGCGCGGCGGCGGCCGACCAGCTGCAGACCTGGGGGGAGCGGGTGGGGGTGCCGACGGTCCGGTCGCCACGAGAGGGCGCTGACCCGGCCTCGGTGGCTTTCGATGCGGTCCGCTCGGGCACCGAGTACGAGGCCGACACGGTGATCATCGACACCGCCGGGCGGCTGCACAACAAGGCCGGCCTGATGGATGAGCTGGGCAAGGTCAAGCGTGTGGTGGAGAAGCAGAGCCCGATCGATGAGGTGCTGCTGGTGCTGGATGCGACCACCGGTCAGAACGGGATGCGGCAGGCGGAGGTCTTCGGCGAGGCGGTCAAGGTGACCGGCATCGTGTTAACCAAGCTGGACGGCACCGCCAAGGGCGGCATCGTGGTGAATGTGCAGCGCCGCCTCGGGGTTCCGGTCAAGCTCGTCGGGTTGGGCGAGGGCCCCGATGACCTGGCCCCGTTCGACCCGGAGGCCTTCGTCGACGCGATCATCGGCTGACGGCCGAGCTCTGCGGGGCATTGCGTGGGTCGGACGGCTCGCTCAGCGCCCACCCGACCGCTGCCGTGCCGAGCCACCCGGCCGGGCGCAGCACCAGCCGGTCGGCCAGCGGGTCCAGCCGGCCCGCCACCCGGAGGCCCAACAGGTCCCTGGCGTGCGCCGGCAGCAGCGACACCGCGGCCGCGGCCAGCATCCAGTAGCCCGGGCGGGCCGCCCAGGGCAGCGGAGGCTCACGCAGCAGGAAGGTCGCGGCATCCCGGGCGCCCGCGGTGACCGCCAGCTCCGGCCGGTATGCCGACAGCCCCCGCTGCAGCGCCGCGACGGTCTGCGGTGGGTCCGGCACCCCCAGCTCTGCGGCCGCCCACCCGGTCTGGGCCACATAGGTGTCGGCCTCGGCGGCCGTCAGGGGAGTGCGGGCATACCGCTGGTAGGCGGTGAGGAACGAGTCGATCTCAGCCAGGTGCACCCAGGTCAGCAGGTGCGGATCCCGGGCGTCATAGCCTCGCCCGTCCGGCGCGGTGCCGGAGACGGTGCCGTGCACCCGATTGATGTGCTCCACCATGCGCTGGGCCTCAGCCATCGGCCCGAAGGTGGTCATCGCGATGAACTCGCTGGTGCGTTGCAGCCGGCCCCACGGGTCTCCGCGGTAGCCGGAGTGCTCACCGACCCCGGCCATGGCCAGCGGGTGGAGTGACTGCAGCAGCAGGGCGCGGATCCCGCCGGGGTACATGGCGGCGTGGTTGTGCACCCGGCAGATCGGGTCGCTGGGGGCGAACCGGCGCGGCCCGGGGGCGTGCCAGATGGCGACGGCCCGGGCCTCGGCGTCCGGGCCGGCCACCCGGGCACGGAGGGCGGAAGACAGACGGCGACGCAGCGGCATACCCCCATCGTGCACCCACGTGCGGAGGATGCCGCTGCGAGCGCGGCCCGTGCCGGCCGGAGGGCACCGGGCCCGACGTGCTGCGGGAGTTGCGGGGACGGTCACGGCCGGGCCAGCGGTTAACCTGTGGGGGTGTTCAACAGCCTTTCCGATCGTCTGACAGACACCTTCCGCAACCTGAAGCGCAAGGGGACCCTGTCCGAGACCGACGTCAACAAGACCGTCCGCGACATCCGGATGGCCCTGCTCGATGCCGATGTCGCCCTGCCGGTCGTGAAGCAGTTCACCAGCAGCATCCGGGAGCGCGCGCTGGGGGCCGAGGTCTCCAAGGCGCTCAACCCCGGTCAACAGGTCGTCAAGATCGTCAACGAGGAACTGGTCAGCATCCTCGGCGGGCAGACCCGGCGGTTGAACCTGGCCAAGAACCCACCGACGGTCATCATGCTCGCCGGCCTGCAGGGTTCGGGTAAGACCACCCTGGCCGGCAAGCTCGGTCACTGGCTCAAGGAGCAGGGCCACGCCCCGATCCTGGTCGCTGCGGACCTGCAGCGCCCGAACGCGGTCACCCAGCTGGAGGTCGTCGGGGAGCGCGCCGGTGTGCCGGTCTTCGCCCCGGAGCGGGGCAACGTCTACGGTCACGATGCGGCCCTGGAGTCCGGGGAGGGGACCCGGTCCTTCGGCGACCCCATCGACGTGGCGGTGGACGGGGTCGCGCACGCTCGGGACAAGAACCACGACGTGGTCATCATCGACACCGCGGGCCGGTTGGCCGTGGACGTGGACCTGATGCGGCAGGCCCACGACATCCGGATGGAGACCAACGCCGATGAGGTGCTGTTCGTCATCGACGCGATGATCGGTCAGGCCGCCGTGGACACCGCCAAGGCCTTCGCGGACGGGGTCGGAATCACCGGCACGGTGTTGACCAAGCTGGACGGTGACGCTCGCGGTGGTGCCGCTCTGTCGGTCGCTACCGTCACCGGCGAGCCGATCCTGTTTGCCTCCACCGGGGAGAAGGTCACCGACTTCGAGGCCTTCCACCCCGACCGCATGGCCAGCCGGATCCTGGACATGGGCGACGTCCTCACCCTGATCGAGCAGGCCGAGAAGGCCTTCGACCAGGCCCAGCAGCGGGAGATGGCGCGCAAGTTCCTGGCGGAGGAGGACTTCACCTTCACCGACTTCCTGGAGCAGATGCAGGCCATCAAGAAGATGGGCTCGCTGAAGCAGATGCTCGGCATGATGCCCGGGATGCAGCAGATGCGCGCCCAACTCGATGCGCTGGACGACAAGGAGTTCGATCGCGTCGAGGCGATGGTGCAGTCGATGACCCCGTTTGAGCGCTCCCACCCCAAGCAGATCAACGGCTCGCGCCGCGCCCGCATCGCCAAGGGGGCCGGCGTCTCGCCCTCAGAGGTCAACCAACTCCTGGAGCGCTTCGGGCAGGTGCAGAAGATGATGCGCCAGATGAAGCGCGGTTCCGGGATGCCGGGCATGCCAGGGATGCCCGGGATGCCGGGCATGGGCGGCGGGGGCGGCAAGGGCCGCCAGAAGGGTAAGCAGCAGCGGAAGAAAGGCAAGAGCGGCAACCCCGCCAAGCGGGCTGAGCAAGAGCGGCTGGCCGCGCAGAAGGCCGAGGAGGCTCGCGGCAACGCCATGGGCAGCGCCTTCGGACTGCCCAGTGGCGCTGACGAGCCCTCGGAGAAGGACCTGTCCAACCTCAAGCTGCCGGCCGGCTTCGACAAGTTCCTCAAGAACGACGGGAAGTAGACCCCTCAGCGCAGCGCGTGCTCACCCAACGCCGCCGCGACCGCGGCCCGGCCCGGGATGCCGCTGACCGCACCTCCGCGGCGCGCGCCGGACCCGCACAGGAAGACGTTCGGGTGCCGTGTCTCGGTGCCCCAGCGACCGACCTCGTCCGGGGACTCGGCGAACGGCCACTGCAGGTCCCCGTGGAAGATGTGCCCACCGGGCATGCCGACGGAGGTCTCGATATCCAGCGGGCTGCGGACCTCGATCGTGTCGGGCGCCAGCAGGCAGTCCTCCAGCGGCTCGGCCAGCACGGAGTTGATCGAGGCCAGGGTCAGCTCGAGCGCCCGATGCCGGGTGCCCACGGGGTCCTTACGGAACAGCCGGGCCGGCATGTGCAGCCCGAACAGGGTGAGCGTGTGCGCCCCGGTCGCCACCAGATCCGGCCCCAGGATCGAGTCATCCGACAGGCTGTGGCAGTAGACCTCACACGGAGGCACCGCAGGGAGTTGGCCCGCTGCGGCCTGGGCGTAGGCGGTGGCGAGCTGGTCATACCCCTCGTTGATGTGGAAGGTGCCGGCGAAGGCCTGCTCCGGCGTCGTGGCGGTGTCCTTCAGCGCGGGCAGCCGGGAGAGCAGCATGTTGATCTTGAGCTGGGCACCCTCCGGCTCGGGGCCCGACGGCGCGTCCCCGAGCAGGGCGTCCAGGACGCTGGGGGCACAGTTGGCGAAGACCTGGCCTGCGCGCACGGTCAGCCCGTCCGCGGTGCTGACCACCGCCCGGTGTCCGTCGGTGGAGACCGCGGTGACGGTGGTGCAGGTCCGCAACTGGGCGCCATGGGCCTGCGCGCTGGCGAGCAGCCCGTCGGTGACCGCGCCCATGCCACCGACCGGCACGTCCCAGTCCCCGGTGCCGCGGCCGATCACGTGATACAGGAAGCACCGATTGACCAGCCGCTCGGCGTCCCCGGGCCGGCCGAAGGTGCCGATCAGCCCGTCCGTCAGCACGATCCCGCGCACCGTGTCGGAACTGAAGCGCCGCTCGATGGCCTCCCCCAGCGGCCGCTCGAACACGTCGCGCCACGCCTCCTCACCCACCAGGGAGCGCAGGTCAGGGCGGGAGCGCAACGGCTCGGTCATCGTCGGGAACAGGCTCTGGGCGAGCTCGCCGGTCATCCCGTAGAAGTCGTCCCACGCCTGCGCGTCCGGGCCGAGGTCGTGGGCGGTCCGCGCCGCGTCGCCGTTGTCCACCAGGATCCCGCCGTCGCCGACCGGCGTATAGGAGCTGATCCGGCGCCGGATCAGCTGCAGGTCCAGGCCGAGCTCCCCGATGATCTGGTCGGGCAACAGGCTCACCAGATAGGAGTATGCCGAGAGCCGGGCCGGGTAGGCAGGGAACACCTGGTCGGAGCGGGCGGCGCCGCCGATGTGGTCGGCGCGCTCCAGGATGAGCACCGATCGGCCGGCCCGGGCTAGGTAGGCGGCCGCGGTGAGCCCGTTGTGACCTGCTCCGATGACGACGGCATCGACTCTCATGGACCCACGCTAACGGCACGGCACCCTAGACTCGTGAGCCGTGTCCACCGATCCGCGCCCCAGGCGATTCACCCGCGCCGAGCTCGAGTCCTTCCGGGACGCTGAGGTCCCGGACCTGCTGCCCGCCGAGGGGCAGGGGCTGCGGCTGCTGTTCGTTGGGATCAACCCGGGCCTGTGGACCGCGGCGACCCAGACGCACTTCGCCCATCCCGGGAACCGGTTCTATCCGGCCCTGCGGCGGGCCGGCATCCTCACCCGAGAGATCGATCCTGCCGCCGGGATGACCGAGGCCGACCGGGACCACCTGCGCGCCAACGGTCTGGGGATCACCAATGTGGTGCGGCGGGCCACCGCACGAGCTGATGAGCTGAGCACGGCCGAGTTGCGCGCGGGTGGCGAGCAACTGCGCGTCACGGTGCGGACCAACCAACCGGCGGTGGTCGCGGTGGCCGGCATCACGGCATACCGCAGCGCCTTCGGGGTGCGCGCGGCTCAGGTGGGCGAACAGCCGGAGTTGCTGGAGGGTGCCCGGTTGTGGGTGGTGCCCAACCCCAGCGGCTTGAATGCCCACGAGACCGTCCAGAGCCTCGCCCGTGCGTATGCCGAGCCGGCCCGAGCCGCCGGACTGATCGGTTGAGCCGAGTGCCCGACCCAACGCCGGACTCACGTCTGCTCGAGACATCCGGGCCCGACCCGATAGCCTGCCGACGGACGCGAGGAGGGAGTGTGCGGTGAGCCAGCCGGTACTGCACCTGCGAGGACAGGTGCTGGTCGGACCCGAGGAGACCATCGACGAGCTGTGGGTGCTCGATGGGCGGATCAGCCTGACCCCACCTGGTAGGGGGGTCGGTGCGGTGGAGACCATCGAGGGCTGGGTCCTGCCCGGCCTGGTCGACGCGCACTGCCACGTGGGGTTGGAAGCCGCCGGGGGTGTGTCGCCGGAGCGGGCCGCCCAGCATGCGCTGGCCGATCGCGATGCCGGGGCGCTGTTGCTGCGCGATGCCGGTAGCCCCATCGACACCTCCTGGGTCCACGACCGCCAGGACCTGCCCCGACTGATCCGTGCCGGGCGGCACATCGCTCGCCCCAAGCGGTACATCCGGAACTTCGCGCATGACATCGAGCCACCCGAGCTCGTCGACTACGTCCGGCAGGAGGCGCGCAACGGCGACGGCTGGGTCAAGCTGGTCGGTGACTGGATCGACCGGGAGACCGGTGACCTGGGCCCGCTGTGGCCGGTGGCGGAGCTGACGGCCGCCATTGCCGCCGCGCACGAGGAGGGTGCCCGGGTGACCGCCCACTGCTTTGCCGAGCAGTCACTACGGGACTTTGCTGCGGCCGGCACCGACTGCATCGAGCACGCCACCGGCCTGCAGGACGACACCATCGACACCTTCGCCCGGCAGCAGATCGCGATCGTGCCGACGCTGGTCAACATCGCCAACTTCCCCAGGTTCGCCGAGGCCGGGCAGGCCAAGTTCCCGAGGTATGCCGCACACATGCGGGACCTGCACGCAGGCCGTTACCAGACTATCGGTCAGGCCCACGAGGCCGGTGTGCCCATCTATGTCGGCACCGACGCCGGCGGCCAGCTCCCGCACGGCCTGGTTGCCAGGGAGATCCAGGAACTGACGAAGGCCGGGATGAGCAACCTGCAGGCCATTGACGCCGCAACCTGGGCCGCGCGTCGCTGGTTGGGCCACCCCGGCATCGACGAGGGTGAGTCAGCTGACCTGGTGGTCTACCGGGAGGACCCGCGTGAGGACCTGCGGACGATGGCCGACCCGCACTCAGTCATCCTGCGCGGTCAGGCGTACGGCTCCGCCCACAGCCGACATCAAGGCTGAGTGGACCGGCGCGCAGTTGCCGGCCAGACGGCCACCACGAGAGCGACCAGCACAGGGAGCATCGCCACCAGGTAGCGCGGGCGAGCTTCAAAGAACGTGAGGTACACCGTGAGCCCACCGATGGCGAGCGCCCACGTCATGATGAGTGCATGCAGAGAAGTGCCCGAGGGTCTTGCCGATGGGCGAGACCAGGCCAACAAGGCGATGGAACCTAAGAGCAGAAATGCAAGCCAGAGGCCCTGAATGAGGCTTGCTCGGGTGATGTAATAGTCGCCTGTTGCCACGGTCGCCTCTGACAGAGCAACCCATGGTTGGCTGGTATGTGATGTTGGCTGCTGACTATCCGTGCCTTCGCCAAACGCCCAGAACGTTCCATCTCCCCAGACCCACGCCACCTTCCTGGCGAAGAACGAGATGTTCCCCGCAAGGTCACGGCTGCCAACGTGCTGCGCGACCCGGTCTCGAAGGGCATCCCGTCGGGCATCAGGATCGTCGATGGAGGCCGCAAGATCGACCAACTCTTGATTGTAGGCGCCGTAGCGACGCACCGGAGAGGGGTCCTCGGTGTCGAACGTTCCGGAGGCGAGCCACAACTCAACTGGGAACGGTTCTCTGATGTCCGCTAGAGTTTGACGGCTGAGCGTGGTGTTCCGCTCACTGACGTAACCGACGCCAACGAGCGTCGCCCCCACCAGGCCCAGCGACACGAAGCCCGCGACCCCCCCACGCCAAATCCAGGCCCACGAACGGCTCGCCACGGAGCGAATCGTGCACCAGGTAGCCACGCAGGCGATCGCCACCAAGACAACGCCGACAAACGGCTTGAGCGAACTCCCGACGGAGAGGGCCATCAGGGACACCAGGGTCCACACAATGTGACGCGTCCGGACGCGCTGGGGACGATTGGTGGGTACCAACGCCACCTGAGCCAAGCCCAGGACGGCGATCGCCACACACGCAGCGGCCGGGATATCCGAGTAGGGAGCGGCGAGATGAGGACTCAGACCCAGCAGGATCAGTGTCACGAACTGGGTAGGAAGAATGCGCGACGGATGACCGAGCAGTTGCGCTACGTACCCGAGGCAGAAGGCCACGACGGCGTACATCAGCACCTGGCCGGCAACCAGACTCGCCATGTGACTCAATCCAAGCACCGAGCCGACTCGAAGGACCGTCATCTCCAGGGACAGGAGCGGGATGTTATTAGGAAAGCGAGCGAAGTAGTCGAGCGTGTGGGGATCCAGTTCACGACCGGCGACGAGGGCTTCCGCAGCGTGGATCACCGCGCCAGCGTCCCACCCGACATGTACGAGAGAGGCGGTTGCGCTGATCGCTGCCAGCGCCGTCGTCACTGCTGTGCCCAGGGCCACAACGGTCATGGGGTGTTGGCAAATGAAGCGGCCGGCCAGAGTGTGCCGACGTGTCGAGACGGTCAGACCGATGACGATCCCGACCGAGAATGTCGCTAAGACCACCAGGTGGTCGAACACGAACCAACTGTTGCGTGGATCGAGGAGGCCAACGAGTGCTACGACGAACAAGCCAATGCCACACAGCCCCGTGACCAACTGACTGAGGCTTGCGCCGCGAACGGCGAATTTCGTGCGCGAAACCCACGACATGGCTTTCAATGCTACCTGACGGGACGTCACCGAGAGTGTGCGCACGGGTTGACGATCTGTAACGGTATGTGGTACGGCTAGACTCATGTGGGCTGCAAAGGAGCGGCCCAGGTCGCAAAGGAGCGAAGTATGTCAAAGCGTCAAGAGTCACAGGTTGCGACGAGGATGGGGCACTCAGCGACGGCAA
>CAYVEH010000105.1:0-4671 GCA_964450585.1 uncultured Ornithinimicrobium sp.
CCAGCGTGGCGTAGGTGTTGAACTCGGTGCCGCAGTGCATGCCGCTGGAGTTGTTGGCCACCACCCCGCCGATGGTGCAGGCGCCCTCGCTGGCCGGGTCCGGGCCCAGTTTGCGCCGATAGGGCGCCAACCGGGCATTGACGGCACGGACGGTCACCCCCGGCTGCACCCGCACCCGAGCACCGCCATCCAAGACCTCGATGTCGCGGAAGTGCCGTCGGGTGTCCACCAGCACCGCGTCGGTGATGGCCTGCCCCGACAGGCTGGTGCCCCCGGAACGGAAGGTGACCGGCGCCCCCGCCGCATCGCAGCCGGCCAGCAGGGCCGCAACCTGCTCGGTGGAGGTGGGGCGCGCCACCACCTGCGGCGTGAGCAAATAGTGCGAGGCATCGTGGGCCAGGGCGTGCCGGTCCAACGGGCGCGTGCTGACGGCGGCCTGGCCGAGTCGCTCGGTGAGGTCGGCTACCAGCGCGGAGACGTCAGTGCCCACGGCTCACCCGAGTGCTGCGCCGCCGCAGACCCGCAGCGTCTGCCCGGTCACATAGCCCGCACCGGGGGAGGCCAGGTAGGCCACGGCGGCGCCGATCTCCTCCGGGGTGCCCATCCGTTGGAGCAACTGTTGGCTGAAGTCGTAGCTCACCGTTCCCGTCAGGGCCGTGGCGACCGGGCCGGGCGCCACCGAGTTCACCCGGATGCCGTGCTGGCCGACCTCCTTGGCCAGCCAGGTGGTCAACGCGATGATGCCACCCTTGGAGGCGGCATACGCCGGTCCCGAGCGGCCCCCGCCCTCGCCACCGGAGAGCGGACCACCCATGATCCCGCTGATCGAGCTGATGTTGATGATCGAGCCCGAGCCGCGCTGCACCATGTGCGGGTGCAGCGCGGCCTGGCAGAACAGGAAGGTGCCACGCAGGTTGGTGTCGATATCGCGAGACCACTCCTGGTCGGTGAAGTCCGGCAGGCCGCTGCGGCTGGCGGTGCCGGCGTTGTTCACCAGGATGTCCAGCTGACCGAACTGCTCGACCGTCCCACGGACCACCTGCTCCACCTGGGCCCGCTCACGCACATCCACGACCTGACCGACAAAGGACCCCGAGGGGTATGCCGACTGCAGGGCCTGGACCGCCTCGGCCGGGTCGAGCACATCGACTGCGACGACGTGGGCTCCGCGGAAGGCCAACTGGTCGGCGATGGCCCGACCGATGCCGCGGGCGGCACCGGTGACCAGGGCCACCTGACCGGAGAGGTCGAACAGATCCCGGGGCGCCGGCGACTCAGGGGCAGAACTCATCTCAGACTCCTAGCAGATCCGGCAGCCAGTTGGACAGCGCCGGGATGAAGGTCACCAGGGCCAGCACGATCAAGACTGCGGTCAGGAACGGCATGATGCCCTTGACCACATCGGCCAGCGGGGCCCGGGCGATACCGGCCGCCACGAACAGGTTGACGCCCACCGGTGGGGTGATCATGCCCACGGCCAGGTTCATCACCATCAGCACGCCCATCGTGGTGACGTCCACCCCGACGTGCAGCAGCACCGGGGCCAACAACGGCACGAACAGGTAGAGCGCCGAGACCGCGTCGATGAACATGCCGACGATGAGCAGCAGCACCATGACGATGAACAGGATCAGGTACCGGTTCTCAGTGATGCTCAGCAGCGCGTCGGCCACCGTCTGTGCCACCTGCTGGCGGGTGATCACATAGGCGAAGACCGAGGCGCAGCCCACGATCAGCATGACCACTGCCGACTGCACGGCCGCGACGGTGAAGACCCGCGGCAGCCCGGTGACCTTGATCTCGCGGTAGACCACCAGCCCGACGAACAGGGCATACACGGAGGCGATGACCGCTGACTCGGTCGGGGTGAAGATGCCACCGTAGATGCCGCCCAGGATGATGATCGGCACCAGCAGGCCGGGAATGGCCCGCAGGAACGCCCCGAGCCAGTGCTGCCGGGCCGTGCCGTCACCCACGTGCTCCGAGACCTCGGTCTCCGCCGGTGACGGGGGTTCATCCGCCGGCGCGGTGTAGGTGCTGACCGCCCCGGCGGAAGGCCCGTCGGCGGGCTCCGGGCCCGCGGCGGCGCCCCCCGTGCTGCCGCTTGTCCCGGCCAGGGCGGGCTGGGCGAGCTTGCTCGCGGTCGGCATCGCTCGGGGCAGGAAGAACGCGGCGGTGATCAGCGCGACGGCCATCAGCACCCCCGGCACGATGCCGGCGATGAACAGTCGGCCGATGGAGACCCGCTGGTACTCCGAGACCACCACCGCGAAGATGATGAACGCGATGCTGGGAGGGACCACGATCCCCATCGAGCCGGCCGCAGCGACCATGGAGGCGGCGTGGCGCTTGGCATAGCCCCGCCGGATCAGCGCCGGGATCAGGATCGAGCCGATGGCGGCCACGGTCGCCGGCCCGGAGCCGGAGATCGCCGAGAAGAAGAAGGCCGAGATGACCACGACCATCGCCAGGCCGTGCTTGAACTTGCCCACGATGGCGTCGGCGAAGTCGATGAGCCGGGCGCTGATCCCGGCATACTCCATGATCGCCCCGGCGAGGATGAAGAACGGGATGGCCAGCAGTGTCTCCGACGACAGTGACGCGAAGATCACGCTGGGCACCACGGAGAGCTGCTCGGCGCCGGAGGCGTAGACGATCGAGGCGACTGCCGCCAGCCCCAGCGAGAAGGCCACCGGGACCCCGAGGGCCAGTAGGACCAGGAAGGTCCCGAACAGGATGAGCTCGATCATGCGATCGCCTGCCCCTCGGTCAGCCCCTCACCGGTGGTCCGCCCACGCAGCGTGTCCCGGGTGACCTGCACGGTGCGCAGGATGCCCAGCACCGAGCAGACCGGCAGCGCCAGGGTGAAGACCCACTGCGGCATCCGCATCGCCGGGGTGGCCCGGCCACTCTGCAGCTGTGAGGCCACCTGGTCCCAGCCATACCAGGCCAGCACCAGGAAGAAGACGATGATGGCGAGGCTCATCAGGAGGGTCACCACCTGGTGGGCCCGGCCGCGCAACTTCTCCTGCAACAGGTCGAAGCCCAGGTGGCTGCCCTCCCGGATGCCGATGACGGCACCGAGCATGGTCAGCCACACCGCGACATTGACGGTCACTTCGGTCGTGAAGGCGAGCGAGGCGTCCAGGAAGTAGCGGGTGATGACGTTGACGAACGCGACCGAGGTGATCGTCGCGAAGGCCAGGGCCGCCAGTCCGTTCTCGACCGCCGTGAGGGCGCGGTCCACTGGTCAGCCCTCCGGAGTGACCGCTGTCGCGAGGTCTTCGCCCCAGATGTCCTGGTACTGCTCATACACCGGGTTCATCGCGTCACGGAAGGCGGTGGACTCCTCCTCGCTGAGCTCGATGACCTCCATCTGGGAGCGCAGCTCCTCCAGCTCGCCGGCCTCCTTGTCGCGGTTGTTCTTGATCTGCAACTCCGCGGCGGCCTTGGCGGCCTCGTTGACGATCTCCTGGTCCTCGGCGGACAGCGAGTCGTAGACCTCCTTGTTCATCCCCAGGATCAGCGGGTCGTAGACGTAGTTCCAGATCGTCAGGTACTCCTGCACCTCGGCCAGGCCGGAGGTGTAGATGATGTCGATCGGGTTCTCCTGACCGTCGATCGTGCCCTGCTGCAGGGAGGTGAACACCTCGGAGAAGGACATCGTCGTCGGGTTGGCGCCCAACTGCTTGTAGATGTCGTCGAACAGGCCGATACCCGGGATGCGGACCTTCAGGTCAGCCAGGTCCTCCGGGGTGCGCACCGGGACCTTGCTGTTGGTCAGCTGGCGGAAGCCGCTCTCGCCCATCGCCAGCAACTGGACGTTGTGCTCGGCCGCGGCCTCCTTGTAGGCCTCGATGCCGGTCGCCTCGAGGGTGGAGCGCGCCTGCTCCAGGCTGTCATAGAGGAACGGGGCGTTCACGGCACCAAACTTGGGGTCGATGCTGGCGTAGATGATGGTGGAGTTGAAGGACAGCTCCTTCTCCCCGTTCATCAACTGCTCGAGGCCCGCCACGGTGTCGCCGTTGGAGAGTTGCTCGTTCGGGAAGATGTTCACCTTCATCCGACCATCGGACTTCTCCTCCACCTGCTCGGCGAACAGCTCGGCCCCCTCGTACCAGGTGGAGGTGTTACCGGTGGTGATGGTGAAGTCCCAGTCATAGCTGTCGCCGTCGGCGCTCGCGCCACCGCCGCCACAGGCAGTCAGGACGAGACCGGAGGCCAGGACGACCGACATCAGTCCGAGGGATTTGCGTGCGTTCACGAGTGTTCTCCTGCCGTCGGGGGCGCGGCTCTGCGCCCGCTGAAAGTGGCGCACCTGCGCCGCGGGGGTTGGCACGGGCGGGAGCCCTCGGAAGGCACCCCGTCGTGTCACGTGAGTCGATGTTGCGCGGATCACGGGGTCCCTGTCAACGTTCCACCTCGTGATTTCACATATTGCTATTCCATCATATGGACCGGACTTTACGGTGGGCATTGGGGTCTGCATACTGCAGTTATGCGCGACGATGCGACCAGTGACCCGTTAGAGCGGGTCCGTGACCGGGGCCAGATACTGAGACGTTCTGCAACATGGAACGTCGCTCATGCCATGGACGAGTCCGCCGCCGGCTCCGGTGCCCAGAGCATCCACCGCGCCCTGACCCTGCTCAATCTGCTGGGCGTGATGGC
>CAYVEH010000105.1:4771-9260 GCA_964450585.1 uncultured Ornithinimicrobium sp.
CTCGTGGCAGTCATGAAGAAGGAGGCCTCGGTGATCGAGGCCGCCCTGATCAATCAGCAGGAGGAGGACGCCGGAGCGGCGCCCTCGCGAGCACAGGCCCCGAGGAGGACCTCTTGAGCACATCACCCGTGATCACCGGCTGGGCGCACAGCGCGTTCGGCAAGGCCACCGAGCCCGACGTGGAGACCCTGCTCGCCGGGGTGACCGCCAGCGCCTTGGAGCATGCCGAGGTGAGCGCCGATGACCTGGATGGCGTCTTCGTCGGCGTCTTCAACGCCGGCTTCTCCCAGCAGGGCTTCGAGGCCGGGTTGGTCGGGGTGGGGCAGCCGCCCCTGGGCCGGGTGCCGGCCGTTCGGCTGGAGAACGCCTGCGCGACCGGGTCGGCCGCGCTGTATGCCGCCCTGGACTTCGTGCAGTCCGGCCGTGGCAAGGTGGCCCTGGTCGCCGGCGCGGAGAAGATGACGGCCGCCTCCCACGAGGTCGTCAACAACGCGTTGTTGCACGCCTCCTACCGGGCTGAGGAGGAGGACGCCGGCAGCTTCGCCGGCATCTTCGGTCAGATCGCGCAGCAGTACTTCGAGCGTTACGGCGACCACGCCGACACGCTGGCCCGGATCGCTGCGAAGAACCACGCCAACGGGGTGCACAACCCGTATGCCCACCTGCGTCGGGACTTCGGCTTCGACTTCTGCAACACCGTCTCGGAGAAGAACCCGCAGGTCGCGGGTCCGCTGCGGCGCACTGACTGCTCGATGGTCTCCGACGGGGCCGCGGCCCTGGTGATCACCTCCGCTGACCTGATCGACGCGGCCCCGCGGGCGGTGAGCTTCCGCGGACGGGCCCACGCCAACGACTACCTGCCGCTGAGCAAGCGTGCCGACGTGCTGGAGTTTGTCGGGGCCAAGGACGCCTTCACCACGGCGATGGCCGAGGCCGGCACCACCCTGGAGGACCTGTCCCTGCTGGAGACGCACGACTGCTTCACGGTCGCCGAGTTGCTGGAGTACGAGGCCTTTGGCCTGGCCGAGCCGGGCAAGGGAGCCACCGCGATCGAGAGCGGCCGCACCACCCGCCAGGGCGACCTGCCGGTGAACCCCTCCGGCGGGCTGAAGTCCAAGGGCCACCCGATCGGGGCCACCGGGGTGAGCCAGCACGTGATGGCCGCCATGCAGCTGGTGGATGAGGCCGGTGACATGCAGATCGAGGGTGCCGACCTGGCCGGCGTCTTCAACATGGGCGGCGCCGCCGTGGCCAACTACTTCTCGGTGCTGGAGCGCACCAAGTGAGCGCGCTCAGCAGCACCGTCAACACGCCCGACCACGCCGAGACCCACAGCACCGATCCCGTCCCTGGCCGGTCCGCGCACGGCGCACCGTTCAGCGACTTGGTGCCCGCGGCACCGCTGCGCCCACAGGTGCGGGCGGTCAGCCTGGCCCGGTCCCTGGCGCACAACGCGCTGCAGTTTCCGCAGCGCGACGCGGTGGTCCAGGGGCAGACCCGGATCAGCTGGGCGCACCTGGACCAGCAGGTCGACGACCTGGCCAGTGAGCTGCAGTCCGGGGGCATCGGGCGTGGTGACGTGGTGCTGGTGCACTCGCCCAATCACGTCGAGCTCATCCAGGTGATGTACGCCACCTGGCGCATCGGGGCCGTCTTTGCCCCCACCAACTACCGACTGACCCCCAGCGAGGTGGCGGGCCTGGCCGACCTGTGCCAACCGGCCGCGCTGATCTGCCACACCGACTACCGCGAGCACGCGACGGCGATCGCCGAGGAGGTCCAGCTGCGATCCGGGACCTGGTGGATCGGGGCGCCGGCGCAGCAGGATCGGGCGATTGCCGGCATACCGTCGGGTCGGCGGCCCACCCTGCCGGACCTGCTGCCCGGGGACCACGCCTGGTACTTCTTCACCTCCGGCACCAGTGGGCGGCCCAAGGCCGCGGTGCTGACCCACGATCAGATGGGTTTCGTGCTGACCAACCACCTGTGCGACCTGATGCCGGGCACCACCGAGGAGGATGCGCACCTCGTGGTCGCCCCGCTGTCCCACGGCGCCGGGATCCACCACGCCGCCCAGGTGGCCCGGGCCGCCAAGACCGTGTTGCCCACCTCGGCGAGCATGGATACCGATGAGCTGTGGTCGTTGGTGGAGCAGGAGAAGGTGACCAACATGTTCACCGTCCCGACCATCCTGAAGACCTTGGCCGAGGCCCCGGAGGCCGCCCGGTACGACCACTCCTCGCTGCGCTATGTCATCTATGCCGGCGCGCCGATGTACCTGGCCGACCGAGACCATGCCCGCGAGGTCCTGGGCGAGGTGCTGGTGCAGTACTACGGGCTGGGCGAGGTGACCGGCAACATCACGGTGCTGCCGCCGCACCTGCACAGCCGTCCCTCACCGGAGGGGGTGGAGTTCGGCACCTGTGGCTACCCCCGCACCGGCATGGAGATCAGCATCCGCTCCGAGGACGGGACCGAGGTGGCCGCCGGTGAGCAGGGTGAGATCTGCGTGGCCGGGCCCGCGGTGTTCAGCGGCTACCTCAACAACGACACCGCCAACGCCGAGGCCTTCCGGGACGGCTGGTTTCGCACCGGCGACCTGGGCATGGTGGATGAGGAGGGCTTCCTGTATGTCACCGGGCGTGCCTCCGACATGTTCATCAGCGGTGGCTCCAACATCTACCCCCGGGAGATCGAGGAGAAGATCCTCACCCACCCCGCCGTGGGGGAGTGCGCCGTGCTCGGACTGCCGGACCCCAAGTGGGGCGAGATCGGGGTCGCGGTGTGCGTGCCCAACGACGGCGCCCAGGTCGATGAGGCGACGTTGCGCTCCTTCCTGGAGCCGTTGATGGCCCGGTACAAGGTGCCCAAGCGCTTCGTGTTCTGGGACACCATGCCCAAGTCGGGCTACGGCAAGATCGTCAAGCGCACGATCCGTGAGTCCCTGCTGGCCCAGGAGGATGCCGGATGACACGGCGCGACAGCGCAGCCACGCTCACCGGTCGGCCCGGCCAGCCGTTGGTGTACCCGGGGCCCGCGCCTGCCGAGCGGCTGGCCTCGGTCCCCACCCCCGTCATCGTAGTCCGGGGTGAGCTCACCCCCGGTGAGCTGCTGACCGATGCCCTCTGGGAGCTGCTGGAGCCCACCGGAGCCCTCGCGGCCTGTGTGGAGCTGGGGTCGGGCACCTTCGGCCACCTGCCGTTCGTGTTCCCCGCCATCGGCCAGGACCCGGCGATGCCGGTCTCCTTCACCGAGCCGCATGTGGCCCCCGGGCCCGCCATGGTGCTCAGCGGCTCCGGCACCATCGGGCACCGGTTCGGCGAGCGGTTCACCCATACCCACGCCACCTGGCTGGACGCCCGCGGCCGGTTGCGCGGCGGGCACCTGCTGCCCGAGGCGCGGGTCGGCGACGTCCCGATCGAGGTGGTGCTGCGGGCCCTCCCGGGGGCCGAGCAACTCAGTGACACCGACCCCGAGACCGGTATGCCGGCCTTCACCCCGCAGCCCTACACCGGGCCGGCTCTGCCGGTCCCGGACGGTGCCCCGCGGGCCGTGATCTCCCGGGTGCTGCCCGGGGTCTATCTGGACGAGGCCGTGGTCCGGGTCTGCCAGAGTGCCGGGTTCGCCCGGGCTCGCGTGCGTGCCAGCCTGGGCAGCACGGTCGGTGCCCGGCTGCTGGGCGAGGACGGGGAGATCCAGGAGGTGGCCTGGCCGGCCGTGGAGTTCACCCAACTGCTCGGCGGTGCCGATCTGACCGGGACCGAGCCGGTGGTCGAGCTGCAGGGCACCCTGGTGGACATCCACAGCGAGGTGCACAACGGGGTGATCGCGCTGGGGCAGAACCCGGTGGCGGTCACCTTCGAGCTGTACGTGGAGGAGATCGCCTGATGGCCGGTCGGTTGACCGGTCGGGTCGCGCTCGTGGTGGGCGCCGGCTCGGCCGGGGACGGTGTCAGCAACGGTCAGGCGGCTGCCGTGACCTATGCCCGCGAAGGGGCCGCCGTGGCCTGTGTGGACCTGTCGTTGTCGGCGGCGCAGGCTACCGTGGCCATGATCGAGGCGGAGGGTGGCCGGGCCATCGCCCTGGCGGCGGACGCCACCGAGGAGGGGCAGGTCGCTGACGTCGTGGAGCAGACCTGCGCCACCTGGGGGAGGGTCGGCATACTGCACAACAATGTCGGGGCCACCTTCCTGGGCGGGCCTGCCCAGATCTCCCTGGAGGCCTGGCACACCGCCTTCGCCGTCAACGTGGACTCGGTGCTGCTGACCTGCAAGTACGTGCTGCCGCAGATGATCGAGCAGGGCGGTGGGGCGATCGTCAACATCTCCTCGGTGGCGGCGCTGCGTGACGTCGGGTACGACTACCCGGCCTATATGGCGGCCAAGGCCGCGGTGAACCAGCTCACCGTCTCCATCGCGCTGCGCAACGCTGCCCACGGGGTGCGCGCCAACGCCGTGGTGCCCGGGTTGATCGACACCCCGCTGGTGCG
>CAYVEH010000106.1:0-9142 GCA_964450585.1 uncultured Ornithinimicrobium sp.
CGTCTGGTACCTGATCATCACCTCGATCCTGTATGTGGTCCAGTCCCGGATCGAGAACCACTACAGCCGCGGCGACCGCAACCAGAAGACCAGTTTCTGGGACTTCCTGCGGATCCGTCCCAAGGGTCGGCAGAGGCCTTCTACCGTGACCGAAGGAGTGACCGCATGACCGCCACCGCCACGCTCGGCCCCAGGTCGGAGCAGGAGTTCGACGGTCCGATCCTGGATGCCCGGGGCGTGCACAAGAGCTTCGGCAGTCTCGAGGTGCTCAAGGGCATCGACCTGCAGATCAGCAAGGGGGAGACCGTCGTCATCCTGGGGCCCTCGGGCTCCGGGAAGTCGACCTTCCTGCGCTGCATCAACCTCCTCGAGACCCTGGACGCCGGGCGCATCCAGGTCGCTGGACGGGATGTCGGCTATGAGATCCGCAAGGGTCGGCTCCACGAGCTCGCTCCGGCCGAGCTGGCGCGCCGACGGGCAGACATCGGGATGGTCTTCCAGCACTTCAACCTGTTCCCGCACCTCAACGTCCTGCAGAACATCATCGAGGGGCCGGTGGGCGTGCGCGGGCAGAGCCGTGCGACGGCCACCGCCACCGCACGGGCGCTGTTGGAGCGGGTTGGCCTGGAGGGTCGGGACAAGTCCTATCCCCGCCAACTCTCCGGCGGGCAGCAGCAGCGCGTGGCGATCGCCCGCGCGCTGGCGATGCAGCCCCAGCTGATGCTGTTCGACGAGCCGACCTCGGCGCTGGACCCGGAACTGGTCGGCGAGGTGCTGGCCACCATGCGCGACCTGGCCAACGAAGGCCTGACGATGGCCGTGGTCACCCACGAGATCACCTTTGCCCGCGAGGCCGCCGACCGGGTGGTCTTCATGGACAAGGGCGTGATCGTTGAGCAGGGCCCGCCCGCGGAGGTCCTGGACAACCCGCAGCACGAGCGCACCAAGGCTTTCCTGGCTCGTTTCCTCTGAGGCTGATCCTCCCGTCCGGGGGCGTGCCGGCTACCAGGCTCACGGGCTGGTATGCCGCAGGTCTTCGGTCGGCGATCTTCGGCGCGTCCCCGACATCACCGGCCGATTATCGAGAGGATGATGACCATGGAACGCCAGAAGCTCTCCTACATCGCGCTCGTCATCACGATCATCTACGGCGGGCTGTTCGCGGTCATCCCCGATGGCAGCCGGGGCACCTACGCCATCATCGGCGGCATCGTGGTGGCCCTGGCCTGGGTCTCGGTCGGCTACCTCGGCAAGAGCAGCGACGACGGCTGAGGGTTGCCCTCCGAGCATCCCCACCCCGGAGTTGCTCGGTGACCTGACATGCGTGCGCTGACCACCGGCGCGCGGCGTGCCACCCTGCCGACGTGGCGGGCCTCACCGGCCAGCCCGGCCAGCGGGTGACCACCCAGGAGAAACGCTTGGGGCACGGCCCGGTCGCCGACCCATGATGGTGGGCGATTGACTGATGGAGTCAATCGGTCGGTGCAATCCTTGCCAGCACCGTGGTGGCCAGCTTCCACTGTGTGGCCATGAACACCTACCGAGCAGCTGCCCTCACCCCAGGTATCCGTCGTCTGGTTGAACACAATGGTCGTGTGCAGGCCGGCGAACGGGCGTTGGTGATCGCCGACTACCCGATGGCTGACTACGCCGAACTGCTGGCCGGCCAGATCAGGGCGGTGGGTGCCCACCCAGTGGTGGTGGTGATCCCGCCGTCAGCCGGCGACGGCAACGAACCACCGGCCAGTGTCGCCGCGGCGATGAAGGAGTGCGACGTCATCTTCTCGCCGGTGTCCCGTTCGATCACGCACACCTCAGCGATGCGGGCGGCCCTGGACCGTGGCGTCCGCTCCATCTTGATGACCCACCACAACGATGACGTGCTGACCGCCCGCTCTCTGTTGGTGACCGACTTCGCTGAGCAGGAGGAGAAGTGCCGCACCATCGGCCGGGCGCTGGAAGGCGACCACCAGATTCGCGTCACCTCACCCGGCGGCACGGACATTACCTTCACCACCGTCGGGCGCCGGCGCCCCAACGTGCTGACCGGCCGCCCCAACCCCGGTGAGCTGGCGCCCGTGCCCACCATCGAGGTCAACGTCGTCCCGTTGGAGGGCACGGCGCAGGGTGTGATCGTCGCCGACTGCAGCATCCCCTACCTGGGGATCGGCCTGCTGGATGAGCCGGTGACCTGCCCGGTCGTGGACGGTTTCATCACGGAGGTGCAGGGCGGGCGGCAGGCCGATGTCCTGCGCGCCGACTGGGCGGCGCGCAACGACCGTAACTGCTACAACGTCGCCGAGCTCGGCATCGGCCTGAACCCGGAGGCCATCCCCACCGGGGTCATGCTGGAGGATGAAGGGATCCTGGGCACCGTCCACTTTGGCATCGGCACCAGTCTCACCCTGGGTGGCGATCTGCTGGCGCCCACCCACTACGACCTGCTGGTCTGGGCGCCGACGGTGGAAGTGGACGGTGAGGCCCTCATCCGCGACAAGGAACTGTTGCGCTGATGACCCACCTCGTGGAGCTCCGCGACGTCAACAAGTACTTCGGTGACCACCATGTCCTCAAGGACATCTCACTGACGGTTGACCGCGGACAGGTCATCGTCATCATCGGCCCCTCGGGGTCGGGCAAGTCGACGTTGTGCCGCACCATCAACCGGCTGGAGGCGATCAACTCCGGGGAGATCCGGATCGACGGCACCCGTCTCCCCACGGAAGGAGCGGCCCTGGCGCGGCTCCGATCCGACGTCGGGATGGTGTTCCAGTCGTTCAATCTCTTTCCGCACTACACCGCGCACGAGAACGTCGCCCTGGCCCCGCTCAAGGTCAAGCGTCAGAAACGGAGCGCGGCCACCGCACAGGCCACGGAGTTGCTGGCCCGGGTCGGCATGGCTGAGCACGCCGACAAGTACCCCGGCCAACTGTCCGGAGGGCAGCAGCAGCGGGTGGCCATCGCTCGAGCGCTGGCGATGCAGCCCAAGGTCATGCTCTTCGATGAGCCGACCTCGGCGCTTGATCCCGAGATGATCAACGAGGTCCTGGATGTCATGAAAGGCCTCGTGGCCGACGGCATGACCATGATCGTGGTGACGCACGAGATGGGCTTCGCGCGCTCGGCCGCTGATCAGGTCATCTTCATGGACGACGGCTTCATCGCAGAGTCCGCAACCCCCCAAGAGTTCTTCACAGCGGCCCGCACCGACCGTGCCAAGGCGTTCCTCTCCCGAATCCTGCCGCACTGAGAAAGGCAAAGACCATGAACAGAATGCTGCCCATCGCTGCGATCGCATCCGGTGTGATGCTGCTCGCAGCCTGCGGAGACAGCTCGAGCGACCAACCCACCCAGGAGGTCGCCGAGGACGTGAATTTCGACGAAGGCACGACGATGGCCGCCCTGGCCGAACAGGGCTCGGTCCGCGTCGGTGTGGCCTTTGACAAGCCGTACTTCGGGCTGCGTGGCCTCGATGGTTCCATGGAGGGCTTCGACATCGAGATCGCGCGGGCTATCGCCGGTGAGATGGGGATCGAGCCATCCGACATCGAGTGGGTGGAGACCGTCTCCGCCAACCGGGAACCCTTCATCGAGCAGGGCAAGGTCGACTATGTGGTCGCGACCTACACCATTAACGATGAGCGCAAGAAGGTCGTCAGCTTCGCTGGCCCGTACTTCGTGGCTGGCCAGTCGATCATCGTCCCCGAGGGCAACCCGCAGGGCATTGAATCCATCGAGGACGTTGACGGCGAACTCATCTGCGGGGTCACCGGATCCACCGGCTTTGAACGCATTCGCAGCGACTACCCCAAGGCCGCCCAGGGCCTGAAGGGGTTCGACACCTACTCCAAGTGCGGTGACGCGCTCTCCAACGGTCAGGTCGACATCGTTACCGCCGACAACACGACCCTGGCCGGGATCATGTCCGACCACGAGGGCGAGTTCGAGATGGTGGGCCAACCCTTCAGCCAGGAGCCCTACGGGGTGGCCTTCAGCAAGGGAGACGCCGAGTTCCAGGAGTTCGTCAACGACACCCTTGAGACGATGATCGAGGACGGCCGCTGGCAGGAGATCTACGAGGCAACCGCTGGCACCGTTCTGGGTGAGGACATGGAACCCCCGACAATCACCGAGACCAGCGTTGACTGAGGCGCCATGGACGCAGTAATCAGCAACCTTGATGTCATCCTGCGTGGCTTCGGCGCCACGCTGCTGGTGACCGGAGGGGCGCTGCTGCTGGCCTTTGTGCTGGGGACCCTCACCGCCTGCTTCCGAGTCTCTCCGCTGAAGCCGCTGGCGGCAGTCGGGAGCATCTACGTCGGCATGGTGCGCAACACGCCTCTGACGGTGATCTTCTTCATGGTCGTCTTCGGCACCCCGGAGGTCGGGCTCAACGCCTCCTTCACCCTCTTCGCCGTGGTCGCCCTCGGTGTGTACACGGGCCCGTTTATCGGCGAGGTGCTCCGGTCGGGTATCCAGGGGTTGTCCTCCGGGCAGGGTGAGGCCGCACGGTCCCTGGGGCTGTCCTTCCCACAGTCGCTGCGCTACGTGATCCTGCCGCAGGCGGCCCGCGACGTGGTGGCGCCACTCGGCAATGTCTGTATCGCCACGCTGAAGAACAGTTCCGTGGCGATGGCGTTCGGGGTCTTCGAGGCAACAGCAGCGGGGTACACGCTCGCCAACGCCAATGCCACCGCAGTCATCCCCATCCTGTTGTCCGTGGCCCTGGGCTACCTGTGCTTGACGTCGTTGCTCACGGTGCTCATAGAGACGATCGAGCACCGCGTCCGGGTCGTGAGGTGAGTCGTGATGGACACCCTGCTGTATGACGAACCGGGACCGGTCACCCGCGCACGGATCCGCCGCTGGAGCCTGGTCGCGGTGCTGCTGCTCCTGGCCGGCGCCGGACTGGTCGGCTGGCGGTTGTGGAGCCAGGGCCAGTTCGAGGAGGACCTGTGGGCACCGTTCCTCCATGAGCCAGCCCTGCACCAGGGTCTGCTGGAGGGACTCATCGGCACGTTGCAGGCGGCCGTCGTGGCCATGACGCTCGCGCTCGTGGTCGGCTTCGCCGTGGCGATCGCCCGGTTGTCCCCGCTGAGGCCGCTGCAGGTCACTGGCTCGCTCTTCGTGTGGTTCTTTCGGGGGCCGCCGTTGCTGATCCTGATCCTGTTCTTCTTCCTGGCCTTCCCGTTGGCGTTCGACATCGACATCACCCCCTTCTGGGCCCTGGTGCTGGGCTTGACGCTGTACAACGGGGCAGTGCTGGCCGAGGTGATCCGAGCAGGTGTCCTGGCACTGCCCAGGGGCCAGGGCGAGGCCGCGCAGGCCCTCGGAATGCGTCGTGGAACCTCACTTCGCTATGTCTTGTTGCCGCAGGCGGTCCGGAACATGCTCCCGGCCGTGATCAGTCAGATGGTGATCCTCGTCAAGGACACATCACTGGGGTTCGTCGTCTCCTATGGCGAGTTGTTGCGCTACGGCAACACCGCGATCCAGGTCCTGGACAACCCGATCCAGATGTATGTCGTCGTGGCACTCATCTTCATCGCGGTCAACGTGGTGCTGTCGCGGCTGGCAGTGTTCCTCGATCGGGGGTCAGCCTCCCGCATGCTGAGAAGGAGGCGGGTGATGGCCGAGAATGTGTAGCGTCGAGCCGATGAGCCGGACGGAGGTGGGGGATGGCGGTCGTCATCCGGGGGCTCAGCGATGATGTCCGCCTGACGTTCGTGACCTCACCGCTGGCCGAGCTCGGGTGCGCCCTGCAGGTGCTCGGTCAGGCCGATCGAGATGCTGCCGATGCGGTCTGGGCGGTGGACGCGCTCGCCTCCGCAGACCCGCAGGACGTCGCGGCACTGCGCTACTACACGCCGCTGTTCTCCGCTATCCGGTGGGGGCTGTTCCTGAGTCAAGCGGTCCATCGACCGGTGACGCTCAGCGACGAGCTGCGGGGGCTGACCCGCGTCTCGTCGACGGAGATCCTGGCCTCAGTGGTCATCGCCCTCGCGGGGGGTAACCGCCCCAAGACCGGAGTTAGACCCGAGGACCTGGTCTCCTCGGACTTCCTCCAGGAGGTCGGCCAGACCGTTGCCGCCCGGGACGACAGCGGCCCGGCGCTCCTCGAGGCGTGCCGCACCGACCCGGTCGGTTGGCTGACCGAGTTCACCGCGTTCCTGCAAAGGTGTGAGGAGTGGTTCTTCCGGCCGTTGTGGGATGACGTCATGCCACTTCTGGCCGCTGAAGTTCAGACTCGCCGCCGGGTCACCCGCAACCACGGCGACGCCGGCGCCCTGCTGAGCGCCATCGACGGAGCCCACGAGACCGGTGTCTCCGGCGTCATCCGCATCGACAAGTTCTACGACTCCACCATCAACCTGAGCCGCACCGGCATGGTGGTCTGTGTCCCCACCGCCCTCGGTGGGCGGCACCTGGCGGTCAAGGACGAGCTGTCGCCGCCGGTGCTGCACTACCCGCTCCCCATCCCGCACAACCGGCCGGTGCCCAGTGCCCGCCTGGTCTCAGACCGGCTGCTGGCCCTGGGCAACCTGACCCGGCTGGCGCTCTGCCGAGATCTGTTACGACAGCCGCGGACCACCCGGGAACTCGCGGAGCGGTGGGATATGGACCCCGCCCAGGTCTCCCGTCATCTCAAGGTGCTCCGCGAGGTTGAGCTGGTCAGCCTGGAGCGACGCGGTCGCCTGGTCTTCTATCGCCTGCGCGGGCACGAGGTGGCCACCCTCGGCCAGGATGTGGTGGACTCACTGCTTCGCTGAGGCGGGCACCAACGGCGCGGGGCAGCCGCCGACTCAGGAGAGCAGGGCCCGCCAGGTGATCGGGCCTGCCTCCCCGTCCCTGACCAGGTTGTTGACCCCCTGGAAGCTCCGGACCGCCGAGTCGGTGATGCTGCCGAAGTCGCCGTCGACCAACAGTCCAGCACTGTGCTTGTTGAGCACGGTCTGCAGGGCACGGACGTGGTTGCCGCCGTGGCCCTTGCGCAGCACATAGTCCAGCACCGGCCAGGTCTTCGGGCCCGCCTGCCCGTCGCCGACGAGACCCACCGACCGCTGCCACGCCTTCAGCGTCGCCGTCGACTGGGGGCCGTGGTAGCCGTCCACCGTGATGGTGCGTCCCCGCTGCCGCAGCAGGTACTGCATCGCCTTCGCCCGCTGCCCCCGGGCCTCCGGGTCCAGGGTGGGCCACCCGCCGCCCAGGTCCACGCCACGATGGGCCACGTAGGTGCGCGGGTTGACGTCGGAGCCGATGCCGCCGACCTGCACCTCGAAGTGCAGGTGGGGTCCGGTCACGTTCCCGGTCGCGCCCATGTCGGCGATCCGCTGACCGGCCGAGACAGAGGCCCCGTTGGACACCCGGAAGGTATTGAGGTGGCCATAGTAGGTGTAGACACCTTGGCCGTGGGAGATCACCAGGCCGTTCCCGGTCCTCCCCGGGACCACGTTCCACCCGCGCCGGACCACGGTCCCGGCGGAGGCGGCATACACCGCAGTGCCGGTCGGGTTGGCGATGTCCCACCCCGCGTGCCAGGCCGTCTTGCCGTTCAGTGTTCGCCAGCCATAGGCCGAGGACAGCCGTCCTTGCGCCGGGTTACACCACCGGCCGTTGCGCAACGTCGCGGCGCTGGCG
This sequence comes from uncultured Ornithinimicrobium sp., assembly GCA_964450585.1. Lineage (GTDB taxonomy): Bacteria > Actinomycetota > Actinomycetes > Actinomycetales > Dermatophilaceae > Ornithinicoccus. Next base: position 7,639 of record CAYVEH010000106.1, read on the forward strand.
GTCAGCAGGCCTGGCCCCCAACCGGTCAGGGTGCCTGCCGCCGCGAGACCACCGGCGAGGCCGAGCAGCACGGTGCGCCGGGTGAGGCCACCACTGGTGTGGCAGCCTGTGGTGTTCTGAACCATGTCCCATCACTCCCTGGCACGCGCCACGTCGGTGTGGCGTCGTCGATCAGCAGCCTGCCAGCCGACTCTCAGGAAGGGCCAGGCTTGGAGCGAAGTATTGGGCCAGTTCATACCTGGCGCTGACGTCCCCTGGACGACCCGTGGACCTTCGGCCGGGTTCCTGGGGACGGCCCCTGGGCAACGCATAGTCTGTCGACCATGAGACTGGGTGAGCTTGCCGCCGCACTCGACCTGACCCTGGATGGCGACCCCGCGGTCGAGGTCACCGGCGTCACCCACCAGGCCGACTGGGCCCGGCCCGGCGATGCCTTCGTGGCGATCCGCGGTGCCCGCGTGGACGGGCACACCTTCATCGGCCAGGCGGTCGCGCAGGGGGCGGTGGCCGTCCTCGGGGAGGGCCTGCCAGCAGGGGTGGACTGCCCCGTGCCGTATGTCGAGGTGCCGGCCGCGCGGGCCGCGCTGGCCGACGCGGCGGCCGAGTTGGCAGGGCACCCGAGCCGGCAGCTGCAGATCCTCGGTGTCACCGGCACCGACGGCAAGACCACCACCTCGTGCCTGGCCCGGCACCTGCTGCGGCACGCGGGTCGGCCGACCGGGCTGCTGTCCACCATCGGCTACGAGCTGCCCGACGGGGTCCTCCGCCAGCCGCCCACCCACTTCACCACCCCGGAGGCACCCCAGGTGCAGCAGATCCTGGCCGAGGAGTTGACTGCCGGGGCCGAGTCGGTCGTGGTCGAGGCCTCCAGCCACGCCCTGGCCCTGGACCGGGTCCGGGCGGTCGACTTCGACGTCGCCGTCTGGACCAACCTGACCGGGGAGCACCTCGACTTCCACGGCTCGATGGAGGCGTACTTCGCCGACAAGGCCAAGCTGGTGCGACGGGCGCCACACGCGGTGCTCAACGCGGACGACCCATGGACCGACCGGCTGCGGCCCATGGCTGCCGGCCACACGACATACAGCGCCGAGGGAGATGAGGCGGACTGGACGGCGACGGACATCGTGGAAGGCCCCGCTGACCTGCGCTTCTCCCTGCGCACGCCCGAGGGGGAGTGGCCCGCGGTGCTGCCGATGGTGGGGCGGTTCAACGTCGGCAACGCGCTGGCCGCGATGGCTGGCGGACACGCGCTCGGGGTCGATGTGGCGACGTTAGTGGCCGGGCTGGCGACCTTCGGGGGTGTGCCCGGTCGGATGGAGATGGTCGAGCGTCGGGCGGGGGAGCCGCGGGTCATCGTGGACTTCGCGCACACCGCCCCGAGCCTGGAGAAGGCCCTGAGCACGGTGCGGGTCACCACGCAGGGGCGGCTCTGGGTGGTGCTCGGCTCGGCCGGTGGCCCACGGGACCCCTCCAAGCGGGCCCCGCTCGGTCGGACGGCGAC
>CAYVEH010000107.1:0-4265 GCA_964450585.1 uncultured Ornithinimicrobium sp.
CCACCGCCACCGCTCTGTGATGTCTCAAGACATCGGAGACACCCGGGCCCACAGGTGCGTGGGTTCCGGGTGTCTTCTCTGTGTCGGCTGTCATGCCTCAGGACTTCGGCGTAGCGCGGACAGCAGCATCGTGCCTCGCGCCGATGACAGCGGAATGAAAGATGCCCTCGGCAACCTGGTCGGGCCCTGCAGCATGCACGGGTGAGGACGAGCCCAGGGAGGGATGACCATGTCCGAGGATGTTGCGGTGGCCCCACGGAGCGCCACGACCGGGGAGCCCGCTGAGGCCCGCCAACCCGCGCTGTTTCGCTACGGGCGCTTCTACGCCCCGATGGCGCTCATGGCGCTGGCCAGCATCTTCGTGCCGTTGTTTCAGTGGCCTCCGGAGGAGGTCGGTGACCCGGTGCGGATGGTGCCCCCGATGTGGCAGGAGGACGCCGATGCCTCATCGGTGGGCATCCTGGTCATCCTGGTCCTGGCCGTGCTCCTGGTGGTGGCCACCCTGCGTCCGTCCCGTGGCTTCGGGTTGCCGCTGGCCATCGCCATCTGGACGGTGCTGCCGATCTACATGCTGGTCAGCAAGTACGGCTTCTCCGAGCCGCCACCGCTGATGTCACCGATGGGCCACCTGGCCTTCGGCATGATGCTCGGGCTGCTGCTGATCTCGGTGACGCACACCATCCACGCGGTGGTCGACCGGCTCTCCCGGGCCTGACCCCCACAGGCGCCCCGCCCGCCTCAGACCTGGATGAGCTTGCCGCTGCGGGACAACTCCGGGTCGGTGCAGGAGGACAGGTCGAAGCAGCAGGGGCGACGTTTGCCGTCGCGCAACTTGGAGATCGTCACCTCCACGCGCCGCGCCCGGGTGTCAGCGTTGCGGGTGGCCCGCACCCAGCGCACCCACTCCCACCGGGCCATCGGCGTCAGGCTGGCCCAGGCGTCGGTGAGATCGGGCGCGTCGTCCAGGGCCGCCTGCAGGTCGTCCGGCAGCTGCGGCTCCGGCCAGGTCTTCACCGGGGTCAACTCACCGGCCACGGCCAACCCGTCCCGCAGCGCCAGCGCCTCCTGCAACTGGTCGTCGACGGCGACCCAGTGGCCCCGGCGGCCGTCCGGCTCCAGGACTGTGGTGAAGGTGTGCTCGTTCATCTCGGCCTCGACCGCGACCTGTCCCCGGGAGGGCAGCGCCGCGCTGGCCTCCTCCGGCAGCGGCACGATGAGCCGGTCCTCGACCTGCCGGACCTCAGCGTGGTATGTGATCGTCATGGGCACGACGGTAGTGGCACCGGGCGCCCCACGGCTTCTCGATTCGTGACCGACCCGCGTCAGCCACTCACGGTAGGTCCGGGCGCCGCCGGCCGGGCAGCCGACGCAGTAAGGGCACCAGGGCCACCCCACGGGCCAGCGTCCGCAGTGGGGCGGCCAGGCTGGCGCCCACCACCACCCCGAGCGCGATCGCGGCCACGATCACCGTGACCCCGCCGACGGCGCCGATCGCCGCGTCCGGGGCGACCTCGATCCGGGTGAGGGAGACCAATCCCAGCGAGCCGGGCACCAACAACCAGAAACTGGGCAGGAAGGCGATGACCCGCGGCAGCTGCGGGCGCAGGAACTCGATCACGGTGGAGACCAGGCTGGCCGCGGCCGCCCCGAGGAAGGCCCCCACCCACGGCGCCTGGGACAGGGCGTTGCCGGCGCTCATCGCCAGGAAGGTCGCCACGATGGTGACCAGCAGCCACGGCATCATGGTGACCGGCACCGACTCCATCAGCGAGATCGCCAGGGTCACCACCACCAGCCCCAGCAGCGGAGCCCACCAGCCCAGGTCCGCGGGACGGGTGGGGTCCAGGTCGCTCACCGGCACCCGCAGCAGCACCACCGCCGCACCGAGACCGAGTGCGAAGAGCAGCAACTGGGTGGTGCCGTGCCCCAGCCGTGCGGTGCCGGCCATCATCGACCCGGCAGCCAGCTCGCTCAGCCCGGTGACGATCAGCGCGCCGGGCAGCAGCACCGCGATCGGGGCGATCATCGTCCACAACGGCGAGCTCACCAGCCCCAGTTGAGCGCCTCCGAAGGCGACCACGGCGGCCAGGAACGCGGCGAAGAACGGCAACAGGGTCCGCACCAGGTTGTTGCGCCCGGCCAGCACCATCCAGCCGACGGTGGCCGGGGCGAGCAATGCGGCGCACAGCACCGCAGACCAGGTCGGCGCCAGCACCAGCGCCACCCCGGCCCCGGCCAGCACGCCACCGACCAGCAGCCCACCGCGCGGGTACCGGTGCGGTTGGCCCCGCAGCACCTCCAGTCGGGCCAGGGCCTCACGCACGTCGATCACCCCCGTGCGCAGACCGGCCTGCAGCACCGACACCTCGGCCAGCTGGTCCAGTCGCAGACCGCCCTCGACCCGCTCGAAGCTCGCAGCCTCACCCGAGGCCAGGGTCAGGGTGACCGCATTCGGTGAGCAGGCCACTTGGGTGCGCGGGTAGCCGAGGGTCTCGGCCACCTCCCGCACGTCCTCCTCGACCTCGTGCACCGGCATTCCACCCGCCAGCAGGCCACACCCCAGCCAGGCCAGCAGGCGCCGGGTCCGGGCATCGGGTTCGTCAGGGGCCACGCCGCCATTCTCACGCACGCGCGGCTCCGCCCTGGGGCCACTCTGCTGGCGGTGACCCCGTGGGACCATGCCTGCCATGACCGAGCCCACCCGTGTCGATACCCGAGTCGCCCAGCCCCAGCCGTCGGAGGATCTGGAGGGTGGCCCTGGCTGGGTCCTCGACGGCACCACCCTGCTACCCCGGATCACTGACCTGACCGCCTTCCGGAAGGGCATGGCGACCGACCCGCTGGCTGCCGCGATCGAGACACTCTGGTCGGGTGACCCGAGCCGGGCCCGTGAGCTGCTGCATACCGAGGAACAGACCGTCCGGGTGCGTGCCCTGCTCGCCGACTGTGCCCGGGACCTGGGCGAGATCGACACCGCGCTGACCTCGTATGCCGAGCTGCTGGTCGAGTGCACCGGTTCCCCCTGGGAACCGGTCCTGCGTCAGCACCACGGCAAAGCGTTGTTCGTCGCCGGCCGGTTCCGGGAGGCGCTCGCCGAGTTTGAGACGGCTCGCGCCATGCGGGTGGCGGCCGGCGTGCCGGATGACCTGATCGCCTCCAGTGCCCAGGCCTGCCAGCGCGCCCGGCAGGCGATGAGTTCCACGCCGTGAGCGAGTCTGGACCGGTATGCGATATCTGCTCGTGCCCGGCGCCGGAGGCCAGGCCTGGTTCTGGCACCAACTCGTGCCGCTGCTGCCCGGTGCCATCGCGGTCGAGTTGCCGGCCGGCGACCCGGAGGCAGGACTCGCCACGTATGCCGACACGATCGTCCGTGCGGCCGGGCCACCCAGCGAGCCGGTCACCGTGGTCGCCCAGTCGATGGGTGGGTTGTCGGCCCCACTGGTCTGCGATCGCCTCCCGGTGGCCGAGCTGGTGCTGCTCAACGCCATGGTCCCCCGGCCGGGGGAGACCGGGCACCAGTGGTGGCAGGCCACCGGGCATCACGATGTGTTCACCGACGAGATGGACCTGATGCAGCACTTCTTCCACGACGTGCCTGAGGAGATCACCCGCCAGGCGCAGGCCATGGGGGAGCCGGAGCAGACCGGTCGACCATTCGATGACCCGTGGCCGCTGGCGGCCTGGCCACAGGTGTCCACCCGGGTGCTGACCGGCTCAGACGACCGGTTCTTCCCGGCGGAGTTCCAGCGTCGGGTGGCCCGGGAGCGCCTCGGGCTGGAGCCGGTGCTGGTGCCTGGCGGACACCTGGCGGCGCTGAGCCGCCCGCGGGAACTGGCCGCAGCACTGGTCTCCGGCCACTGACGGGCCCCTGGGTCCGACTGTCTCTCCGGGTCCGCGGGAGGCATCTCCTGCGTGTCTGGCGCGCCATTACCGCTGCAGGTGCACCTGGTGGCACAGGTGGGAGAGTTTCTCGGGGTTGCGGGCGGCATACATGCCGTGGATCCGGCCCTGGCGCACCTCAAAGGACAGGACGCTGTCGGCCTCACCGTGCAGCCGCACCAGCAGTGCGGGCCATCCGTTGCAGGTCACCGGTCTCCAGGGCACGGCGGAACGCCGCGACCACGTCCTGCGCCTCGCCCCGGGTGACCGCGACCCGGGGACGGCGCGCGGTGACGTGGCCGCGAGCCCGGTGCGCGATCTGTCGGATGGCGGCCTGACTCTTGCCGACTGCCTCGGCGAGCTCCTCGTAGTCGAACCCAAACACC
>CAYVEH010000107.1:4365-9132 GCA_964450585.1 uncultured Ornithinimicrobium sp.
GGGAGCCAGGGCGGGTCGCGGCCTATTCGCCGGTGGTGCCGTCGATCCGCTCCCGCAGCAGATCTGCATGGCCGTTGTGTCGGGCGTACTCCTCGATCATGTGCACGTAGATCCACCGCAGCGAGATCTGGGTGCCGTCGCCACGCTGAGTGAGGATGGTGTCCAGGTCACTCACCCGGGCCGCAAAGGCGCGGGATCGCTGGATGGTGGCCCGGTAGGTGGCCACATCGTCGGCCACGACGGCATCGGCCACGTTGTCGAAGTCGCCGTCCGGGTCCTGGTCGTTCCAGTAGATCCCCGGCAGCTGCCCGTCGCTGAGGTCGTCGTTGAACCAGGCCTCCACCTCCGAGAGGTGTCGCACCAGACCGAGCAGGGTCAGGTTCGAGGGTGCACAAGCGGGAGTCTTCAACTGAGCCTCGGTCAACCCCGCACACTTGCGCAGCAGCGTGTCCCGATGAAAGTCGAGGAAGCCGTCCAGGATGGCCCGCTCGGGTCCGGAGTGTGGTGGGTCCTGCCGATCGGTGGCAAACAGGTTCTGGGTCATGGCAACCAACGGTAGGGACCACCGGTCCTGCCCGCACCAGGTTTGTTCTCGTGTCAACGGTCCACGGCGCGGCGACGGCGCGGCCGAGCTCGGACCTCAGAGCACCGCCCGGGCAGGCGGCGGCTACTACTCCGGCATGATGGTCGCCGCCAGCACCGCACCCAGCTCCTGGCAGGACTCCAGCGCCCCCTTGTCCGGGGCTCCCAGCACCTCCAGGGTCGGCGCCACCGGCTCCCACCCCAGCGCGGAGGTGATGCTGCCCAGTGCCCGCACGGCGCCTTCCAGGCCCTCGTTGCCGTGCACGTAGGCACCGAACGGTCGTTTCTGCGTGGCGTCCAGACACGGGTAGTAGATCTGGTCGAAGAAGTGCTTCAGCGCCCCGGACAGATAGCCGATGTTGGCCGGCGTCCCCAGCAGGATCGCATCGGCGGCCAGCACGTCGGCCACGCCGGCGGACAGCGCCGGACGCAGCACCACCTCGACCCCCTCGATCTCCGGGTCGCGGGCACCGGCCAGGCAGGCCTCCAGCATGGCCTGCATGCCCGGGGACGGGGTGTGGTGCACGACCAGCAGGTGGGCAGCCTCGGTCATCCCCATCGCCTGCCGTGCAGTGTGCTGATGGCCGCCTGGAAGATCCCGTCGGCCCGGGCGCGGCGCTCGAAGGTGGTCAGGTTGACCGGCGGGGTGAACCGCTGGCGCGCCACCGACTTGGCGTAGCAGAACTCCCGCAACCCGTCGGCTCCGTGGATCCGGCCGAAACCGGAGTCACCGACCCCACCGAACGGCAGCTCCGGCAGGGCCGCGAACCCGATCACGTTGTTGACCGAGGTCATCCCGCTGCGGACGCGCCGGGCGATCTCGGCCCCGCGTCGGCGGGCGAAGACCGCCCCGCCCAGTCCGTAGGACACCGCGTTGGCCTGCCGAATCGCCTCCTCCATGTCGGCGACCCGGTCAATGGTCAGCACCGGCCCGAAGGTCTCCTCCCGCTGGATGCGGGCGCCGGTCGGGGTGTCCACCAGCACCACCGGTTGGACCAGCCGGGCCGGGTCGCTCAGGTCACTGTCCGGGGCCAGGTCGGTGACCGTGCGTGACTGCGCGCCGCCCACCACCGCCCGAGCCCCTCCGGCGACCGCCTCGGCGATCTGGTCCCGGATGATCCCGACCTGCTTGCCCAGGGTGATCGGGCCGTAGTCGGCCTGGTCGTCGGTGCCCGCGCGGGTCTGTGCCGCCTCGGCGACGATGGCGGCCAGGAGCTGGTCGTAGATGGCGGTGTGCGCCAGCACCCGCTCGATGCCGATGCAGGTCTGCCCGGCGTTGCTCATCCCGCCCCAGACCGCCGCCTGCGCGGCAGCTGTCAGGTCGGCGTCCTCGTCCACGATCATCGCGTCCTTGCCGCCACCCTCGATGAGCACCGGCGTGAGGCTCTCGGCGCAACTGGCCATCACCTGCTGTGCGGTGGCCGTCGACCCGGTGAAGCCGACCTTGTCCACCCCGGACCGGCACAGTGCCTCCCCGGTCTCACCAGCTCCCTGGACCACCTGCAGCGCCGGGCTGCCCACGGCCCGTTGGAAACTGTCGGCCAGCCACTGCCCGGTCAGCGGGGTCAGCTCCGAGGGCTTGAAGACCACGGTGTTACCGCCGGCCAGGGCATACCCGATGGAACCCATCGGGGTAAAGACCGGATAGTTCCACGGGCCAATCACCCCGATGACCCCCAGCGGCAGGTACTCCACCGAGGCCGCCAGGTGTGCTGCCAGCAGGGTGGACCCCACCCGGCGACGTCCCAGCACCTTGGGGGCCCTGCGGGCCGCCCAGGCGAGGTGCTCGATGGCCAGGCCGATCTCCAGCACCGCGTCTCCGTGGGGTTTGCCGGTCTCCTGCCGCACCAACTCAGCGAGCTCGTCCAGGTGCTCGGTGAGGTCGGCCCGCCACCGGTTCAGCAGGTGCCGCCGGCCGGCGAAGCCGATGCTGGCCCACCACGGTTGGGTCTCCCGGGCCAGGGCCACGGCCCGCTGTACCTGCTCGGTCGGCGGACCGTCGTCGCTGGTCGCCGGGTCTGCAGGACCCCCACCGGAGGCGCGGGGACCGACTGCGGAGCGGACGGCATACTCGGGGTTCATGACTCCATCCTGACGCGCTACAGTCGGGGGACCAAGGCCCCGTGGGGGAAGCCGGTGAGAGTCCGGCGCTGACCCGCAGCCGTGACCCCTGGTCGGGGGAGCCGGATTGCCCGCGGTGCCTGGCGCTCACGTGTCCGTCGTGGTCTACGGGTCGAGCCGCCGCGCCGCTCAGCGGCCCGTCGGAGGAGACCGTGGACCACCTCATCAGGAAGGTCCTCGATGTCTCGCACTCTCAGCGTGGCGCTCGCTTCGGCGGCTTCGTTCGCGCTCATCACCACCCCGGCGGCGTTGGCCGCACCAGACATTCTCGACCCGGCCTCCGCGGCGGCCGAGTATCTGGCCGAGCAGGTCCCCGAGGACGGTGACCTCGGTGGCGCCGGTGGCACCGCCGATGCGGTGCTGGCGCTGGTCGCCGCCGGCGGGCACCAGGAGGAGGTCGACACCATGCTCGGCTTCCTGGAGGAGCAGGCCGCCGACTATGCCAGTGTCAGCGGGCCGGCTGCGGCCAAGCTGGCTGTTGTGGCCGCCGCGACCAACGGTGATGCCACCGCCTTTGGTCCCGACCAGGTTGACCTGATCGCCACCATTCAGGACTCCATCGTGACCAGCGGCGACGACGAGGGCGCCTGTGACGCCGGGTTCCCCTCGGCGTTCGGCAACGCCTGGTGCATCCTGGCCCTGACCCGCAACGGGGCCGAGGTTCCTCCGGAGTTGCTGAGCAACTCCTACACCTTCCAGAACCAGAAGACCGGCGCCTTCGGCTATGACGGCCCGGAGGGGTACACCGCCGACGCCGACTCCACCTCGCTGATGCTCAACGCGCTCGCGGGTGTGGTGGCCACCGGCGGCGACTCCGAGGAGGAGGCCGAGCTGCTGCGCACCGCCACCCTGTCCGCGGCGGCGGCCCGGGACTACCTGGTCTCCGCGCAGACCGAGGAGGGGTACTGGGAGAGCTACTCGGAGATCAACTCCACCGGTCTGGCCGCCCCCGCGCTGGACACCGTCGGGGTGGACCAGGAGCTGGCGGTCGAGTGGCTGACCGGGCAGCAGAACGACGACGGCTCGCTGCCGAACGTCATTGACGGTGACACCGGCAACCTGATGGCCACCACGCAGGGCATGCTGCCGTTCACCGGGGAGAGCTACCTGTCCGTCGGCCACGAGGGCTGGGACTCCGTCGAGCTGGTCGTCAACCCCGAGGAGGTGGCGCGGATCGGCGGTGAGAACCGGTATGAGACCGCCGCCGCGGCCAGCCGGGCCAACTTCGAGCCCGGTGTGGAGACGGTCTACGTCGCCACCGGTCAGGAGTATGCCGACGCACTGACCGGCTCCGCCCTGGCCGGGCACCAGGAGGTTCCGGTGCTGCTGGTGCAGCCGGAGCACCTGCCCACCGCCACCGCCGCTGAGTTGACCCGGCTGGAGCCGCAGTCCATCTCGGTGCTGGGTGGTGAGTCCGCGGTCTCGGAGCAGATCGAGGACGAGCTGGAGACCTTCACCGACGGTGACGTGCTGCGCCTGGGCGGGGAGAACCGCTATGAGACGGCCGCCGCGGTGGCTGCCGAGTTCCCCGAGGGAGACCACGTCTACATCGCCACGGGTGCCACGTATGCCGATGCGCTGGCTGCCTCCGCCGCTGCCGGGGCCGATGGTGAGCCGGTGCTGCTGGTGCAGAAGGAGAACCTGCCCGGTGCCACCGCGGCGCAGCTGGAGGAGCTGGACCCGCGGCTGGTGACGGTGCTCGGCGGGGAGGACGCGGTGTCCTCGGAGACGCTCAAGGAGATCTACGGCTATGCCAACGCTGTGGTGCGGGTGGCCGGTGAGAACCGGTATGAGACGGCTGCCAAGCTGTCCGCCAAGCGGGGCGAGCCGGTCGGTGCGGTGCTGGCGACCGGCACGGACTACCCGGATGCGTTGACCGGTGCCGCTGCAGCCGCGATGGCTGATGTGCCGGTGCTGCTGGTGCAGCCGGAGCACCTGCCGTCGGCGACGGTGGACGAGCTGAGCCGCTACAACGCCCGGTTGCTGGCCGTGATGGGTGGCACCTCGGCGATCTCTGAGGACGTGGTGGAGGCGCTCAAGGCGCTGAACTACGCGGGCTGAGGC
>CAYVEH010000108.1:0-9067 GCA_964450585.1 uncultured Ornithinimicrobium sp.
GGCAGCGAGCTGATCGACCAGCGCGTCCTGGCCACCGGCATGCTGCGTCTGCTCGTGCCGGGAGCCACCGAGCAGGCCCGCCGCGGCGACCGGGGCGCCCCCGCCCTGCACGATGAGGCGATCCGGCAACGCCTGGCCGCCACCGCCCGCACCGAGGGCTGGGACGACGCGGACCCCTCCCCTGACCGGTGACGTGCTCGGCGCACCCACCGCTGGGCGTCCGCGCCTGAGGCCTCTCGGCATACTGGAGGCCATGAGTCTGCACATCGCTGCCGAGCCCGGACAGATCGCCCCGCGGGTGCTGCTGCCAGGGGATCCCCTGCGAGCGCGCTGGATCGCGGAGAACTTCCTGGAGAACGCCGAGCTGTACAACCAGGTCCGGGGCATGTTCGGCTTCACCGGCAGCTACCGCGGGCAGCGGGTGTCTGTGCAGGGCACCGGGATGGGTCAACCGTCGCTGTCCATCTACGTCAACGAGTTGATCAGTGAGTATGCCGTGCAGCAGCTGGTCCGCGTCGGCAGCTGCGGGGCACTCACCGATCGTCTCGGACTGCGTGATCTGGTGATCGGTCAGGCCGCCGCGACCGACTCAGCCCTCAACACCCACCGGTTCCAGGGAGTGCACTACCCCGCGACAGCGGACTTCGCCCTGCTGCGGCGAGCCGTCGAGGCCGCCGAGGCCGACGGGGTGAAGCATCTGGTGGGCACGCTGTTCAGCTCGGACAGCTTCTACCACGACCGGCCCGAGCTGACCGAGCTGCTGGTGTCGCACGGGGTGGTAGCCGTGGAGATGGAGGCCGCCGAACTGTTGACGCTGGCTGCCAGGCACCGGCGAGCCGCCCTGGCGATCTGCACCGTTTCCGACCACATCCTGACCGGTGAAGCAGCCTCGGCCCAGGAGCGGGAGGAGACCTTCGGGGAGATGGTGACCCTCGCGCTGGAGGCGATGTTGGCCACTCCGTTGCCCAGCTGAGGTGCCGCCGGGTTGCCTCAGCGGTGCCGCAGCACACTGAGCAGCAGTCCGATCGGGACACTGATCAGGACGATGGCCAGCAGCAGGCGGTAGGCCAGCCCCAGACCGGGGCGGCGCGTGCGCCACGCAGCCAGCAGCGCGATGACCAGCGCGACCGCCAGGAGCGCGCCGGAGGCGATGACCAGGACCGGGACGCTCAGCAGGGTGCCGGTCAGCACCCCGGCGTTGCCCAGACACCAGGTGAGCAGCTGCCCGCCGGCCAGACCGGCCCTGACCGGGGTCATCACCAACCAGGTCTGTGCCGCCCCGATCACCAGGGAGGCCACCCCGCAGACCAGCACCAGGTAGGCCGCCGCCCAACTGCCGTGCGCCAGGTCCAGGGGCCCGGTGACGGCCGCCACCAGCCCTCCGGCGAGGATCGCCGCACCACCCAGCACCAGCAGCGCCAGATTTGACGCGGTCGGCACCGGCGGCGTACCCCTGGCCGGGGCACCGGAGCCGACGGTCTGCCCCGTGGGATCGGCCGGACTCATGCCTCCATGAAACCGCATGCCCCGCTGCGGTGTGCCACTCGCCCGGGTCCCGGACCGCATACTGGGGAGATGAGCACAGGCGACGACCGATGAGCACCCCACCCCGGGTGAGCAGCGTCCTGCCCGCACTGCGCGGGCACGGGCTGCTCCTGGCGGCCGCCACCGACGCCGACCGGATCCGCGACCAGCTCCACGGCGCGGGTTTCACCGTCATCGACGCCGACCTGACCGCCGACCCGACCGCTGACGGGCGCCAGCTGGCACCGGCATCGGCCGCTGCCGATCATCTGGACCAGGACGGGCCGGCCACCTCGCTGCGCCGTGCTCAGGCGGTGATTGCCACCGCCCTGCGGCTGCCGGAGGCAGCCACCCGCAACCTGGATGCCCTGGTGGACTCGCTGCGGGACCTGGCGCAGTGGTGGCCGGAGTCGGACCGGATCGTGCTGCTGCTGCACGGGGCGGCCTCCCTGGTCGTCAGTGACCTGCCGGGGTGGCAGACCCTCACCGACATCCTGCGGGCCGCCAGTCAGGAGCTGTGGCGCGACGGCTCCCCGGGCGACCGGGCCTTCGAGACCATCGCCCTGGTGCACCAGCACGGGGTCCCGACGCTGCCGGAGGACCCGACGACCAGTCAGGAGGGGCGATGAGGTGGGCACCGGCGGTGTCCGCCGCCGCGGCCGCCCTGCTCCTGCTCACCGGGTGCGGGACCGAGCAGGAACCGGCGACCACGCCCTCGGCGGCGCAGGCCACCTCTGCGCAGGACGGCTCCGCGGCGGCGCAGGCCACCCCGACACCGGACCCCACACCAACCGAGACCGGCGCGCAGGAGACGGTCGGCGCCGAGCAGTCCTCCCCTGCGGTCAGCCAGCCCCCGGACGACCCGGTGGTCGAGGACGCCCTGGGTGCCCCCGGCATACCGGCCTGCGACCTGCTCGACCTGCCGGCGACCACGCTGCCGGTGATCGAGGACATCCGCGCCGGCGGGCCCTACGACTACCCCCGCAACGACGGCTACACCTTCGGCAACCGCGAGGGCATCCTCCCGCCGGAGGACCCCGACTACTACCGGGAGTTCACGGTGGAGACCCCCGGGCTTGAGCACCGCGGAGCCCGTCGGATCGTGACCGGCGGTGTCGAGGAAACCGACCCCGAGCACTGGTACTTCACCAGCGACCACTACGAGAGTTTCTGCGAGTTCGATCCGCACCGCTGAGCCCCAGCCACTGGGTGGACCTGGATCCGGACGACACCGACCGCACTTGGCAGGGATACCCATAGGGGGTACCATGGGTCACATGGCTGTGAATGGTTACGCAGGCACCAAGGAGGACTACCTCAAGCGGCTCGCCCGCATCGAGGGACAGGTCCGCGGGATCGCCAAGATGGTCGACAATGACACCTACTGCATCGACGTGCTCACCCAGGTGAGCGCGGCGACCAAGGCACTACAGTCGGTCAGCCTCGGCCTGTTGGAGGATCACATCGCACACTGTGTCGTCGACGCCGCACGGGAGTCCGACGCCGCCGCACAGGCGAAGGTCACCGAGGCCTCGGCAGCCATTGCCCGACTCGTCCGCAGCTGAACGCCGTCTACCGGCACTCACCCACCCAGGAGTAGAGATGAATCCACCCGCCCAGGACCAGACCTACAAGCTCGTCGTGACCGGGATGACCTGCAACCACTGCGCCAACAGCGTCACCGAGGAGCTGCAGGAAGTCAGCGGCGTGACCAACGTCCGCGTGGAGCTCAACGCCGGCGGCAACTCAGACGTCTTCGTCACCAGCGCCGGCCCGCTGGACATCCCTGCCGCCGAGGCCGCCGTGGCCGAGGCCGGCTACACCGTCGTCAACTGACCCACCCGCGCACCCGCCGCCTGAGCCCGCCCGCCCCGGCCGGCCCGGCGGCATCCAAGGAGTTTTGTCGTGTCCACCCCCACCACCCAGCAGCCCGCCGAGAGCGTCGATCTGGCCATCACCGGGATGACCTGTGCCTCCTGCTCGGCGCGCATCGAGCGCAAGCTCAACAAGCTGGCGGGGGTGGAGGCGGCGGTCAACCTCGCCACCGAGAAGGCGCGGGTGCAGTATGCCGCACCGCTGACGCTGGCGGACATCGTCAAGACGGTCGAGGCCGCCGGGTACGGCGCGGCCCCTCTGGGCACCACGCCGGGCAGCGCCCCGCGCCCCAACGGTGCTGCTGAGCGTGCACCGGCCCCGGCCTCGCCAGCGGGCGCCGACGGGGCACCGGAGCCGCAGCCGGGTCGGAGCGAGCCCGCGGCCCACACCGAGGAGGCCGCTGGCGCACCCGATCAGCTGGCGGACGCGGCACCCGCGCAGGCGCTGAAGCGCCGGGCCGTCGTAGCCAGCGTCCTGGGCGCGCTCGTCATGCTCATCGCCATGGTGGGGCCGATCAAGGACGCCCTGGGCGGGGCCGGCCCGTGGTTGGAGCTGGCCTTCACCCTGCCGGTGTTCACCTGGGCCGCCTGGCCGTTCCACCGGGCGGCGGCGATCAACGCCCGGCATCTGTCCTCCACCATGGACACGCTGGTCTCCATCGGCATCACCGCCGCGTTCGGCTGGTCGCTGCTGGCGGTGCTCACCGGATTCACCGAGCACCTGTACTTCGAGGTGGTCGGGGCGGTGACGGCCTTCCTGCTGATCGGCCGCTACATCGAGGCCCGGGCCAAGGACTCCGGCCGCTCGGCGTTGCACTCCCTGTTGCAGCTGGGCGCCAAGGACGTGGCGGTGCTGCGCACCGACGCCAACGGCACCTGGCGCGAGCACCGCATCCCGGTGGAGCAGCTGGCCGTGGGTGCCACGTTCGTGGTGCGTCCCGGCGAGAAGATCGCCACCGACGGCGTGGTCGTCGAGGGCGACAGTGCGGTGGACACCGCCATGGTCACCGGAGAGTCGATGCCGGTGGAGGTCTCCGCGGGCACGGACGTCGTGGGCGGCACCATCAACGGTCACGGCCGGCTGATCGTGCGCGCGACCCGGGTCGGCTCGGAGACCACGCTGGCGCGGATCACCCAGCTGGTCGAGGACGCCCAGATGGGCAAGGCCCCGGTGCAGCGGCTGGCCGACCGGGTCTCGGCCGTCTTCGTGCCCGCGGTGCTGGTCCTGGCTCTGCTCACCTTCGTGGTGTGGCTGGTCACCGGGCACGGCGTCACCGACGCGCTGGAGCCGGCGGTGGCCGTGCTGATCATCGCCTGTCCGTGCGCCCTGGGGTTGGCCACGCCGACGGCGCTGCTGACCGGCACCGGCCGCGGGGCCCAGCTCGGCATCCTCATCAAGGGCCCACAGATCCTGGAGAGCACCCGGATGGTGGACACCGTCGTGCTGGACAAGACCGGCACGGTCACCACCGGGGAGCCGATCCTGGGTGAGATCGTCACCCGGCTGCCGCAGGACGCGGCGCTGAAGGCCGCTGCCGCGGTCGAGCAGGGCAGCGAGCACCCCATCGCCCGGGCCATCGTCCGTGCCGCCGAGGAGCGCGGTATCGACCTGCCCCGGGTGCGGGGGTTCACGAACCTGCCCGGGCAGGGCGCCGAGGGGACGATCAACGGGATGGTCGTCCGGGTCGGTAAGGCCGACCTGTTCGACCAGGTGCCGGCTCAGCTGCAACACGCCCTGGACACCGCGACCGGCACCACCGTGCTGGTCGGGTGGGAGGGCACCGCACGGGCCACGTTGAGCGTGGCCGACGCGGTGCGGCCCTCCAGCGCCAACGCGGTGCGCCGGCTGCGCGAGCTGGGGTTGCAGCCGCACCTGCTGACCGGTGACAACGAGCACACCGCGGCCGTGGTGGCCGAGCAGGTCGGGATCGAGCACGTGCAGGCCAACGTGCTGCCTCAGGACAAGCACGCCCGGATCACCGCGCTGCAGGCCGAGGGCCGGGTGGTCGCGATGGTGGGCGACGGGGTCAATGACGCCGCCGCGCTGGCCCAGGCTGACCTGGGGATGGCGATGGGGTCGGGCACCGATGTGGCGATGGAGTCGGCTGACATCGTGCTGATGCGCAGTGATGTGGACACCGTCGCCGACGCCATCGGGCTGTCCCGGCAGACGCTGCGGATCATCAAGCAGAACCTCGGGTGGGCCTTCGGGTACAACACCGCCGCGATCCCGCTGGCCGCCTTCGGCCTGCTGAACCCGATGATCGCCGGTGGCGCGATGGCGCTGTCCAGCGTGCTGGTGGTGCTCAACAGTCTGCGGCTGCGCGGCTACGGTCGCTGACCGTCGATGGCCGGGGGCCCGGTGTCGGGCGGAGCCGGGGGCTCGGTGCTGCTCACCGGCGTCGTCGCGGATACAGCACCCCGCCGACCCCGCACGCGGCCACGGCGGTGCTGGCCAGCGCGGTCCGGGTGAGCCACGACTCCTGCGGCACGCCGTCCCCCTGGCGCAGCGAGTTCCACTCCACGCCAGCCACCGCCAGGCCTGCCAGCCGCGCACAGGAGGTGGCGGCCGGGCGGGCGGTGCAGATCCGATGCAGCCGGTCGGCGAACAACTCATCCAGCCCACCGCGGGCCCAGCGGCCCAACGGCTGACCGGTCTGGTCGGCATACCGCAGCAGGTCATAGCCGTAGTCGTGCTGTTGACACGCCGGCGCGAAGGCCTGCGGCATCGGCACCGGGGACGAGCAGTCGCCGTCGGCCCGGACCAGCTGGTCGTCGATGATGACGGGGTGGTAGCCACGGACAGCCGCGAAGTCCTCCGGCACCGCGGCCCGCGCCTCCTCGGCCGTCCCCTCGAGGAGGGCGTGCACCGCCCTGGCCGCTGGGCCCTGGTGCGCGCCGGCCCGGGCGTCGGTGCCGGCCAGGGTCAGGGCGCCGGCGGCCCCGAGGGCCAGCAGGGCGAGCAGAAGTGCCAGACCACGTCGCGAGATCATGCCTACGACGCTAGAAACCTGCTGCGCTGCAACAGATCCCCTGCAGGTGCCGAGCTGCGCCCACCCTCCGGGGCAGGACCCCAGCACACCAGCACCGGCGGGGGAGGTCGGGCTCACCCCTGGGTATGAGGTCCGGGTTCAGGCAGCCCAGGACCGGCCCGGAGCAGCGAGCGCCCGGCGGAGATGCTCAGATCGTGATGGGACCGTTCGGTCCGTCGAAGGTGACCGACTCCAGGCGCGGGTCATCCTGGTGCTCGAAGGTGAAGTCCACCTCGCGCTCCCAGTCGCCACGCTCGGCGATCCCCAGCCACTGCCGGATCCGCGCCGGCTCACCGGCGATGTGCAACCCGGTCAGTTTCACCTCGGAGGTGTCCAGGCGGGAGGGGTGATGGTCCATCGTCGACCACTGCACGAAGAACGGCAGTTGCGGGTCGGCGATCAACCCACGGATCCCGATCTGCCGCCAGTGCAACTCCACCCCCTCGGGGGTGTGCCGCTGGCCCTCGACGGCACGGCGCCCCAGCCGCTCCTCGACACCGGCCAGGTCGTCGACGGCGATGACCCAGGCCATCCAGCCACCGCCGAGCTCAGAGCGGGCACGGACCGCCTGCCCGAAGGGCGCCTTGTCGGAGGCGGGGTGGTCCAGCACCTCCACGACCTCCAGGTACCGGTCGCCCACCAGGGGCAGAATGATGTTCCGGGTGCCGAACCGGGGGTGCACCCCGCCGTCCCGGGGGGTGATCCCGAGCTTCTCACCCAGCTCCTGGGCCGTCGCCTGCAGGCCCGCCGGACTCGCCGCGTAACTCACGTGATCGATCCGCATTGCGTCATCGTGGCACATGCCAGGACCGCTCTGTTAACCAGGTCCGACGACGCTGCCGCACCGACTCACAGACGCCGTTGCCGCACAGCCTCATAGGTGATGATCGCCGCCGACGTCGACACGTTCAGCGAGTTGGCCCGCCCCACCATCGGAATCCGCACCCGGTGGGTGGCGGCGGCCAGCACCCGATCGGACAGGCCGGTCTTCTCCGCGCCGACGGCCACGGCGACCGGGCCGGTGTAGTCGATGTCGGTGTACTCCACCTCGGTGTCCGGGGTCGCGGCGACCAGGGCGATCCCGTGCTGCGCCAACCACTGCAGCGTCGCCTCGGTACGGTCGCTGACCACCGGCACCGAGAACACGGTGCCCTTGCTGGCACGCACCAGGTTGGGGTTGCCCCAGTCAGTCACCGGGTCGGCGGCTAGGACCGCGTCCACACCCGCGGCGTCGGCGGTGCGCAGCATGGCCCCCAGGTTGCCGGGCTTCTCCACCGCCTCGCAGAACAACACCAGGGCACGTTCCGGCACGCTCAGGTCGGCGCAGGTGCGGGTGAGGGTGTCCACCACGGCCAGGAACCCGTCCGGGCCCTCCCGGTAAGCGACCTTGGCGAAGGCGGCACGCCCCAGCCGGACGACCTCGGTGCCGCTGGCGCGCACCGCCGCGACGACCTGCCCCTGCGTCGGTGGGTCGTGCATGAGCTCGGGGCAGTGGAAGAGCACGCGGGGGACGATGCCGGCCTCCAGCGCCAGCTGGAGCTCCTCGTAGCCCTCGATGAGGGTGCGCCCCTGCTCCTCGCGGATCCGCCTGCGCCGCAGGCCGGCCAGCGCCTTGAGCCGCGGGTTGGCCGGGGAGGTGATCAGCAACTCGTCCATCGCGCGCAAGCATCCCAGACCCGGGGGCCCGGGGCCCACCCGACTCCCCAGCCCACCGGTTCCGCCCGGTCGGCCGGCCGGTAGCGTGAGGCGTGTGAAACCACAGGTCCCTGCCGAGCAGCTGCTCATCGCGCTCGACGTCGACGGCACCATCCTGCACCACGATGGTCATCTCTCCGCCCGGGTCGCCGAAGCGATCACCACCCTGCGCGACCGGGGCGCGCACCTTGTCATCGCCACCGGACGTTCCGTGGTGGCCACCATGCCGATCATCCAGGAGCTCGGTCTGGTCGCCGAGGGGGCGGCTGCGGTCTGCTCCAACGGCGCCATCACCCTGGAGCTGAACCCCGGGTATGCCGAGGGGTACCAGATCTCCGAAGCCGTCACCTTCGACCCGAGACCAGCCGTGGAGCTGCTCCGTCAGGCCCGTCCGGACGCGCTGGTGGCCGTCGAGGAGGTCGGAGTCGGGTTCAAGCTCAGCGCTCCGTTCCCGCACGGCGAGCTCCAGGGCAACCTGCGGGTGGTAGACCATGAGGAGCTGGTCTCGGCGCCGGCCACCCGCGTCACCTTCCGCGACCCCAACGGCTCGGCAGAAAGCTTTTCAGAACTCGTCGACGAGATCGGCCTGCACGGGGTGAACTACGCCGTCGGCTTCACCGCCTGGCTGGACCTGGCGCCCGAGGGCGTCTCCAAGGGCAGTGCCCTGGAGCAGATCCGGCGCCAGCTGCACATCGAACCCTCCTGCACGATCGCCGTCGGCGACCAGCGCAACGACCTCGAGATGCTCCGGTGGGCCGCCCGGGGCGTGGCGATGGGGCAGGCGCCGCCAGAGGTGATCGAGGCGGCCGACGAGACGACCGCCTCGGTCGAGGACGACGGGTTGGCCGTGCTCCTGGAGCAGGTGACCAGCAACCTGCCTGCCCGGGACAGCGAGGGTTGAGAGGGGCCCCTTCGGCCGGACCACTGCGCGCAGATCGCCGG
>CAYVEH010000109.1:0-9065 GCA_964450585.1 uncultured Ornithinimicrobium sp.
ATGACTACTCCTGGTTCATCCTCACCCAGTCGATCATCGAGAAGGAGTTCGCCCTCTCCGGTTCGGAGCAGAACCCGGACCTGACCGGCAAGGACCTCCGGCAGGTGCTCGGGCGGGTCCGTCCCGGCGCGCCCGGGCCGGTGCAACGGTTCATCGACGAGGGCGTCGACTTCGTCAGTGCCGACACCGTCGAGGGGCTGGTTGACCGGATGAATGAGCTCACCGGGGACCGGCTGCTGCAGGCGAGCCGGATCTCGGCGATGATCCGGGCTCGCGACGCCGAGTTGGACAACGAGTTCGGCAAGGACACCCAACTGGCCCTGATTCGGGCTGCCCGCCGCTCGCGCGGTGATCGGTTGATCCGCACCTGCCCGCCGCATCGCTTCCTGGACCCGGAGCACGGTCCGTTGCACGCGGTACGTCTGCGGGTACTCACCCGCAAGACCCTGGGCGGCATCCAGACGGACCTGGGGTCCCGAGCCCTGGACGGTGCCGGTGCTGCCCTGCCGGGGCTGTATGCCGCCGGCGAAGCTGCCGGGTTCGGAGGCGGGGGGATGCACGGTTACCGTTCGCTGGAGGGCACCTTCCTGGGTGGGTGCCTGTTCAGCGGGCGCTCTGCTGGCCGCGCTGTGCACGCCGACCTGGGGTGAGCGGTCGCACCGGGCGGCCGGGCCAGGGCGAGCAGCCGAGGTGGTTTTCCGCCCCGGGTCTCAGGTGGGTGTGATTGGCTGGGTGCATGCGCAGTCTGTGGGTGGGTGCCGCGATCGGGGTGCTGCTCTGTGCCGGGTGCTCGGACGACGAGACCGAGCCCGAGCAGGTGGAGATCACCACCACGGATGAGGCAGGCAACACCACGGTGGTCACCCAGGACGCCACCGAGGAGCCGGAGCCGTCACAGGACGATGTCGCCGCGACCACGGCCACGTTCATCTCCGCCGTGCTGAAGGGCCCGGGGAAGACCAGCGTGGCCCTGGACGTCCCGCAGAGTTGGCAGATCGAGCGGCTCAAGGTCGCCGAGCGCACAGCCCCGCCGGACCCGGACGACATCGCACCGCAACAGTGGTGTCTGGTGCCGCCCTCGGCCCCACCGGCCATCGACGGCTGCTCCGGCGTGCTGGTCGCTGTCGGCCCGGACTGGTTGCCGGGGCACGCCGGCGCGGCCTACTCGCTGCGGCAGGTCGAGGGCTGGCGGTCGGTCGCCGGGCCGCTGTCCTGCCCCTTCCAGGAGGGGGGTGAGCCCAGTGACGTCACGGTGGCCACGGCCGACCCCGAGGAGGTCGCCGAGGACGAGGTGGCGGCCACCGCCGAACCCACCCCCGATGAGTCCGAGGTGGACCTGCTGGTGACGGCCGCTGAGGGGATGCCCCTGACCACGACCCAGACGGAGGTCGACGGGCGCACCGTCACCTACGAGACCTGGCGGGCCTCCTGCAGCCTCTCCGAGAACGTGGTCATCGCCCCGCAGGTGTGGCAGGACCAGGACCTGGGGGTCCTGGTGCGGGACTACTTCGGCCAACCCGAGACGGTGGCGATCGTCGAGTCCCTCCGGGGCGCGTAATGACGCTGCAGGTGCTCCGCCGCAAGGTCAGCACGGCGGCGCTGGTGGCCTTCCGGATGATCCCCGGCCCGGTCAAGCGCACCCTGGTCCGGGCCGGCACCCCGGGCTACACCGTGGGCGCGGCCTGCGTCATCGAGCATGCCGGTGAGGTCCTGATGCTGTGGCAGCCGCACCGGTACGGGTGGAGCCTGCCCGGTGGCCTCCTCGGCTGGGGGGAGACACCCGCTGAGGCCGTGCGGCGCGAGGTGGCCGAGGAGACCGGCTTGCAGATCGTGCCCGGTGACCCGCTCACCGTCGGCATCCACCCACAGACCCAGCAGATCGATGTGATCTACCGCGTGCAGACCGGCACCCGACCCACGGTCGACCTGGCCCATGAGGCCCGCAAGGCACAATGGTGGCGCCTCGACGAGCTGACCGAGACCGACCTGGAAACCCGCCGGATCCTGGAGCTGGTCGCCATCGCTGACCGTGACCGGACCACCGGCACCCTGGGGGACGAGACACCATGACTGAGCCTGCCCACTGTGCGCCGCGCCGGCCGGCAGGCAGAGCCCGGCAGCACCGGTCGGCGGGCCGGCCCGGGCAACCCTGGTCGGCAGACCGCCCCCGGCAGCAGCGGCGGACGGTCAGGTCCGGACTGGTCGCTGCCGCCGTCGGACTTGCCGTGCTGCTGGCCGGCTGCTCCGCACAGACCGCCGACACGCCGGGGCCGGCGACCGTCACCGATGAGAGCGTGGGGACCCCACCTGCCGCCACCGACCCCGGCGCAGCGACCGACAGTGACGAGCCCACCAGCTCGGGCCCGGCGGAGACCGGCGAGGCGACCAGCGCCGCGCCCACCACGGAGCCCAGCGACGATGCGGCGACCAGTGAGGCGCCGCAGGTCGCGGAGCTGCCCCGTGGCGGGACCGAGATCTTCCCGGAGTACCGCCTCTTCGGGTACTCCGGGCTGCCCGGCTCACCGGGCATGGGCCGGATGGGCATCGGTGACCTGGACGAGCGGGTCGTCGAGATGGAGGAACGGGGGCAGGAGTATGCCGGGGGTCGGGAACTGCTGCCCGTCCTGGAGCTCATCGCCACGGTCGTGCACGCCTCGCCGGGCGATGACGGCATGTACCGGACCTATATCCCCGAGTCGGTGATCCAGGATCACCTGGATGCCGCCCGCCGCCACGACGGCATCCTGTTGCTCAACATCCAACCGGGACGCTCCGACTTCATCGATGAGGTCCGCCACTACGAGCAGTGGCTGGTCGAACCGGACGTGGGTGTGGCGCTGGACCCGGAGTGGGCGGTGGAGGACGGCCAGATCCCCGGGCAGGTCTACGGCCGCACCACCGGGGCCGAGCTGGACGAGGTGGCGGAGTACCTCGCTGACCTGGTCGCCGAGCATGGGCTGCCCGAGAAGGTGATGGTCTACCACCAGGTGCACGCCGGCGTGGTCCATGACGAGGAGGACCTGCAGCCGCACGAAGGCGTGGTGGAGATCAAGTCGGTGGACGGGATCGGTGCTCCCGCGGACAAGATCGCGACCTACCACAACGTCAACCAGAGCACGCCGGAGCACGTGGTTCACGGCTTCAAGTTGTTCTACGAGGAGGACGCCGCGCTGGGGCCGATCATGACCGGCGAGGAAGTCCTCGCGCTGGAGCCAGAGCCGGAGTACATCCTCTTCGAGTGACCCGCGGTGCTGGCACTTGCGACCTGCTGCTGCCCTTCGAGTGATCTCGGATCCGGGCGACCGGACACGGTGCGCGCTTCCCAGCTTCCTGCAGCACCCCCCAGCACAGGTGAAGGGCCCTTGACAGTATGAGTGCCAAGGGCCCTTCGGGGGATGGGGGCAAAGGGTGACGCCCATCGACGGATCCGGGTCTCTCTACTCCCACCAGCGGTGTCACCGTGCTGATGCGACGGGCACACCCGCCGTCACACGGAGCCGGAGCCCCGCGGTTCGGATCAAGTATTCCGGTCCATCACGCCTTCCTCGCGGAAGTGCGTGTCTTATTTCTATGCCAGGACTGCTTCCAGCGCAAGGGTTTTGGTGAGAATGTGACACACTTTTTCGCTGTCCACAGACTTATGCACCGAACGCGTTGTTTATCCACCGGCACACCTGAGTTGTCCACCGTCTGTCCACAAGGTCTGTGGACGGCATACTGGCGGCGTGACGCGATCTGAGGCACCGGCAGCCGGCCAGGCCCTGGCGGTGCTGCGCCTCCTGGGTCAGCGCGCCGGCCCGCTGCCGGCCGCGACCATCGCCCGGTCCCTGGGGCTGGCGCGCTCCACCACCTACCGCCTGCTCGGCGTCCTCACCGAGCAGGGGTTCGTCGTTCATCTACCGGAGGAGCGGCGCTACGGCCTGGGAGTGGCCGCCTTCGAACTCGGCTCGGCCTACTCACGTCAGGAGCCGATGCAACGCCTGGCGCGACCCTTGCTGACCCGGCTGGCGGATCGCACCGGGCACAACGCCCACCTGGTGGTGCTGCACGGGCGGGACGTGCTCTACGTCATCGAGGAGCGGGTGGTCGGTCGTCCCTCCCTGGTCACCGACGTCGGGGTGCGCCTGCCGGCTTCGCTGACCGCCAGCGGGTTGGCGATCCTGGCGGCCCTGCCCGCCGCGCAGGTGCGTGCGCTGTTCCCGTCCGCGGACGCCTTCGTGCAGCGCAACGATCAGGGGCCCACCTCGCTCAGCCAGCTGCGGCGGGTGCTCACCCAGGTCCGCGCCGAGGGGTATGCCACCGAGGCCGACTCGGTCACGCCGGGGCTGGCCTCCGTCGCCTCCGCGGCACTGGATCACAACGGACACCCCACGGCCGGGGTGGCAGTGACCTACCCCCACCAGGAGGTGGCACCCCCGGACCGTGCCCGCATCGTCGCCGCCACGCGGTGGTGCGCCGGGGAACTGACGCGCCGCCTCGGCGGGGACCCGCGATAGCCTGCCGGCGTGGTGCACATCGACGACCCCGTGTTTCCGCTCTTCAGCGACGTCCCGGCCACCTCGGGCCCCAAGACGGTGGTGATCTGTGGTGCCGCCCACGGCGGGACCACCATGGTGGCGGCCGTGACCCGGATGTGCGGCGTCGACCTCGGCGAGGACCTGCCCAGCAACCTGGAGGACCCGGCCTTCAGCCGGCCGGTGCGCAACAACACCAACAACCCGGAGAAGATGCGTGCGGTGATCCGGGAGCGCAACGCCAGCAAGCAGACCTGGGGGTGGAAGTTCCCCCGGGCAGCCTCCTATTTGGACGCGTTGCGGCCTGATCTGCGGGACCCGCACCTGATCATCGTCACCCGCGACCCGGTGGCCACCGCCACCCGGCAGATCGTCGCCGGGATGGACGTGCAGCAGGTCGTGCAGGAGGCGCTGGACAAGCAGGTCCGCGCCATGGAGCTGGCCCGGCGGTGGCGGGTGCCTACCCTGCTGGTCTCCTACGAGAAGTCATTGATGGCCCCGGCCCGGCTGGCCACCGGTCTCGCCGACTTCGTCGGGGCCGCACCGCTGAGCGCCCAACAGCGTCAGGAGGTCGCCCAGTTTGTGAAGCCGGGCAAACTCCAGCGGGCGGTCCAGACCAGCGACGCCTGAGCCGGGCGGTCGGCTCGACCGGCACCGGGCAACGGGTCGGTTCCCCTCCCTTCGGGCGAGGTCATAGTCTCGGGGCATGCGAGCGATCACCATCCCAGAGCCCGGCGAGGCGGACGCGCTCGTCCTCGCCGAGGTGCCCGCCCCCCAGCTCGAGCCCGGCGAGGTGCTGATCCAGGTCGCCGTGGCCGGTGTGAACCGAGCGGATGTCATGCAACGCAAGGGCTTCTACCCACCGCCAGAGGGTGCCTCGGAGTACCCGGGGCTGGAGGTCAGCGGCACGATCACGCAGGTCGGGGAAGGGGTGGCTGACTGGCAGGTCGGAGACCGGGTGTGCGCGTTGCTGACCGGCGGCGGGTATGCCGAGCAGGTGGCGGTGCCCGCAGCCCAGGTGCTGCCCGTGCCGGAGGGTGTCGACCTCGCCGAGGCGGCGGCTCTGCCGGAGGTGGCCTGCACGGTGTGGAGCAACGTCTTCGGCGCGGCCGACTTGCAGCCAGGTCAGGTCCTGCTGGTGCACGGTGGCTCCAGCGGCATCGGGACGATGGCGATCCAACTGGCTCGGGCGCTGGGCGCGCGGGTGGCGGTCACCGCTGGGTCCCAGGAGAAGCTGGAGGCCTGCGCCGAGCTGGGTGCCCAGACCCTGGTCAACTACCGGGAGCAGGACTTCGTGGAGGAGGTGCGCCGGGCCACCGACGGTCACGGTGCTGACGTCATCCTCGATGTGGTCGGGGCCAAGTACCTGAAGTCCAACGTCGATCTGCTCGCGGCGAACGGTCGACTGGTGGTGATCGGACTGCTCGGTGGCCGCAAGGCCGAGCTGGATCTGGGTCGACTCCTGGCCAAGCGGGGGTCGGTTATCGCCACCTCGCTGCGGGCCCGCCCCGCCGCGGAGAAGGCAGCCATCGTGGCGGCCGTCCGGGAACGGGTCTGGCCGCTGGTGGCGGCCGGTCAGGTGCGTCCCATCGTGCACCAGCGGTTCCCGCTGGAGCAGGCCGCGGAGGCCCACCGGTTGATGGAGAGCAGCAGCCACATCGGGAAGATCCTGCTCGAGGTTGGCAGGATGGGGGAATGAGCGAGAACCAGCCGCAGCAGGAGACCGGCTCAGGCGAGCACGCGGCGGGCCACCAGCCCGAAGGGCGCGAGGGTGACCAGCGCCGTGTGGTCGTCGTGACGCAGGACGGGATGGGCGTAGCGCCATCGGAGGGCACCGAGGGTGAGGAAGGTGCCGAGCGGAAACCCTCCGAACTCGTCGAACAACCGGCCAAGGTGATGCGTCTGGGCACCATGGTCAAGCAACTGCTGGAGGAAGTGCGCGAAGCGCCACTGGACGAGGCCGGGCGTGCCCGACTCGCCGAGATCCACCGGCGCTCGATCTCCGAGCTGGAGCAGGGGCTGGCCCCGGAGCTGGTCGAGGAGCTGGAGCGGATCACCCTGCCACTGACCGATGAAGCACCCAGCGAGGCGGAGCTGCGCGTCGCCCAGGCCCAGTTGGTCGGCTGGCTGGAAGGGCTCTTCCACGGCATCCAGACCGCGATCGTCGCCCAGCAGATGGCGGCCCAGCAGCAGCTGCAGCAGATGCGGCTGGCACTGCCCGGCGGTCGCCCCGGCAAGGCACCCACCCCCGGTCAGCCACAGCCGCAGCCGGGTCAGGACGAGGACAGCGGCCCCACCGGCCAGTACCTGTAGCTCCTGACCGGGACGCCGCACCGCGGTGCTGGCGCGCCGGGCGCGCCGGATGGTCCGGCCGCGGCAGCACCCGGACCTCGGATGACCGAAGCCTGGGTGTCCCACGGGTGAGACACCAAGTGCCGTTGAGCACTCGCTCACCCGCTCGGCGCGGTGTGGAATGTGGGCATGAGCCTCACCACCGCCCCCACCGCCCCACCCACCGTCACGCTCGGCGTCGGTGCCCCGACGCCGCAGGAAGTGGTGGCGGTCGCCCGCCACGGAGCCCGGGTGGAGCTGTCCGCCGAGGCCGTGCAGGGCATCGCGGCCAGCAGGGCGGTGATCGAGGAGCTGGCTGGGGACACCGTGCCGCACTACGGCATCTCGACCGGGTTCGGGGCGTTGGCCACCAAGCACATCCCGACCGAGATGCGGGCCCAGTTGCAGCGCAGCCTGGTCCGCAGCCACGCGGCTGGCTCCGGCCCCGAGGTGGAGCGTGAGGTGGTTCGCGCCACGATGCTGCTGCGGCTGTCCACGCTGGCCACCGGCCGGACCGGGGTACGGGTCGAGACGGCGCAGGCCTACGCTGCCGTGCTCAATGCCGGTATCACCCCCGTGGTCCACGAGTACGGCTCGCTGGGGTGCTCTGGTGACCTGGCCCCCCTGGCACACTGCGCGCTGGCCGTGATGGGGGAGGGTCTGGTGCACCAGCCCGACGGTGAGGTCGTCGAGGCCGCTGCCGCACTGCAGGCCGCCGGCATCGAGCCGATCCAGCTCGCCGAGAAGGAGGGCCTGGCGCTGATCAACGGCACTGACGGCATGCTCGGCCAACTGCTGTTGGCGCTGGCCGACCTGGACACGTTGCTGGCCACCGCCGACATTGCTGCCGCGATGAGCGTCGAGGGCCAGCTCGGCACCGACGATGTCTTCGCCGCCGACCTGCAGCAGCTGCGCCCCCACCCCGGGCAGGGCCGGTCGGCGGAGAACCTGCGCGCCCTGATGACCGGCAGCGGCATCCGCGACAGCCATCGTGACCCGCAGGCCTGCACCCGTGTGCAGGACGCCTACTCGTTGCGGTGCAGCCCCCAGGTGCACGGAGCGGCCCGGGACACCATGGAGCACTGCGCCACCGTGGCCGGCCGCGAGCTGGCTGCCGCCGTGGACAACCCGGTGGTCACTCCCGACGGGCGGGTGGAGTCCAACGGCAACTTCCACGGGGCCCCGGTGGCCTACGTGCTGGACTTCCTGGCGATCGTCGCGGCCGACGTCGCCAGCATCGCCGAGCGACGCACCGACCGCTTCCTGGACGTGGCCCGCAACCACGGGCTGCACCCCTTCCTGGCCGACGACCCCGGCGTCGACTCCGGCCACATGATCGCCCAGTACACCCAGGCGGCCATCGTCTCGGAGCTGAAGCGCCTCGCCCAGCCAGCCAGCGTCGACTCCATCCCGTCCTCGGCGATGCAGGAGGACCATGTCTCGATGGGCTGGTCGGCCGCTCGCAAACTGCGCCGTGCCATCGACGGCCTGACCCGTGTCCTGGCCATTGAGGTGCTCACCGCCGCCCGCGCCCTGGACCTGCGAACCCCGTTGACCCCCGCCCCGGCTACCGCCGCGGTGGTACAGCTGCTGCGCACCGGCCAGGGCGACGCCCAGCTGACCTACGACCCGGTGGCCGGCCCGGGCCCGGACCGGTTCCTGGCCCCCGAGATCGAGACGGTCGTCGACATGGTCGCCGACGGCGCGGTCCGCCGCGCCGCCGAGACTGTCACCGGCCCCCTGCACTGACCCACCAAGCCCGCTCGTCGGCATACTCGAAGGAGAGCACCATGGAAGGCGCCCGACCCGTCCGCGCAGCACGCGGCACCACCCTCACCGCTCGCAGTTGGGCCACCGAGGCCCCGTTGCGGATGCTGATGAACAACCTCGACCCGGAGGTCGCCGAACGCCCCGACGACCTGGTCGTCTACGGCGGCACCGGCCGCGCCGCCCGGGACTGGCGGTCCTTCGACGCCATGGTGCGCACCCTGACCACGCTGCGTGAGGACGAGACCATGCTGGTGCAGTCCGGCCGTCCGGTCGGGGTGTTCCAGACCCACGAGTGGGCACCGCGGGTGCTCATCGCCAACTCCAACCTGGTGCCGGACTGGGCCACCTGGCCGGAGTTCCGCCGCCTGGAGCACCTCGGCCTGACGATGTACGGGCAGATGACTGCCGGGTCCTGGATCTACATCGGCACCCAGGGCATCCTGCAGGGCA
>CAYVEH010000110.1:0-8940 GCA_964450585.1 uncultured Ornithinimicrobium sp.
GGTAGGCCTGCAGGTTGCGGCGCACCTCGCTCACCGAGTCCCCCCCGAACTTCTCCAGCACCGCATCGGCCAGCACTAGGGCCACCATGGCCTCGGCCACGACACCGGCGGCCGGGACCGCGCACACGTCCGAGCGCTGGTGGATGGCGGTGGCCGGCTGGCCGGTGGCCACATCGATGGTCTGCAGTGCTCGCGGGACGGTGCTGATCGGTTTCATCGCGGCCCGCACCCGCAGCACCTCCCCGGTGCTCATGCCGCCCTCGGTCCCGCCGGAACGCAACGTCTGCCGGCGCAGGGCCCCGCCGGCGGCACGGACGATCTCGTCGTGGGCACGGCTGCCGCGCCGGGCAGCGGTGCGGAAGCCCTCCCCCAGCTCGACACCCTTGATCGCCTGGATGCCCATCAGGGCCCCGGCCAGTCGGGCGTCCAGGCGGCGGTCCCAGTGCGTGTAGGAGCCCAGCCCCGGCGGCACCCCCCAGGCGAGCACCTCCACGACGCCCCCCAGGGTGTCGCCGTCCTTCTTGGCCGCGTCGATCTCGGCCACCATCGCCGCCGACAGCGCGGCGTCCAGGGTGCGCACCGGGTCGGCGTCCAGGGCGGCCACGTCCTCGGGGTGCGGCAGGTCCTCGCGCGCCGGAGCGTCCTGATCCGAACCGGCCGCCGGCACCGTGCCGATGGCCACCGTGTGGGACACCAGCTGAATGTCGGCGGCCTGGGCCAGGAACGCGGCGGCGATGGCCCCGAGCGCCACCCGGGCCGCGGTCTCCCGGGCGCTGGCCCGTTCCAGCACCGGGCGGGCCTCGGAGAACCCGTACTTGGTCATGCCGACCAGGTCGGCGTGGCCGGGGCGGGGCCGGGTCAGTGCCCGGTTGCGGGCGATTTCCTGCGGTGCCCCGACGTCGTCGGCCCGCTCCAGCTCGCTGCGGTCCACCGGCTCCGGGTTCATCACCGCGGTCCACTTGGCCCACTCGGAGTTGGCGATCTGCAGGCTGATCGGGCTACCCAGAGTCAGCCCGTGACGCAGGCCGCCGGTGAAGGACAACTGATCGGCCTCGAAGGACATGCGCGCCCCTCGCCCGTAGCCCAGGCGGCGGCGGGCGAGGGCCTCCTCGACGGCGGACCGCTCGACGCGCACGCCAGCGGGCAGTCCCTCCAGCAGCGCGGTGAGCGCGGGACCGTGCGACTCACCGGCGGTTAACCAGCGCAGCATGGCTGGCATCTTTTCACGGCTCAGAAGAGCGCGGCCAGGGCACCCGGCGCGGCGAGCACGCCGATCAGGGCGCCGACCATCATCGGCGGTCCATAGGCCAGTTCCCCGGAGCGGCCCACCCGCTTGGTGACCAGCAGCAGAACAGCGAACACCCCACCGACCAGGAATCCGGCATACATCCCCACCAGCACCGTGGGCCAGCCGAACCACCCCAGCCCCATGCCCAACAGCGCAGCCAGTTTCACATCACCCAGACCGACGGCCAGGGATCCTCGCGCCAGGGAGAGCAGCGCCAGCGCCAGGTACCCCAGCCCGCACACCAGCCCGGCCAGCACCACCCGCACCATGGCTCCCCACTCGGCACCCACCAGCCCGGCGGTCAGCAAGCCGACCAGCAGGATCCCCATGGAGGGCCACATCAGCCGATCCGGCAGCCGGTGCACGTCGAAGTCCATGGCCGCCAGGCACAGGCAGGACAACGTGATGACCAGGAAGGTGGCCAGCACCAGGGTGTGCACCACCCAGGCGTGCGGGGAGTCCGCTCCGGGGTCCTCCCCGCCGGGCAGCGCCGGCTCGGTCAGCAGCACCCGAAAACTCAACACCCCCCAGGCGATCGCCAGCCAGGGCACCACCCACCACCGTGACCCGGGGATCGGCAGCTCCTCCTCGTCCGGTTTGCGGTAGGTCACGCGACGCAACCAGCGGGCCACCGGCACACCGAGGACCAGCCCAGCCCCGCCCATCAGCCACGGGATCAGCTCCGTGCTCACCGACGCTCCCCCACCGGCCGTCCCAACGCCGTCTGCAGTGCGGTGGCCATCGCCGACAGCGGTGCCGACCGGCCGGTCATCAGCGCTACCTGGTGCCCGGCCTGGTGCAGCAGCATCGTGGCACCGCTGCAGACGGTCTGTCCCTGGGCCTGCCACTGGGTGGCCCAGGACGTCGGCCACGGCGCATAGCCGACGTCGAGCAGGACCGCCCCGGGGGCCAGCTCCCACCCCGCGACCGGCGGGGTCGCCCCGGCCGGCACCGTGCTGACCACCACACCGGGCCGTCCCCACCCGGCCGGGCCGTCGGCATACCGGCTGCTGGTCAGCGTCATCCCCAGCTGCTCGGCCAGTTCGGCGGCACCGGGGCGCAGCCGGTCCCGGACGATGAGCTGCACCTGCCGGATGCCGCAGCGGTGTAGCGCCACCAGGGCCGAGCGGGCGGTGGCCCCCGAGCCCAGCACCGCCGCTGGCGAGGCCGCTGCGGCAGACAACCCGGCCTGCTGCAGGGCGGTGACCAGACCGGGCACGTCGGTGTTCTCCGCGCGCCACCCGCCGTCGGCCCGCAGCAACGTGTTGGCCCCACCGACCAGGTCGGCGTCGGCACCGACCCGCTGCGCCGCGGCGAGTGCCTCCTCCTTCAGCGGCATCGTCACCGCCAACCCGACCCAGTCCTCACCGAGCCGGGCCAGGTATGCCGCCAGCTCCCCGGGGCCGACCTCCTCCCGGTGGAAGGACCACCCGGTCAGGCCCAGGGCCCGGTAAGCCGCCTGGTGCAGCACCGGGGACAGGGAGTGCCGGATCGGGGCCCCGATCACTCCGGCGTGGCTGGCCATCACTCAGCAGCGGTCCGGGTTGTCGTCACACCACTGGAGGAACTCCTCCTCGTACTTCTGGTGCTCCTCGTAGGTCTCGGTGAAGACCGTCTCGCCGGTGTCCGGGTTGACCGTCACGAAGTACTCCCAGTCGCCCTCGGCCGGATTCAGGACCGCTTCGATCGCGGCCGCCCCGGGGCTGTTGATCGGCCCTGGTGGCAGGCCCTCGTGCAGGTAGGTGTTGTAGGGACTCTCGTGCGATCGCTGCTCCTCGGTGGTGCCGGCCAGCCCGCGCTCCTGGAACATGTAGTGGATGGTGGAGTCCATCTGCAACCGGCCCTCGGTCTCGGAGTCCTCCGCGAGCCGGTTCTCCACCACCCGGGCGATCTTGGGCAGGTCCTCGGCGAACCGGCCCTCGGCTTGCACGATGCTGGCCTTGATGATCACCTCGCGCATGTTCTCCTCGGTCAGACCGAGGTCGGCGTGTCGCTCCTTGCCCAGGTCGACCATCGCCTGCAGTTGTTCCGCCGGGGTGGAGCTGGGGCTGAACTCATAGGTGTCCGGCCACAGGTACCCCTCCAGCCGACCGTTGGCCGCCTCCGGCAGTTCCAGGGAGGCCACGTCCACGTCCTCGTACTCGGCGACCTTGTGCCCGGTTTCCTCGGCGAGGATGGCGAACACCTCGTCCTGCCACAGGCCCTCGCGCAGGGTGACCGTCGCGACCTGTCGGGAGTCCTCGTCCACCAGCCGGTCCAGGGCGGCGGCCGCACTCATCTCGCGGGCCATCAGGTAGGTGCCCGGTTGGATGCTGGTGGAGCGCGGGTCGGCGGCGGCGGTGTTCGCGAACGCCTCGGCGGAGGCGACGACTCCGGCCTCGTACAGGATCTGACCGATCTGCCCACCGGCGGCACCCTGCGGGATCTCGATGGTGACCTCGCCAGTGCCGGTGCCCTCGTAGTCCTCGGGGGCCGAGCTGCCGAAGGACAGGTCCGGGATCATCCCGCGGACGGTGTTGAAGCCGATCACGCCACCCACGAGCACGACCGCGCAAGCGACCAGGATGGCCCCGATGCGCAACACCGGGTTGTGGTGACGCTGCCGCTGGACCGGCCCGTCCTCGTCCTCGGGCTCCTCGAACTGCGGCTCGGCCAGGACGTCGTCAGCCAGGGACTCGTCGTGCTCCTCGGGCTGGCGCTGGGCAGCCTCCCACTCGTCCGCCGGGGGTCGGCTCATGATGGGCTTCCTTCGCTCCTGGTCCGGGACCGCTTCGCCCTGGGCTTGCGGCCCCCGATGGTCTCACCGGTGGGGCGGCCGGTGCTTCGTTCGGTGTCTAGTGCAGCCTGCAGTATGACCACCGCTGCGGCCTGGTCGACACGCGCTCGGTGCTGCCGGCCGGGCACTCCGCTGGCGTGCAGCACCCGGTGGGCATCCACCGTGGACAGTCGCTCGTCCACCAGCCGCACCGGTATGCCGTCCAGCCGGCGGTTCAACTCAGCAGCGTAACCGCGCACGGCCTCCGCGGCGACACCTTCGGCACCGGAGAGGTGCCGGGGCAGGCCGACGATCACCTCCAGCGCGTTACGGCGATGGGCCTCGGTGACAATCTGTTCCAGGTCGGTGCCGCTGTCCACGTCGCGGGGCAGGGTCGCCACCGGGGTGGCCAGGACCCCGGCGGGGTCACTGGCGGCCAGACCGACCCGCACTTGACCGACGTCGACACCCAGGCGCACCCCGGGGCGAACCGCCCCGGGTGCTGGCGTGCCACCGGTACCGTGCGGTGCCGGATGCCCGGCGGCACCGCCGTCGCGGCCCTCAGCGGCCAAGGGCCCGCTCGATCTGGGTGAGGGCCTCGCCGATCTTGGTGGCGTCCTGTCCCCCGCCCTGGGCCAGGTCGTCCTTGCCGCCCCCGCCACCGCCGAGCATCTGGGCGGCGGTCTTGACGAGCTGGCCGGCCTTGAACCCCCGCTCCCGGGCCTGCTGGTTGGTGGCGACGACGATCACCGGGCGGTTGTTGTCCGCGGCGGCCGCGGCCACCACCACGGGGCGTTCCTCGCCCAGTCGGGCCCGCAGATCGGTGGCCAGCCGGCGCAGGTCGTCGCTGCCGACGCCGGTACCGGCATCGTGACCCACCCAGGTGATGCCGTGCACGTCCGCGGCCGAGGCGGCCAGGCTGGCCGCATCCGACATCACCGATGCCTGACGCATGGCAGTGATCTCCTTCTCGGCCTCCTTGAGTCGGCTGATGAGCTGACCCACCCGGTCGGTCAGGTGCTCGGGCCGGACACCGACCAGGCCGGAGAGCTCGCTGACCAGCGCCCGTTCGCGCGCGAGGTAGCGCAGGGCGTCCATCCCCACCAGGGCCTCCAGGCGCCGGGAGCCGGAGCCGACGGAGGACTCCCCGGTCAGGGTCAGCGCACCGATCTGGCTGGAGTGCCGCACGTGGGTGCCACCGCACAGTTCCCGTGACCAGGGACCGCCGATCTCCACGACGCGCACCTGCTCGTCGTAGGTCTCACCGAACAGCGCCAGCGCACCGGCAGCGCGGGCCTCGGGCAGGCTCATGTAGGCCGCGGCCACCGGCAGGTCCTGCCGCAGCGCCAGGTTGGCGACCTCCTCGATCTCCGAACGGGTCGCCCCGGACAACGAGGAGTTCCAGGCGAAGTCCAACCGCAGATAGCCCGGCTTGTTGTAGGAGCCGCTCTGCAGCGCGGTGGGGCCGAGCACCTGACGCAGGGCGGCGTGCACCACGTGGGTGCCGGAGTGCGCCTGGCAGGCCTGCACCCGCCAGTCCGGGTCGACCTGGGCGTTGACACTGGTGCCCTCGGTCAGCTCACCGGACTCCACCTCGACGGTGTGCACGATCAGCCCCTTGACCGGGCGCTGCACATCACGGACCCGCAGCACCGCCCCGGAGGAGGTCTCGATGACTCCCTCATCGGCGATCTGACCACCGGACTCGGCATAGAAGGGGGTGCGGTCCAGCACCAGCAGTCCGTGCTGCCCCTCGCGCAGCGCGGGCACCTGCTGACCATCCTGGACCAGGCCCAGCACCGAGGCCTCGGCCGTCAACGTCTGGTAGGCGAGGAACTCGGTGGCCCCTCGGTCCCGCAGCTCCCGCCACACCTCGGTCGAGGCGTGCCCGGAGCGCTTGGCCCGGGCGTCGGCCTTGGCGCGCTCGCGCTGCTCGTTCATCAGGCGGGTGAAGCCCTCCCGGTCCACCTCCAGGCCCTGCTCGGCCGCCATCTCCAGGGTCAGGTCGATCGGGAACCCGTAGGTGTCGTGCAGGGCGAAGGCCTGCTCCCCGGGCAACGCTGTCTCCCCGCTGGTCCTGGCCCGCTGCACGGCCTGGTCCAGGATGGTGGTCCCCGAGGTCAGCGTGCGACGGAACGCCTCCTCCTCGGAGTAGGCGATCTGGCTGATCCGACCGAAGCCTGGCTCCAGCTCGGGGTAGGAGGCCTTCATGGCGTCCTTGCTGACCGGCAGCAACTCCGGCAGCGCCGGGTCCTGCACCCCCAGCAGACGCATCGAGCGGACCGCGCGACGCAGCAGGCGGCGCAGCACGTAGCCGCGTCCCTCATTGCCCGGGGTGACCCCATCGGACATCAGCATCAGGCCGGATCGGACGTGGTCGGCCACCACCCGGAACTGCACGTCGGCCCGCTGGTCCTGGCCGTACTGCCGCCCGGACATCTCCTCGGCCCGGGCGATGACCGGGTAGACCTCGTCGATCTCGTAGAGGTTGTCCACCCCCTGCAGCAGGTAGGCGACCCGCTCCAGACCCATGCCGGTGTCGATGTTCTTGGAGGGCAGCTCCCCGGCGACGTCGAAGTCCGCCTTGGAGCGCACCTGGGAGAGCACCTCCTGCATGAAGACCAGGTTCCAGATCTCCAGGAACCGCTCCTCATCCACCAGCGGCCCGCCGTCCGGTCCGTACTCGGCACCACGATCGACGTAGATCTCACTGCACGGCCCGCCCGGACCGGGCACCCCCATGTGCCAGTAGTTGTCCTCCGCGCCCCGCCGCTGGATGCGCTCGTCGGGCAACCCGGCGATCTCCCGCCACAGCGCCGCGGCCTCCTCATCGCCCTCCGGCAGGTGCGGCAGCACCCCGGGGCCCAGCACGGTGACCCAGATGCTGTCCGGGTCGAATCCCAGCCCGCCCTCGGACTGTGGGCCGGTGACCAGCTTCCAGGCGTGCGTGATGGCCCCTTCCTTGAAGTAGTCACCGAAGGAGAAGTTGCCGTTCATCTGGAAGAAGGTGCCGTGCCGGGTGGTCTTGCCGACCTCCTCGATGTCCAGCGTGCGCACACACTTCTGCACCGACGTCGCCCGAGGCCAGGGCGGTGTCTGCTGCCCGAGGAAATAGGGCTTGAACGGGACCATGCCAGCGTTGACGAACAACAGGTTCGGGTCGTCATACACCAGGGGTGCACTGGGCACCACGGTGTGGTCGCTGCCCTCGAAGAAGGCCAGCCAACGGCGGCGGATCTCGGCGGTTTCCATGGGCTCCTCGTCGTTCAGGGGTGACGGTGCACTCTATCCTCCGGAGCGCTCGCCCCGGATGATGGCACGGAGCTCGCGCCACCGGGGACCCAACCGTGCCTCCCAGCCCCGGTCGGTCGGGTGGTAGTACTGCGCCTCGGCCAGGTCCTCCGGCAGGTACTGCTGCGGGCCGACGGCGTTCGGCTCGTCGTGGCTGTAGCGGTAGCCGACGCCGTGACCCAGCTCGGTGGCCCCGGCATACCCGGTGCCGCGCAGGTGCGCCGGCACGGCACCGCCGTGGCCGGCCCGGACGTCCTCCAGCGCGGCGTTGATGCCGCGGTAGGCAGCGTTCGACTTCGGCGCCAGAGCGTTGTGCACCACCGCCTGGGCCAGGACGATCCGCGCCTCCGGCATGCCGATCTGAGCCACCGCGTGCAGCGCAGCGACCGCTGTCTGCAGGGCCGAGGGGTCACCCATCCCGACGTCCTCGCTGGCTGAGATGACGATGCGCCGGGCGATGAACCGGGGATCCTCGCCGGCTTCCAGCTGACGCGCCAGGTAGTGCAGCGCCGCGTCCACGTCGCTGCCGCGCATCGACTTGATGAAGGCGCTGGCCACGTCGTAGTGCTGGTCACCGGTCTTGTCATAGCGCACCGCCGCTTGGTCCACGGCCTGCTCGGCCACCTGCAGGGTGATCGGGACGGTCTGCCCCTCGGCGCCCGCGGGCACGGCGTCCATGGCCACTCCGGCCGCTGCCTCCAGGGTGGTCAGCGCGCGGCGGGCGTCCCCGGCAGCGATCCGGATGATGTGCTCGCGTGCCTCATCGGCCAGGGTGAACTCCCCTGCCAACCCGCGCTCGTCGGTGAGGGCCTCATCGAGGACCTGGCCGACCTGGGCATCCTCCAGCGAGGTCAGCCGGATCAGCATGGAGCGGGACAGCAGCGGGGCGATGATGCTGAACGAGGGGTTCTCGGTGGTCGCGGCCACCAGGATCACCAGCCGGTTCTCCACCCCGGGCAGCAGGGCGTCCTGCTGGGCCTTGCTGAACCGGTGGATCTCGTCCAGGAAGAGGACGGTCTGCCGGCCGTACAGGCTGCGTTCCCGCTCGGCCTGCTCCATCACGGCCCGCACGTCCTTGACCCCGGCGGTCACCGCGGACAGCTCCACGAAGGTCCGTCCAGCGGCACGGGCGACCAGGTGCGCCAAGGTGGTCTTGCCGGTGCCCGGTGGGCCCCACAGGATCGCCGACAGCGGGCCGGCGACTCCGGCGTGCCCCTCGATCAACCGGCGCAGCGGGCTCCCCGGGCGCAGCACCTCGGCCTGACCCCGCACCTCCTGCAGGTCGCGCGGGCGCATCCGCACCGCCAACGGCGGCTGCAGGTCCCCGCCCGCCGGGTCGCCGGTCTGGTGGGCAAAGAGGTCATCACCCGTGGGAGCACTCACCTGTGCAGGCTAACCGTTAGCATGCCGCCGTGGCTCCGGACACCGCGCTGCGCAGCATCACCACCCACGCCGAGCTGCTGACTCTGACCGACGGCGACCCATTCGTCCGCTGGGGTCTACCCGAGCCGCTGTCCGGTCGGGTGCTGGTCAGCGGCGGTGCGGTCGCCGTGGAACGCTTCGGGCGGCGAGGCCGGGGTCTGTGGGTCTTCCCGCACTCCGGCGG
>CAYVEH010000111.1:0-6077 GCA_964450585.1 uncultured Ornithinimicrobium sp.
GTGGCCTCCTCGGTCGGTGCGGTGCTGGCGATCCTGAACCCGTTCGTGGCCGAGCGGCTCCTGCTGGAGCAGCCGCAGTCGCTGCTGGGCTACGCGATGATCCCGTGGCTGGTGGCGGCCGTGCGCAGCCCGCTGCCGCTGTCGGCCCGGTGCGTGCTGGTGCTCTTGGCGGCGGCCCCGGCGGTGCTGACCCCAGCCGGATCGATCAGCGCCGCCGTGACGGTGGCGGTCACTGCCCTGGCGCTGGGGCCTCGCACCGCGACACAGTCCAGCTGGGGCCAACGCGCGGCCGACACGGGGTTGCTCCTGCTGACCCTGGGGTTGCTCTGCCTGCCGTGGTTGATCCCGGCTGTGGTCACACCGATCGATGGTGCGGCCCCGCAGGGCGCCGAGACGTTCGCCGTCCGGTCCGATAGCTATCTGGCGGTGGCCGGTTCGGTCGCCACGCTGGGAGGGGTGTGGTCCAGTGAGGCGTGGCCGGCCTCGCGGGGTAACGGCTTCGTCATGGTCCTGTCGTTGTTTCTGGTCCTCGGCGCAGCCGGCGCCTGGTGTGTGCTGCGCGGCGGGGTGCGAGGAGTAGGTGCCGGTCATGCCCGGCACGGTCGAGGCGCCAGAACGCACCCGGCGCAACGCACCGTGCAGCACCCCGACGTCAACCGCGCCGGGCAGCATCCCGAGGTCGACCGCACCGCCCTGGATCTCACCGCGTCTGGTTACGCCCTCAGCGTGCTGCTGGTGCTGGCCCTATCCGGGCCGCTGCTACCGGCGTGGCGGGTCCTGCAGCGGGTGCCCGGCTTGGCACTGGCCCGCGACACCCACCTCTGGCTGGGCTGGGCGGCGCTGGCGGTGGCGGCTCTGCTCGCCCTGGGAGGTGCCGCAGCCCTCCGGGCCCTGGGCTCAGGGCGGCTGACCGCGGTCGGTGTCGCCGCCGTCACGCTGCTCGTCGCGTTCCTGACGGTGCCGGATGTGCCGTGGCGTCTGGCCGGTGACCTCGGCCAGGGGTCGCCCTCGGCCCAGCGACAGGCCAGCACCACCGAGGACGAGGTGCGCCCGGTTGACACGGCACCACCGGTACGCACCGACCGCACCACCGGTGGCGCCCCCGGGGTGGCCGGGCTAGCTACAGCGTCGGGACGGGGTCAATCTCACTGACGGGCTTGTCGTCGCGGTAGCGCAACACCCGGGCGAACCGCAGCGCCACCCCACCGGGATAACGGGTAGAACGCTGCACCCCGTCGTAGGCGATCTCGACGACCTGCTCGGGTCGGACAAAGACGGTGTGCCCCTCCCGGTGCGTCTCCAACTCCAGGAAGCGCTCGGTCTGCCAGGCCAGCATCTCGTCGGTCATCCCCTTGAACGTCTTGCCGAGCATCACCAGCCCACCGGTGTCCGGGTCCCGGGCGCCCAGGTGGATGTTGGACAGCCAACCCCGTCGGCGGCCGCTGCCCCACTCCACGGCGAGGACCACCAGGTCGAGAGTATGCCGAGGCTTCACCTTGACCCAGCCGGCACCGCGTCGACCGGCGGCGTATGGAGCATCGAGGCGCTTGACCACCACCCCCTCGTGACCGGCAGCGACCCGGTCGGTGAAGAACTCCTGGGCCCGCGCCGCATCAGCCGTCACGATTCGCGGGACCAGCAGGTCCGGGGCCAGGCCGGCTAGCAGCCCCCACCGGACTCGGGCCGGCTCGTCCACCAGGTCACGACCGTCCAGGTGGAGCAGGTCGAACAGGTAGGTGGTCAACGGGACCTGGCTGGCCAGCGCATCCGGCTCGGCGCTGCTGGCGGTGCGCGCGCCGGTGACCTGGAACGGCTCCGGTCGCCCCGCAGGGGTCAGGGCGATGACCTCCCCGTCCAGCACCGCCCGGTCCGCCGGGAGCGCGGTGAGAACCCGCACCACCTCGGGCATCCGATCAGTGACCTCCTCCAGGGTCCGGGTGAACAGGCGCACCGTGCCGCCCCGCAGGTGAGCCTGCAGCCGGATGCCGTCCAACTTGGAGTCCACCGCCACCTCACCGGCCCCGTCGGGGTCACCCGCGGCGGCTTCCACCGCCGTCGTGACGTCGGCGGCTGAGCTGGCCAGCATGGGTCGCAGGGGGCGACCGACCTCCAGGCCGATCTGGGCCAACGCGGCCGCGGCAGGCTGACCTGCCCCGGCCTGCAGTGCCAGCTGGGCCACCGGGGCGGCGAACCCGGCCAGCATCACCGCCCGCCGCACCTGGCCCTCAGACACCTCGGCCGCAGCGGCGATCGCCTGCAGCATGACCCCGTCACCGGCCCCCTGGCGCAACTCTGAAGTGATCAGCCCGGTCAGCCAGTGCTGCTCGGCCTCGGTGGCGCGAGCAAAGAGCGCCACGACGGCGCTACTGCGTGCAGCCCCCGACCCGGCACCGGCCATCGCGCGCAACGCGCTGAGGGCGTCGTCGACGTCGCGCACCGAGAGGGTCGACTCTGCCGCCGGGGCCGGCAGGGACTGCAACCCGCGCCACCCGAGGCCTACCGTGCGTTGCGGCAGCCGACCCGCAAGGTAGTCGGTCACCACCGCAACCTCGGCCGGGTCGGCCTGCCGCAGGGCCTCGGCCAGGGCGGCCACCTTGGCCGTCCGCGACCGAGTCGCTGCGACGGTGGCCGATGTCTCGATCACCCGGGCGAACTGCATACCCTCAGCATCCCCCGGATGACCGACACCCGCTCACCCACGACCTGCGATCACGCGATGGGTGCCTCGGCCGGCGGCTCAATGACGCCGAACGCCTCACCATCTGGCCCGGTGAGCACCGCGACCCGACCAAACTCGAACGCGAACGGCTCCATCAGCACCTGTGCCCCGCGTGCCGTGGCCCGCTCGATGGCCGCATCGGTGTCGGCCACGTTGAACGTCACCGACCAGTACGGCTGCTGGCCCGCATCCACGCGGCCGACGCCCCCAGCCGGATGGCTCTCCCCGGGGACGCTGAACATCGCGTAGCTCATCCCGTCGGAGGAGAAGTCGTCATAGCTGTACCCGAGCGCGGCGGCATAGAACTCCTTGCCGGCCTCGAAGTCACCGACCATCGCCTCGCACCAGGAGACCGCCCCGGGGACGTTGTGGACGTTGAACCCGGTGTGCTCACCGCTCTGCCAGAGGCCGAAGGCCGCGCCGGTCGGGTCGGCATACAGACCCATGGAGCCCAGTGTCTCCAGGGGCATCGGCGGCATGGCCACCGTGCCGCCGGCTGCGGTGATGGCCTGGGAGCTCGCCTCGATGTCGGAGGTGCCCAGGTAGACGGTCCAGACGTGGGGGCCGGGGTCCATGCCCTCCATCGGTGGTGCCATCCCGGCGGCCGGCTCACCGTCGACGAGGGCCATGAAGTAGCCGCCGAACTCCTCGTCCTGGTCGGTGAAGTCCCAGCCCAGAACGTCGCCGTAGAACTCACGCGACCGCTCCGGATCGGTGACGGACAGATCAACCCAGGCCGGGCTCCCCGGCGGCCAGGTCCCTGTGTGTAGCGCCATGCTCACTCCTTCGTGGTGGCGACGGCGGGTGCCGTCGGCAGGGTGCGGGTCAGTGGTGAATCCGTCGCCGCTGGCCTCACGCTAGAACTGACCACCGACATCGGTCAGACTCATCGGGTGAACTCTGCTGAACGTCTTCGTGCCCTGCTGCGCCAGCATCCGCTGATCGACGGCCACAACGACCTGCCCTGGCGCGCCCGGGTCCTGGCCGGCTACGACTGGGACCGCCTCGACATCGCCGGGAGCACCCCGACGCACACGGACCTACCCCGGCTGGCAGCCGGCGGGGTGGGTGGCCAGTTCTGGTCGGTCTTCGTGCCCGCGACGTTGCCTGCGGACCAGGCGGTGCTGCAGACGTTGGAGCAGATCGATGCGGTGCACGCGATGATCGATCGCTATGCCGACCGCCTGGGTCTGGCCACCACGGCCGATGAGGTCGAGCAGGTGTTCGCCTCCGGGCGGATCGCCTCGTTGCTGGGCGCCGAGGGTGGTCACTCCATCGGCTGCTCCCTGGGGACGCTGCGGATGCTGCACCGGCTGGGGGTGCGTTACCTGACGCTGACGCACAACGACAACGTGCCCTGGGCCGATTCGGCCACGGACGAGCCGGCGTGTGGTGGGTTGTCCGACTTCGGCCGCGAGGTGGTCCGCGAGATGAACCGGATCGGCATGCTGGTCGACCTGTCACACGTGTCCGCCGACACGATGCGGGACGCGCTCGCGGTGACCGAGGCGCCGGTGATCTTCTCGCACAGCTCGGCCCGGGCGGTCTGCCCCAGCCCCCGCAATGTGCCCGACGACGTGCTGGAGACGCTGGCCGGCAACGGCGGCACCTGCATGGCCGTCTTTGCCCCGCAGTTTGTCTCGGCCGAGGTGTGGGAGTGGAAGGTCCAGGCCGCGGCAGCCGCAGCCGCCGAGGGCATCGCCGCCACGGACCTGGTGGCCTTTGAGCCGTGGGTGGAGCGGTATGCCGTCACGCACCCACAACCCCCGGCCACCCTGGATCAGGTGGTCGCCCACATCGAGCACCTGCGTGAGGTCGCTGGCGTGGACCACATCGGCCTGGGTGGGGACTACGACGGGGTGGCGAGCCTGCCGGTGGGGTTGGAGGACGTCTCCGGCTATCCGCGGCTGTTGGCGGCGCTGGCCGACCGCGGCTGGTCCGATGAGGACCTGGCCAAGCTCGCGGGCGGCAATGTGCTGCGGACCCTGCGGGATGCCGAGGCGGTGGCTCGCGACCTGCAGACCCGGCGTGGGCCCAGCCTGGTGCGCTTCGAGGCCTAACGCCTGACCTGTCCCCAGACAGCGTTGGGGCCGCACCAGGTGTGGTGCGGCCCCAACGTGGATCACGACCGGCGTGTTACCGCCTCAGATCACTCATCTGCTCCAGGGGTCCAGCAGATGTCGTCACCCTCAACCCGGCACTCTGGCGCCGACATCGGCGACTCAGCGCCGAGGTAGGCCACCAGGTTGGCCAGGTCCTCCGGGCCGCCCTGCAGGTTGGTGCCCTCGGTGAAGGCGGTGAAGCTGTCGCCGCCCTCCTGGAGGAAGTTGAGCGTCGAGACCCGGTAGGTCTCGTCCATCTCCAGCGGGACGTCGTTGAGCCTCATGTTGCTCACCTTCTCACCCTCGTCCGCCGAGGCGTCCCAGGTGTAGGTGAAGCCCTCGGAGACACCCAGCGCGAGCATCGGCCGGCTGCCGCGCTCCTCGATGGGCTGGTACTGCTGCTCCAGGACCTCCTTGATCTGCGCACCGGTCATGTCGATGGTGACCAGCAGGTTGCCGAACGGCGCGACGTCGTAGGCCTCGGCGTAGGTGATCTCGCCGGTGCCCTCGTCATACTTGGGCTCCATGGCGAAGCTGGCGCGCACGCCTCCGACGTTCATGAAGGAGATCTGCGCACCGCCGTCCTCCGGTGCGGCCGTGCCGTACAGGATCGAGTCGGCGACCAGGTTGGCCATCGGCGTCACCTGGTCACGGTCGGTCCCGGAGTCACCGAGGATGTCCTCGGACACCGAGCCGACGACCTCAGCGGCCATCTCGTCAGCCAGCACGCTCCACTTGTCCAGGATCGCGGTCTCGGCCGGGTCCTTGACGAGCTCGTCGCGGACGACGAGGTGGTTGGCGGCGGCCAGGTCCTTGCGGATGACGTCGCCGGTGGTGCGGTCGATCGGCAGGTTGGCCGCCGTGACGACGCCGCCGTACTGCGCGGCGGAGGTCAGCAGGCGCGGCTCACCATTCGGGTCCTGCAGCGTGCAGACATACGGCTGGTGGGTGTGCCCGCTGACCACGGCGTCGATCGCCGGGTCCAGACCGTTCTGGATCTCCACGATCGGGCCGGAGATGCCCTCACAGCCCTGGTAGGTGTCGGTGGTGTAGCCACCCTCGTGCAGCAGCACCACGATGGACTCCACCCCCGCAGCCTGCAGCTCGGCAGCGGCGGCGTTCGCCGTCTCCACCTCGTCCTTGAACTCGACGTCCTGGATGCCACCGGGGCTGACCAGGGCCGGG
The DNA here is from genome assembly GCA_964450585.1 of uncultured Ornithinimicrobium sp. Taxonomy (GTDB): domain Bacteria; phylum Actinomycetota; class Actinomycetes; order Actinomycetales; family Dermatophilaceae; genus Ornithinicoccus. Next base: position 6,007 of record CAYVEH010000111.1, read on the forward strand.
GTGGCCTCCAGTGTCATGCCGATGAAGCCGACCTGGACACCGTCGATCTCCTGGATCGAGGTGCCCGGCAG
>CAYVEH010000111.1:6177-7713 GCA_964450585.1 uncultured Ornithinimicrobium sp.
GCCCTCGTCGAACTCGTGGTTACCGACCGAGGAGATGTCCAGGCCGAGCACGTTGAGGCTCTCCACCGACGGCTCGTCGTGGAACATGCCGGACAGGAAGGTCGAGCCGCCGATCAGGTCACCGGCAGCCACGGTCAGGCTCCGGTCGTCCTGGGCGCCGACCCGCAGCTCGTTCAGCTTGGTCGAGAGGTACTCGACACCGCCGACGACGTGCTGCTCGGGGTCCTGCTGCTCGGTCAGCGTCTGGTCCTCCTCAGCCTCGAGGTGACCGTGGTAGTCGTTGAACGAGAGCATCTGCACGTTGAGCGTGTTCGCCCAGCCCGGCAGCGCGTTGTTGATCTGGTTCTCCACGGCCTCGCTGACGACGTCCGCACCGCCCAGGATGCTCACGCCCTGCGGGGAGGCAGCCTTGAGCGCGGCCGCGCTGTCCGAGGGCAGCGCCCCGGTGCGGGACAGCACCAGCGGTGCCCCCTCGAAGCCGGCCAGGCTGGAGCCGGTCAGCGCGTCCGGGAAGTCGGTGCCGGTGGCCAGGAAGGCGCGGTCCAGGTCGGCCTCGTACCGGTCGGCCAGCAACTGCGCGGTCTCGTAGCGGTCCTTACCGCCGACCCGCGAGGTGTCCTCGACGATCGCGGTGACCTTCTCCATGACCTCGGCGTTGATCGCCGCCTCCTGGCCGATGATCACCACGGAGGAGGGCTGGATCTTCTCCAGTGCGTCCGCCGTCGCCCGCGGCAGGTGGTCGGACCGGGTCAGCAGGATCGGGGCCTCGGCGCGGGTGGCGACCGCACCACCGGTGAGCGCGTCCGGGTAGTTCTCACCCGAGGCGAGGAAGACCACGGGGGTCCCCTCCGGCCAGCGCTCGGCGACCGCCGCAGCGGTGCCGTAACGGGTGTCGCCGTCCAACCGCTCCGTCTGGTCGGCATACTCGGCCAGCTGCTCGGCCACACCGTCGCTGACCACCTCGGAACCGCCGACGATGATGATCGTGGAGGGGCTGAGCTCCTCCAGGGCACTGGCAGTCACCTGCGGCAGGTGGTCGGCCTGGGTGAGCAGCACCGGGGCAGCGGCACCGCCGTCCTGACCCTCGGCCCACAGGTTGTCCCCCAACGGGGCGGGGCCGGCCTCTGCACCGGTGTGGTCCCGGGCGCTCAGCGCGTCGGCATACTTCTCGCCCGAGGCGACGTAGACCACGTCTGCCCCGTCCGGGTACTCGGCTGCGACGGCCGCCGCTGTGGCGTAGCGGTCCTCGCCGCTGATTCGGTCTGCCGTGACGGCGTCCGGACTCGGGGCCGACGCCTCGTCGGGTTGAGCCTGCGCAGTCGTGGTGGCCATGGCTGCGCCACTGGCCACCATCGACGCGGCAGCGATCGCGGCCAGAGGTCCGCGACGCCACCGGCGGTGGGAATGGGTCATCAATTCGCTCCTTTGAGATGGACGCCGAGGACCGGCGCTCACGGGTGGCCCCACAGCCCGCTGGGAAGGAGGGCCTGCCAGCGAACTTAGTCGCAACCGGTGACATTTCGCCACCCCCGGGGT
>CAYVEH010000111.1:7813-8915 GCA_964450585.1 uncultured Ornithinimicrobium sp.
GGGCCGGCATACTGCCGCTCGCCCGGTGCGAGCTCCTGCAGCAGCGGGTGCGCGTTGTCCACCCGGGTGGTGGTCGGCCGGATCCCCGCCTTGCGGGTCAGGCTGCGCACGTCACGCACCTGCTCGTCGGTCATCAGGGTGATAACGGTGCCGGAGTTGCCGGCCCGCGCGGTGCGGCCGGACCGGTGCAGGTAGGCCTTGTGCTCCACCGGCGGGTCGGCGTGGATCACCAGGGCGACGTCGTCGACGTGGATGCCGCGGGCGGCGATGTCCGTGGCCACCAACGTCTGCGCGGCGCCACTGTGGAAGGCCTCCATCGTGCGCACCCGCGCGTTCTGGCTGAGGTTGCCGTGCAGCTCGACCGCCGGCACACCGGATGCGTTGAGTTGCCGGGCGAACTTCTTGGCGCGGTGCTTGGTGCGGGCGAAGACGACCGTGCGCCCCGGGGCCGCGGTGAGGTCGGCCAGCACCTTGAGGTGATGGTCGGGGGTCACGTGCAGGACGTGGTGGCTCATCGCCTCGACCGGAGACTGCGCGGAGTCGGCCTCGTGCGTGACCGGGTTGGACAGGAAGCGCTGGACGATGACGTTGACCCCGGCATCCAGCGTCGCCGAGAACAGCATCCGCTGCCCCTCGCGGGGTGTCTTGGCCATGATGCGCTTGACGCCCGGCAGGAAGCCCAGGTCGGCCATGTGGTCGGCCTCGTCCAGGACGGTGATCTCGATCTGGTCCAGCGAGAGGTGGCCCTGACCCATCAGGTCCTCCAGGCGGCCCGGGCACGCCACGACCACATCGACGCCGGCGGCCAGCGCCCGCACCTGCGGGTTCTGCCCGACGCCACCGAAGATCGTCATGGTGCGCAGCCCGGCGATCCTGGCCAGTGGGGCCAGCGCCGTCTCCAGCTGACCGACCAGTTCTCGGGTGGGGGCGAGGATGAGCGCCCGCGGACGCTTGGGGGTCCGGCGCTTGTCGGCGGCCATCAGCCGGGTGACCAGCGGCAGCAGGAAGGCGTAGCTCTTGCCGGATCCGGTGCGGCCGCGACCGAGCACGTCCCGGCCGGCGAGACTGTCCGGCAGCGTCGCCGCCTGGATCGGGGTGGGGG
>CAYVEH010000112.1:0-3907 GCA_964450585.1 uncultured Ornithinimicrobium sp.
GACCCGCGGGTGCCCACGATCGTCGCGGTGCCGGTGAACGGGCTGTCGAAGCCACAGTCGAAACTGGCCAGCACGGTGTCATAGCGCAGCGTGCCGCCGAACCGGGTGTCCACCCCGCCGGGCTCGTCGCGCACCGCGGTGGCCAGCACCTCGTCCGGCTCGGCGCCGAGGAGCAGGCCGAACAGGTCGACCGGGTAGCACCCCAGGTCCAGCAGGCTGCCGCCACCCAGGGCGGGGTTGAGCCGGATGTCGGTTGCGCCGGTGGCCCGGTCCAGGTCGAAGTGCAGCCGGGCGTGCAGCGCGACGAGATCCCCCAGGGTCCCATCGGCCAGCAGGTCCCGGACGGTCGCCAGCTGCGGGTGGTGCCGATACATAAAGGCCTCGGCGACCACCACACCGGTCTCTGCGGCCGCCGCCTCCACCGCGGCCAGCTCGGTCGGGCCGAGGACGATCGGCTTCTCACACAGCACGTGCTTGCCGGCCCGCGCGGCCCGCTGGATCCACTCGGCGTGGTGGGCGTTGGGCAGGGCGATGTAGACCGACTCGACCTGCGGATCGGCCAACAGCTCCTCGTGCGAGGCGTAGGCGCGCGCGATCCCCAGCTCCTCGGCATACGGCTCGGCGCGGCCGCTGGCGCTGCTCACGGCGACCACCTCCCCCGCCTGCGCGCGGCCGATGGCGGGGATGACCTTCTCCCGAGCGATCCGGGCCGCTCCGAGGACACCCCAGGTCGTACTGCTCATCACGTGCTCCCATGGTGTGGCGACAGAATCCGCGAGACCCCTGCTGAGACCTCTGATGTCTGGGCTCAGACTATCCGGTCGGCCAGCGACACACGGCACCCCTGTCCACTCTGCCGGGCTCAGAGATCCGATAACCTGAGGGCGCTTCGGGCCGGGCGCCCGTGACCCTGAGGAAAGGACAACCATGGGCAGAGTCATCGTGTTCGGTTCACTCAGTCAGGACCTTCACCTGCCGATGGAACGGCACCCGTTGACCGGGGAGACCGTGATGTCCGGTGACATCGAGTACCGGTTCGGCGGCAAGGGCGCCAACCAGGCGGTGGCCGCGGCCCGAGCCGGGGTGGGCTCGGTCTTCATCGGCAAGGTCGGGGACGACCCGCAGGGCCACGAGTACCTGGAGCGGCTGCAGGCCTTCGGGGTGGACACCTCCTTGATGGAGGTCGTGCCGGGGGTGCCCACCGGCACGGCGATCATCTACAACGACAAGCACGGCGAGAACATGATCGTCGTGGCCCCCGGCGCCAACCACCGCAACAGCATGGACGACCTGCACCGGCTCGATGACCTGACTGACCAGGATGTGCTGCTGATGCCGCTGGAGCTGCCGCTGGATGTCGTCGCGGCGGCGGCCCGCCGGGGCCGGGAGCGGGGCGCCCGGGTCATCCTGAACCTGGCGCCGTTCGCGGAGCTGCCGGCTGACGTGCTCGAGCTGTGTGACCCGGTGGTGGTCAATGAGCACGAGGCCGGGCTGTTGGCCGAGGCCGGGCTGCAGGTGCCGGAGCTGCTCACCACGCTGGGTGCCGAGGGGGCGCGCTGGGCCGAGGTGCAGGTGCCGGCCACGCCGGTGACGCCGGTGGACACCACCGGTGCCGGCGACGCGTTCTGCGGCACGTTGGCGGCCGCGCTGTGCCAGGGTGAGGACCGCGCCACCGCGATGACCCGCGCGGCGGAGGCGGCCTCGGCGGCGGTGCTGCACCCGGGCGCGCAGCCACCGCTGCCGGACTGACCGGCTCCCGAGCACCACCTCACCCCTGCCGGACCGACCCGCTACCCGAGCACCACCTCACCCCTGCCGGACCGACGCACCACTCCCGACGACCACCCCACCCGAGACAACTCAGGAGCTCACGTGAAGATCGGCTGCCATGGCCTGGTATGGACCGGCAACTACGACGCGGCCGGCATCCGGCACGCCGTGGCACAGACCCGACAGGCCGGGTTCGACCTCATCGAGTTCCCGCTGATGGACCCGGCCACCTTCGACACCGGCACGGCACGTGAGGCGCTGACCGAGCACGGGCTGGAGGCGACCGGCAGCCTGGGCCTGAGCGCCCCCACCGACATCACCAGCACGGACCCGGCGGCGGTGCAGGCCGGTGAGGAGCTACTCAACCGAGCCGTCGATGTGGTGGCCGAGCTGGGCGGTGCCCACCTGTGCGGAGTCATCTACAGCGCGATGCAGAAGTATCTCGAGCCAGCCACCCCCGAGGGGATCGCCCGCAGCCGGGAGGTGATCGGCAGAGTCGCGGCCCGCGCCGCCGCGGCCGGGATCACGGTCAGCGTCGAGGTGACCAACCGCTATGAGTCCAACGTGCTCAACACGGCGCGCCAGGCGCGAGACTTTGTCGCCGGGATGGACCCCCAGGTGGGCGTGCACCTGGACACGTATCACATGAACATCGAGGAATCGAGCATGTTCGCTCCGGTTCTGGAGACCGCGGACCAGTTGCGCTACGTGCATATCGGGGAGAGTCACCGCGGCTACCTGGGCACCGGCAACGTCGACTTCGCCGGGTTCTTCAAGGCGCTGCACCAGATCAACTACGACGGCCCGATCGTGTTCGAATCCTTCTCCTCCACCGTCGTCTCCCCCACGTTGACCAGCGCCCTGGGGATCTGGCGGGACCTGTGGGAGGACGGGGCCGAGCTCGGTGCCCACGCCAACGCCTACATCCGCGGGCAACTCACCGCCAACGCCTCCCTGCGCCACCACTGAGGGGAGGTCGCCGGACTCGCCGAGCTCACGGCATACCGAGTGGGGTGGCCGCCAGCCACGCTGCCGGGGTCAGCCAGCCGCCCGGGCGCCCCGTCGCTGCCGCATCAGCCGACTGATGCGGCCCGCGACCCGGTCCAGCTCGGCCCGCTGGCTGGTGGAGAAGTCGGCCAACAACTCATCCTCGCCGCGGTGAATCTCCGTGCGGACTGCCCGCATCAGCCGGGCACCATCCGGGGTCGAGCGCAGCACGTTGGAGCGCCGATCACTGCCGCGCTCGCGCACCAACCACCCCCGCTGCTCCAGCAGGTCGATGTCGGCGACGATCCGGTTGCGGCTGTACTCCAGGACCTGGGCAACCTCCGCCTGGTTCATGCCGGGGTGGGTGTCCAGGACAGCGAGCACCGCGTACTGCCACATCGTTACCCCGTGCTCGGCGGCCGCGGCGTCCTCGATCCGCCGCAGCTCCTTGGTGAAGGAGAGCAGCTGGGCCAACAGGTCGATGCGCTCGGTCATCTCCTCATCCTAGGCGCCTCCAGTCACCCTATTGCAATGATCACCCTACGGTGATTATCCTCATCTGATGATCACCACAACTGACCTTCGCACCTTGCACACCGAGTCGGTCCACACCGCGACCACCTTCATCAGCTGGATCCGGCCACGCGACCTGTCCCGCCGTAGCCCCTGCCGCGGGTGGGACCTGGCGCAGCTGTTGGCGCACATGGTCGGGCAGAACCGGGGGTTCGCCAAGGCGGTGCGCACCGGCCGCGCGAGCAAGGACGACCACCTGCCGCAACGCTTCACCCCGCAGGCCTGGGAGGACTCGGCCTATGACCTGCTGGAGGCCATCGACCTGGCGGACCCGCAGGCCACGATCATGGAGCCCGAGCTGCACGCGGCGCGCGCCCTGCCGCTAGATGCCGTGGTCGGCGCCCAACTGCTGGACACCGTGGTGCACACCTGGGACGTCGCGCGTTCACTGGACCTGCAGTACATCCCCACCCGGGACATCGCGAGCGCTGTGCTCGAGGTGGCGGCCACGGTGCCGGATGCGCCCTGGCGCAAGCGCTCCACCGCACCCTTCGCGCCCGCCAAACAGCCGCCGGTGCGCGCCTCGGAGTGGGAGCGGGCGCTGGCGCACCTGGGGCGGGACCCGCACGCCTGACCC
>CAYVEH010000112.1:4007-8908 GCA_964450585.1 uncultured Ornithinimicrobium sp.
GCACACCCCGACACGCAATCCGATGGACTCCACCCCCCGCCGGCCACCCACACCCTCCACAGGCCTTGACTCATTCGAACACCTGTGCTAGTCTGACACCAGACGACACAGAAGTCGCCTCGGAGGGGAGGGGCTATGGGGGCCACGCAGCACACCAGATCCGCCGATGCCCGGGGTCCACAGTCTGCTGTTGCCCACCTGGCGGACGAGATGGCCGAGGTCACGGCCGCCTTGGGCTCCTCGCTTGACTTGCCGGCTTTGACGGAGGCCTCCCCAGCGGACCTGTGCAACCTCATCAGTGCCTTGGAGAAGCTCAAGCACGCGGCCTGCGCCGCGCAGGCCCGTGCCACGGTAGTCGCAACGGCCATGATGCGGGACGAGGCCATCGCCGACGGGGTCGCACCGGAGCGCGCGGAGCAGGGCATCCCCCAGCAGATCGGGTTGGCGCGGCGCGAGTCACCATTCGCCGGGTCCCGGCACATCGGCTTCGCCCGCGCGGTGGTGCACGAGATGCCGCACACCCACGCGGCGATGACCGAGGGCTGGCTGCCGGAGTGGACGGCCATGCAGTTGGTCCGGGAGACCGCCTGCCTGTCCCGGGAGCACCGTGCCGCGGTGGACGCTCACCTGGCAGACCGGCTTCGCCGCGACTCCACCAAGAAGCTCGTGGGCGCAGCCAAGGCCATGGCCTACGAGCTCGATCCCTACGCTTTCGTGGCACGGGGCCGCAAGGCAACCCGCAACCGTCGGGTCAGCGTCCGGCCCGCGCCGGAGGTGATGTCGATCGTCACCGGGTTTCTTCCGGTGGCCAAGGGCGTGGCCTGCTACAAGGCACTGGATGACTCGGCTCGGGCGCTGAAGGCCGCTGGCGACGAGCGAAGCCTGGACCAGTTGCGGGCCGATCTTTTCGCCGAGCGGCTCACCGGGCAGAGCGCCGCTGACGGTCCGGATATCGAGCTCGGCCTGGTGATGACCGACACGGCGCTGCTGGGTCTGGATGAGACCGCGGCCCGGCTGGAGCACCTGGGCCCGCTCCCTGCGCCCATGGCTCGTGACCTGGTGCGCGCGCCCGGTGATGCTCGCTCGGCCAGTGGTGACGGGGCAGCAGGCACCGGCGACACGCCGGGTGTCGAGTCCGCACCGTCGTCGTGTCAGTCACCCGGGCCCGAGGCCGCAGCAGCAGGGTCCAGGGTTCCGGCCAGCGACACCCCGGACGGCTCGCGCCCTGGGCAGCCGAGCGCCCGCGAGGCCGTGGTCTGGCTGCGACGCCTGTATGCCGATCCGCTAACCGGCGTGCTCACCGATCAGGACGAGCGCCGGCGCCGATTCACCGGGCCACTGCGCCGGTTCCTCGTGGCCCGCGATCAGGAATGCCGCACCCCGTGGTGCGATGCGCCGATCCGGCACGCCGACCACGTCCTACCCTTCGTCAACGGCGGCCTCACGAATGAACAGAACGGTCAGGGGACGTGCGAGGCCTGCAACTACGGCAAGGAAGCGCCCGGCTGGCGACATCGCACCACGCAGGCCGGCGACGGAGCCCATGTCGTGCAGGTGCGCACGCCCAGCGGTCAGCTCTATGAGTCCCATGCCCCACCGATCCTGCCCACCCTGGGCCTGCGCCTGGCGCGACCTCCGGATCGCCAGAGACGCACAACCGGCTCAGCCCGGATCTCGGCCTGAGCCCGGCCAGATCGCGGGCTACGCGGGCACGCCGTCGCCCGACCCGGACGCGGGTCGCGGCACTCAGAACACGTCGCGGTGGCGCGCGTAGTGCTCGCGGGCTGGGAGATCGGGGCCCAACCCGTAGACGCGCAGCACCTCGGCCAGCGCGGGGCTCTCCCCCTCCAGCAACGCAGCCGCAGCCTTGATCTCCTGACCGGACGCCACGGCGCGCAGAAGGCTTCGGATGCCAGCCACGACGACCTGCTCGGCAGACTGCCCCGAGTGCGCTTCGGTGCGGGTCCACTGGCCGGTCGAGGTTTGGATCTGCGCGAGCGCGGCACTGACCTGCTCGTCGGTGAGTTCTCCACTGCGCACGCCCTCGGCGACCTCATCCAGGGCTTGCATCCGGTGCAGCACCGCCGGGTTGCCGATCTTGACGCGCTGGGCGTTCATCAACTGCGACAGCATGGGCGGCGACATCCCGAGCAGGCGGGCCAGACCCGCCTGGCTCAGCTCGAACGCCTCCATCAACCGGCGGAAGGCCTCCCCCAAGGGCTCGCCATAGGCCTCCCGCTGAGCTGCCCGGTTCCGCTCCACGGTCTCCACCCTGCATCTCCCGCCTGAGTCGTTCGCAGTTGCGAATAACACTGTACCGTGGAGGCGCAAGCGTACCGAGAGACACCTCAGAGGACGATCGATTGACTTTGCGATTGCAACCGTTTATCTTTGCTGTCGCAAACGTTCGAGCGATGAGGGGATGACCCGATGACTACGCATTCGGCACGACGCGCCGCCACCGCCCTCTCCGCGGCAGTGACCACGGCGCTGCTAGCGGCACCGGCTCTGGCCAGCACCACGGTCGAGCCCAGCGACCCAGGGGCAGGTGACGGCAAGCTCCTCCTGGTGCTGGACGCCTCCGGCTCGATGGGCGACCCGGACAGTGCCGGGGAGCCCAAGATCGAGTCCGCCCGCACCGCCCTGGACGCAGTGATCGACACTCTCGGCGAGGACGACCAGGTCGGGCTGCGACTCTTCTCCAGCACGGTGAGCGAGTCCAACACGGCGGCGGCGTGCAGCGACTCCGAGTTGGTGGTGCCGGTCGGCACGAGCAACCACGGCGAGCTTGCCGCTGCGGTCGAGGACTACCAGGCCTTCGGTGGCGAGACACCGATTGGTTACGCCCTGCAGCAGGCGGGGCAGGACCTGGGGTCCGAGGGGCAGCGTTCCATCCTGCTGGTCTCCGACGGGCTGTCCACCTGCGACCCGGACCCGTGCGAGGTGGCCCAGGACCTCACCGAGGACGGTATCGACCTGCGGATCCATGTCGTCGGTTTTGACGTCGATGCCGAGGCCCGCCAGCAACTGCAGTGCGTCGCCGACGCGGGCAACGGCCGGTACGTCGATGCCACCGACACCGACTCCCTGACGGCCGCGCTGCAGACCTTCTCCACCCGTGCCTTCCGGCCGTTTACCGTCCAGGGCGAGCCGGTGGAGGGCACCCTGAAGCCGGCGCAGGCTCCCGAGCTCACCCCTGGCCAGTACACCGACACCATGGCGCAGGACAAGGCGCACGCCAAGCACTACCGCCTGACGCGAACCGTGCCGGGTTCTCGCCTCTACGCCGGGGTCACGATGCGTCCGGACCGGGGCGGCGTGTCCGACTACCAGCTCCGGTTGGAGACCGTGGACGGCACCCTCTGCGGGACGGCCGCTGGCACCCCGTTCAGCGCGGGTGGCAACAACTCCTTCGGCACCGCCGTGACCAACTCCGGCGAGATGACGACGGGCAACGAGGAGTGCGCCGCTGCCGATGAGCTCATCCTGCGGCTCTACCCAGGCGGAGCTTCCGAGGCCATCGTGGGTGAGCCGATGGAGATCGTCATCACCGAGACCCCGCCGCCGACGAATGCCGAGCAGCTCCCGGAGGAGGCCTCCCGCCCGCAGTGGGAGCAGATGTCCCCCGGGAAGCCGGTCGCCGAGGTGGTGGCCGGGTCCTCGCTCAATGACGCCCCGCTGATCGAGCCGGGGCAGACCTACTCCTCGGTGTTGACCCGCGGTGAGCTGGTGTTCTTCCGGGTGCCGGTGGAGTACGGTCAGCGGCTGCAGGCCCTGGTGGAGTTCCCCCGGCCCGACGGTGCGCTGGCCGGGTCCACCGGTGGGGCCACCGACCTCGCCGACATCCTGGTCGTCGGCCCCACCCGTGGCCGGGCCGATGATGTGCTGGCGGACCTGGGCGAGCTGAACACCCGCACCGCCCTCTCCGCCACCTCTCCGGTGCAGTTGGCGAGCACCACGCCGGAGGTGCGTTGGGCCAGCTACGGCAGCGGCACCGCGCCGGGAGCCAGCACTATGGCCGGCGACTACTACATCGGCGTGAGCCTGTCCTCGTCACAGGACCTGCTGCTGCCGGTGCCGTTCACGCTGAGCACTGAGCTGATCGGTGAGGTCAGCGGTGAGCCGGAGTTCGCTGAGGCCGCCACCGAGGCAACACCGGAGAACGACGATGCCGAAGAGGCGGCGGTCACCGAGACCCCTTCGACGACGCAGGACGACACCGACGATGCGGCCGCGGCGACGCAGGAGAGCCCGGAGGAAACCGCGTCGGCGGCCCCACAGGCAGCAGCTGACGCCGGGACCTCTCGCGGCATGCTGCTGGGCCTGGGCGCCCTGGGCACCGCACTGTTGGGCGCAGGCATCGTCGTGCTAGTGCGCGCGCTGCGCAGCTGAGTGCGTCAACTCCAGGCCAGCAGCGCCGTCCACAGCAGCAGCGCGCCACCGCTGATCATCAGGAGGGCGGCCAACACCAGGCCCGGGCGGTTCCGTGTCGCCGCCACCGCCCCACCGGCCGGGTCCGGCCCGCTGTCCTGGAGGGATGCCGTAGCGCCACGTGGCAAGGCCGGTCCCGTCTGCGCCCAACCGGCAGGCAACTCGGGCACCTGGTCGAAGACCTCGACCTCCCCCAGGACAGCAACCCCTCCTCCGTCGGCACCCGCTTCGGGCAGCAGGCCCGTGGCCGCCAACTGCTCCCGAGCCTGAGTCGCCGTCGGGGTGCGGCGCTGCGGGTCGAACTCCCCCAACCCGCGGATCAACGCGATCAGCGACTCAGGTGCCGCCACCTCCTGTAGCGGGTCCAACGCATGCACTGACTGGGGCCGCTGCCCAGTGAGCATCTCCACGGCAGCCATGCCCACGGCATACAGGTCGGCCCGAGGGTCCGGGTCCCACCCCGGGTGCCG
>CAYVEH010000113.1:0-2218 GCA_964450585.1 uncultured Ornithinimicrobium sp.
CCGAGGCCACCGTGAAGGCAGATCGCTTGCCGACGCGCGCGGCATACCGGGTCCAGAGCGGCATCACCAGCAGTGCCGGCCCGACCAGTGCCGCGAACAGGAACGTCAGGGCACTCTGGTCCTGCAGGGTGTAGGCGGCCACATACTGGGCGGCCGCCAGCATCACCCCGGTGGCCAGGGCCTGCAGCACGAAGGTGGTCAGCAGCGTGCGGTAGGTCGGCAACTCCCGCAGCGCAGCCACCCCGTCCCGATATCCCCCAATTTTTGGGGAGGTTTCGTCCGCCCCTCGCGCATTTTCCGAGGAGTTTTGCTCACCTGGCGCCGACCGTCCCGGGGACCTCGTCGACGCGTGCCGCCCCACCCCGAGGACCGTCCCGGCCATGCCCGCGAGCAGCAGCCCGGCGATCACCAGCCCCATCGTCAGGTAACCACCAGCGTCCCCGCCGGCCGCGTCGCGCACCGCAGGGCCACCGGCACCGACCAGCAGGATCGCCAGCGCCAGCACCGCGATCCGCCAGGCCATCAACCGGGTGCGCTCGGCATACGCATCGGTCAATTCCGCCGGCAACGCGATGTAGGGCACCTGGAACAGACTGAACGAGCTGGTGGCCAGGATGAAGAAGACCAGCACCCACAGGCCGGCCCAGACGGGCGACAGGCTGGTGGGGGCGGCGAACATCCCGATGAAGCCGATCGGCAGGGTGCACGCCCCCCACGCCATCAACCGGGTCCGACGCCCGTGTCGACCCGCCTCCCGGTCACTCCATGCGCCGACCGCCGGATCGATGAGGACATCCCAGATCTTGGGGACGATGACCACCACGGTGGCCAGCAGCGCAGGCACGGCCAGGGTGTCGGTGAGGTAGTACGCCAGCACCAGCCCCGGCAGCGTGCCGAAGCCGCCGGTCCCGACGCTGCCGGCGGCATAACCGGCGACCGCCCGTCGGGGAACACGCTCGGTCACCCTGGATGCCATGGCCGAACCCTAGCGGCGGGCACGGCATACTAGGCCGGATTCAGCCCCCAAGGAGCATCATGAAGATCGCCGTCGTCGGCACCGGGTATGTCGGACTGTCCAACGCCGTGGTGCTGGCCCAGCACCACGAGGTGACCGCTCTGGACATCAACCAGGGCAAGGTGGACCAGCTCAACGACCGGGTGAGCCCGATCGTGGACCCGGAACTGCAGGAGTACCTGGCCACCAAGGACCTGCGGCTGCACGCCACCACCGACCCGGAGCGGGCGTATGCCGAGGCTGACTTCGTGGTCATCGCCACCCCGACCGACTACGACCCGCAGACGAACTTCTTCGACACCTCCAGCGTGGAGGCGGTCCTGGCCGACGTGCTCCGCTACCGCCCCGAGGCCACCGTGGTGATCAAGTCCACGGTGCCGGTCGGCTACACCGAGCGACTGCAGCAGGACCACCCGCAGACCACGATCCTGTTCTCCCCGGAGTTCCTGCGCGAGGGCCGAGCGCTGCACGACAACCTGCACCCCTCACGGATCATCGTGGGGGACACCGGTGAGCAGGGGCGACGCTTTGCCGACCTGCTGCTGCACGGCGCGGTCGACCAGGACGTGCCGGTGCTGCTGACCGGCTCCACCGAGGCCGAGGCCATCAAGTTGTTCGCCAACACCTACCTGGCCATGCGGGTGGCCTACTTCAACGAGCTGGACACGTATGCCGTCACCCGGGGACTGAACACCCAGCAGATCATCGAGGGGGTCGGGTTGGACCCGCGCATCGGTGACCACTACAACAACCCGTCGTTCGGCTACGGCGGGTACTGCCTGCCCAAGGACACCCGTCAGCTGCTGGCCAACTACGGTGACGTCCCGCAGACCCTGATCACCGCGATCGTGGAGGCCAACACCACGCGGATGGATTTCATCGCCTCCGACATCCTGGCCCGCGACCCGCAGGTGGTCGGGATCTACCGGCTCATCATGAAGACCGGGTCGGACAACTTCCGCGCCTCCAGCATCCAGGGCGTGATGTCGCGGTTGCAGGCCCGCGGCGTGCAGGTCGTGATCTATGAGCCGACACTGACCGAGGCCACCTTCCAGGGCTGCGCTGTCGTCAACGAGGTGGAGGCCTTCGCCGACACCGCCGATGTGATCGTCGCCAACCGGCTCGACACCGCCACGGCCGCCTTCGGTGACAAGCTTTACACCCGCGACCTGTACAGCCGGGACTAGAACCGCGCAGGTCCGA
>CAYVEH010000113.1:2318-8876 GCA_964450585.1 uncultured Ornithinimicrobium sp.
GGCTCGGCGCAGGTCCGAGGGCTCGGCAAGGCCTCTTACAGCAGGTTCTGCTGCTGACAGCGTGCTATAGCGCGCTGTCAGCAACCGAACCTGCTCCTAGTGCGGCTCAGACGCCGCTCGGTGCCAGCTCCTCCGGCTGCGGCTGCGGCTCGCCCGGGTGCAGGTCCGCCGGCTTCTCGTCGAGCTTGACCAGCACGACACCGGTGAGGATCAGCGCACCCCCGAGCAACTGGATCGCCGCGGGCAGCTGGCCCAGCAGCACCCAGGCCCACAGGAACGAGAACATCACCTCGGTGAGACCCACGAACGAGGCCACCTTGGACCCCAGTCGCCGGGTCGCGGCGATCCCGGTGGCGTAGGCGATCGCCGCCGCCACCACACCGAGGGACAGCACCGCCACCCACCAGGGCAGCTGGGCCCCCGCCAGGGTCACCGGTGCGGTGGCGATCCGCATCGGCAGTATGCCGACCAAGCCGGCCGCGGTCAGCGCCAGCGTGCCGATGGTCAGCCCCCCGGTGGCCAGGACCAGTGGGGGCAGTCCGGTGCTGTCATCGGCCGAGATGACGAAGTAGGCCGCCAGCCCGACGGCCGCGCACAGGCCCCAGAAGACGCCGAGCAGGTCAACCTGAACAACCCCGAAGACATCGAGTACGAAGATCAGCCCGGCGATCGCCAGGGCCGCACCACTGATGGTCAACGGGCGCGGTCGCTGGCCATGACGGACCCACAGCCAGCCGACGACCAGGATGATGCCGAGGTACTCCAGCAGCAGGGCCACCCCCACGGAGATGCGCTCCACCGCCAGGAAGTAACTCAACTGGCAGGCGGCGACGGCCAGGAGACCGAACAACGTCATGCTCAGCCAGCCGGTGCGCACCAGGCGCCACCGGCCACGCAGCATCAGCGTCGCCGGAACCAGCAGCACGACGGCGGCCACCCCGACCCGCCAGGTGACGGCCGCCCCCGGCGACCAGCCGGTGTCCAGCAGGCCCTTGGCCAGCGAGCCGGAGGTGCCGAACGTCATCGCCGAGATGATGGCCAACGCCAGACCGGCCAGCGTGCGCGAGAGCATCGGGATCCTCCTCACCGGGGACGGGGCGGTGCGGAACAGGGCGCTCGGAGAATCCGGCCGTCATGGGTCATTCCGCGTTACACTGATGACGATACGCCCACGCCTCGTCAGGAGTCAAGATGATCTTTGCTCATGACACGGAAGTCTCGCTGGCCTCGACCGTCGCGTTGATCAACACCGGTCAGGAGCCAGAGGGTCTGCGCACCCGCGAGGAGCTGGATGCGTTCGTCGCGGCGTGGGAGTGGACCGGCAGCCGGACGCACGATGAGACCGAGTTGCGGCAGGTGCGTCGGTTGCGGAGCACCCTGCAGGCGTTGTGGTTGGCCGACGAGCCGAGTCTGGTCGAGGGGGTGAACCAGTTGCTGCGGGACTGCCGGGCGCTGCCGCAGCTGGTCAAGCACGACCAGTGGGACTGGCACCTGCACGCCACCCGCCCCGAGCAGCCGCTGGCCGAGCGCATGGCCGTCGAGGCGGCGATGGCGCTGGTCGATGTGATCCGCTCCGGTGAGATCGACCGGCTGGCCGAGTGCTCAGCCGCGGACTGCCACAACGTACTGGTCGACCTGTCGCGCAACCGGTCCCGCCGCTACTGCGATGCCGGCTGCACCAACCGGGTGGCCGCGCAGGCCTACCGCGCCCGCCGGGCCTCATCGGCTGGGACCTGACGTCACTTGCTAGCAATCTAGGGAGCGGCTAGCATCGCCGGTATGCCCACCGACAAGGCACAGTTCAACGTCTACCTACCCAAGGACCTCATCCGGGCTATTAAGCACCGCGGGGTCGATGAAGGGGTCAGCATGTCCGCGCTCATTGAGCGGATCGTGCGGGAGTACCTGAAGGAGGAACAGCCATGATCGCGGCGCGACCGATCCGCTTCACCCATGTCATGGAGGCTCACCGCACCTACGTGGAGGCCCTCGGTGGCCGCCGGGTCACCTCGGCCCCGGGATGGGAGGTCTGGGCGCTGGGCTCCGGCCGCCTGGCACTCCATGCCGCCAGCGACGAGCAACCGGCCGGCCAGGACACCCTGGCCTGGGAGGTGCCGGACCTCGACGCGTGGGTGAATGAGGCCCGGCAGCGCGGTCTGGCGTGCCAGGTGGGCCAGACACCTCATGGCCTCGCGGCCACCGTGACCGCTCCGGACGGGACGAGTTTCACGGTCGACCCCTCGTCCGGGCCGACGACCGAGCCGGTCACTCGAGACTCGCTGGCGGTGCTGCCGATCTGGTACACCACTCAGGCCCACGTCGACGGTGCCCGTCAGGTGCTGCGCGGTCTGGGTGCGGTCCAGCGGATCACGGCGGACAGCGATGTCTGGACTGACTTCCGCTGCCCCGGAGGTGGGTTGGTCGCCGTGCACGCCACCGACGAGGAGACCGGCGTGGAGCTGGGATTCGAGTACGCAGGCGACGTGGAGGAGCTCATCACCCCGCTGCACCAGGTGGGCGTGGAGGCGCTCCTGATCGATGAGACCTACAGCCGCACCCTGCAGATCCCCGATCCCGATCGGCCCGGTTCGATGGTGTGGATCAACGAGAAGATGCAGGACCTCTACGGCTACCGCGTCGAGCAGACGGGGTCGTCGACCCTGGGAGGTTAGCCGGCTGCGTGGGTCGGCACGGAGTGGCAGCATGACCGCATGCGTGCCTTCTTCGCCGTGCTGCCGCCTCCGGCCGTGCTGACGGAGTTGACGGACTACCTCGAGCCGCGGCGCAACTCGGACACCGACCGGACCTGGCGGTGGACGCGCCCAGAGCACATCCACCTGACCCTGGCCTTCCTGGCGAGACTCCCCGAGCACCGCGAAGAGGAGCTCATCGAGGCGACCGTGGCCTGGGCCCGGCGACGGCAACCGCTGCGTATGCAGTGGGGCCGGGCCGGTGCCTTCCCTGACCCGGGCGGGGCGAAGGTGATGTGGGTCGGCGTGCAGCCCGAGAGTGCGCAGACGTCCTTGGTCTCGTGGTCTCGAGCCCTGCGCGACCAGGGCAACCACGCGGGCGCGGACGTCGATGGGCAGCGATTCATCCCCCACGTCACGGTGGCTCGCTCACCGCGCCGGGTCAGTGCCGGGCGCTGGGTGCAGTCGCTGGACGCCTTCCAGTCCCGGGAGTTCACCGTTGAGCAGATCGTGTTGATCGAGTCGCACCTGGGGGAGGGCCCCGGACGCTCGCCACGGTATGAACAGCGGCACGTCTTCCGCCTGGGGTGAGTCAGAGCCTCTAGGATGCTCCGCAGGCAACTCCACGGGGCGCCGCGCCGTGACATGGTGTCGCAGATGCACAGTTGACCGGTGCGCACACACGGGAGGATTCACGCACATGAGCAAGGGGCACGTCGTCTGTGTCGTTGGCCTGGGCTATATCGGGCTCCCGACCGCCACGATCCTGGCAACGGCCGGCTCCACCGTCATCGGGGTCGACGTCAGTGAGCGGACCGTCGAGGCCGTCAATGCGGGTCGGGTCCCGTTCGTGGAGCCGGACCTGGAGTCAGTGGTGGCCGGCGTGGTGGCCCAGGGACGGTTGCGCGCCCAGCACGAGATGCCTGCCGCTGATGTCTACATCGTGGCCGTGCCGACCCCGTTCACCGGCGAGCACGACGTGGATGACACTTATGTCCAACAGGCGGCGGAGGCGATTGCCCCGCAGCTGCGGGGCGGTGAGTTGATCATCCTGGAGTCGACCTCGCCACCCGGACTCACCGAGCGGATGGCCGACTTCGTCCTGGCCGAGCGCGCCGACCTGACCACCGAGCCGGGCCGGCGCACCAGCCTGTACTTCGCGCACTGCCCGGAGCGGGTGCTGCCCGGCCGGATCATGGCCGAGATCGTGGACAACGATCGCATCATCGGCGGGGTGACCCCAGAAGCGGGCCAGCGTGCGCGTGACCTGTATGCCACCTTCTGCCGAGGCGACCTGCTGCTCACCGACGCCCGCACCGCGGAACTGGCCAAACTCGCCGAGAACTCCTTCCGGGACGTCAACATCGCCTTCGCCAACGAGTTGTCGGTGATCTGCGATGAGCTTGACATCGACGTATGGGAGCTCATCGAGCTCGCCAACCATCATCCGCGCGTCAACATCCTCAAGCCCGGGCCCGGTGTGGGCGGGCACTGCATCGCGGTCGACCCCTGGTTCATCGTGGCCTCCGCGCCGGAACGGGCCCGACTGATCCGGCTGGCACGTGAGGTGAATGACGCCAAGCCAGAGTTCGTCATGGAGAAGGTGATGGCCCGGGCCGCCCGGTTCCGCGACCCGGTGGTCGCGGCGCTCGGCATCGCGTTCAAGGCGGACGTCGACGACCTGCGAGAGTCCCCCTCCAAAGCGATCGTGGAGGACCTGGCTGATCAGGTGCCGCACGCTCGCGTGCTCGTCGTCGAACCACATGTCGAGGAACTTCCCGCGGCGCTCGCCGCCAAGACCAATGTGGAGCACCGTGAGTTGCTGGGAGCTGTCCGCGAAGCCGACATCGTCCTGCTGCTCGTGGACCACACCCCCTTCGCCTCATTGGACCCGGCAGAACTGACGGACAAGGTTGTGATCGACATGAAAGGACTCTGGCGCTGATGGCGAGTCTGCCTCGAGACTCGATCCGAACCGTGCGCACAGCCTTCTGGCACTACCGGCAGGGTGGGTTGCGTCAGGTCCGCACCTGGCGGTCCCGCCGCGTGCGCACGCCGGGTGGCACGATCACCCAGACGCCGAAGGCGGCCGCGCCCGGGCCGGGTTCGTTCACCGCTGACGCGGTGCCCGTGTGGCCGGTGGCCAAACGCGGCCCCCGCCGCCCGGGCCTTCGGGTCGGGGTCATCATGGACACCTTCTCGGCCAGCGCCTGGGGATATGAGTTCGACGTGCTGGAGCTGACCTCCGACGGGTGGGCGGAGCAGTTGGCCCAGCAGCCGATTGAGCTGCTGTTCGTCGAGTCGGCCTGGGCCGGATCCAGTGGCTCCTGGCAGTATCAGCTGACCGGCTCCAAGGCACCGTCGGAGGCGCTGCGCGCGCTGGTCGAGCACTGTCAGAGCCACCGCATCCCCACGGTCTTCTGGAACAAGGAGGACCCGCCGCACTTCGAGGACTTCCTGGACACCGCGCGGTTGTTCGACCACGTCTTCACCACCGATGCGAACCTCATCGATCGCTACCGCGAGGAGTTGGGCCACGACCGGGTCGAGGTGTTGGGTTTCGCCGCGCAGCCGGCGCTACACCACCCGATGCGGCAGAAGGACGTGCACCAGGTGCGCGACATCGCCTTCGGGGGGAGCTACTGGTCGCACAAGTTCCCGGAGCGGCAGGAGCAGATGGACCTGCTGCTGGGGGCAGCGGTCGAGGTGTCGCAACGGCGAGACCGACGGTTCGACATCTACTCGCGGTTTGAGAACCTACCGAAGTACCGGTTTCCCGAGCAGTTCGAGCCGTATGTGCGTGGCTCGCTGGAGTACGACCGGATGCTGACGGCATACCGGCTCCACAAGGTGATGCTCAACGTCAACTCGGTGGTCGACAGCCCCACGATGATGGCCCGTCGGGTGTTCGAGATCCTGGCCAGCGGCACGCCCGTCGTGTCGACGCGCAGCCCGGCGGTGGAGTACTGGTTCCCGGACGGCGAAGTGGCCATCGTGGACGATGCTGACGAAGCGGTGCTGACGCTGCGAGCTCTCCTGGCCTCCCGAGAGTTGCGGGACCGGATGGTGCACCGCGCACAGCGGAGGATCTGGCAGGAGCACACCTTCTCCGCTCGGACCGCACAGGTGCTGAAAGCGGCCGGTATGCCGGACCCTGCGGGTAGCGGACCGCCCTCAGTGAGTGTGATTGCGCCGACCATCCGG
This sequence comes from uncultured Ornithinimicrobium sp., assembly GCA_964450585.1. Lineage (GTDB taxonomy): Bacteria > Actinomycetota > Actinomycetes > Actinomycetales > Dermatophilaceae > Ornithinicoccus. The sequence goes on from CAYVEH010000113.1 coordinate 8,213, forward strand.
CCCCACCTGCTGCACGGCATCGTGCAGACAGCTGCCCGCCAGCAGAACGTCAGGGTCCAGTTGGTGCTGCTCGCGCACGGATTTGACCCTCCCGAGGGTGAGCTGCGCGCGGTGGCCACAGATCTTGGCCTGGAGGACCTGGTCGTGCTGCAGGCCGATGGGAACACCACCTTGGGTACGAACCTCAATAGCCTCGTGGCAGCCAGTGACGGCGACGTGATCGCGAAACTTGATGACGACGACCTCTACGGGGACCACTACCTGGCCGACTCGGTGCACGCGCTGGGCTACTCAGGAGCTGAACTCGTCGGCAAGCACGCCCGGTTCACGTATCTCAAGGGTGTGAACGCCACCGTCCTGCAATATCCCTACAAGGAACACCGCTGGACCGACCTGGTCGGAGGGCCGACGATGGTCGGGCCCCGCCAGACGTTTCTGGAGGTCCCGTTCGAGGACCGAACACTGGGAGAGGACACCACCTTCCAACGGGCGTTGCTCGCCGCTGGTGGCGCCATCTACAGCGCAGACCGGTTCAACTTCATCCAGATGCGGGGGGCCAGCGTGGACCACACGTGGAGCACCGAGGACGAACTGGTGATGGCCAACGGCCGCGTGCACGCCTTCGGGCTGATCAGCGACCACGTGATGGTCTGAAACGCACCAT
>CAYVEH010000114.1:0-8651 GCA_964450585.1 uncultured Ornithinimicrobium sp.
CGGTCGCGAACTATGTGCGCCAGGAGTCGGATTCTGTCTTCCTTCGACTTTGCGGAGCCGTGCGGGAGAGTCCGAAAGGCGTCCTTCCGTACCCTGACCTAGAGAACTTCCTGCGAGGGGTCGCCTGACAGTCATCGCGAAGAGCCACCGTAGCACTTCGAGGACGGTGTAACGGCCCGCGTATGGGTCTTTGGAGGGACTAGTACGGGTGAGTGGGGTGGCTGTCAAGCTAAGGGATCGTACGTTCTTCACTGGGCGTCCGGTAGGCTGGGCTGCGGGGAGGACCGTCGAGCAACGGAGGAACCCATGCCGATTCTTCGTAAGGGTGAGAAGGCCCTGCTGTACATTCATGTGCCGAAAACTGGTGGGTCTTCCATCGAAGACCATTTCAGAGACGCAGGGTGGGAGATCCATCTCCTCGACCGCAGTGGTCCTGGGTCGTTGAACCGGCATCGGAAGTGCAGTCCTCAGCACATGGAGGGGACGGCACTGGAGCAACGCCTGCAACTCAGCAGCTTCGACCTCATCTTCATGACCGTTCGGGAGCCCATGGCCAGGTTCCGGTCTGAGGTTCTCATGCAGGCCCCTGCGATGCAGAAGGGGTGGACGCGTGCTGCGGACGAGAAGATGCGGAAAGCGCTGCGGTCTCTCGCTGACGACCCGTATGTGCTCGACAACCATCTGCGCCCGCAGCACGAGTTCTATGTGCCAACAGCACGGGTGTTCCGCTTGGAGGACGGTCTCGACACGCTGGCGCACGCCTTGCGCGATGACCATGAGGTGGACATTCCGACGGAGATGCCGCACAACCGGGTCCATGCCGGCAAGAAGTCAAGTGCCACGGTGGAGCTTCCCCAAGACATTGAGGGTATGGCTAGGGAGCTCTACCACCAGGACTTCATCCGGTTCGGTTACCCGCTGGCGCCGAAGTAACACCTTCCCGCGCTCCGTTCCTAGCGACACGGCGGGTGATCCAGGACCACGCAAGAGGTCCGAGGATGAGAAGTGAGGCGCCGACGACGCCGACCCAGACAGGTGGAACACCCAAGAGGGCCAGACTCGTCAGGGACAGCACAATCACAATGCCGTTTTGGACGACCGACGGGCGCACGACGCTGGAGAGTCGGGATCCTAGATAGGTTCCAACCGGACCGCCGATGAGCAGGGGGACGAGCACCTGCCAGTCCACCCCGGTGACGATGAGGTGGCTGACGGCGGCGGCGATGACCAGGGGAACGGCTTGGACAAGGTCCGTGCCCACCAACTTGCGGGGGGACAGTGCGGGGTACAGCAACAACAGGGTCACCATGATGACGGAACCGGAGCCGACGGATGTGACCCCCACCAGGGTGCCACCCAAGATTCCGATGAGTAACGTCCGGACCGGCCTGACCTGCACATCGTCTTCGGCGCCCACCGGGTTAGCGAGCCGAATGAGCGTCCGCGCGAGGTAGGTGACGGCTGCGAGCATGAGAGCGATCCCGATGATGATCAGCAGGATCTCGTTGGCGTCCTCAGGCTCGCCAAGGGCCTGGACGATGAAGGCTCCGGCGAACGCCGAGGGAACACTGCCCAACATCAGCCACCCAGCAATATGAACGTGGGGTGAGCCCTGTCGCCAGTGCACGATGGCACCCACGGTCTTGTTGGCGGCGGACGCGACGAGATCATTGGCCACGGCCGTGACCGGCGGAATGCCGAAGGCGATCAATGCCGGGGTCATCAGTGCGCCACCGCCCATGCCTGTGAGGCCCACCGCGACGCCAACCCCCAAACTGACCACAACGAGGGTGAGTACTTCGTGGGTGAAGAAATCGAGCATCGTGAGTTCCGATCAGGTGGCGGGCAAGATGGCGCGCTCTCGAAGGAGCCGCAGGATCTCGACTAGGCAGGCGTCGAGTGATCGCCCTTCGGTGTCGATGCGTAGGTCAGCATCGATCGGAACCTCGTACGGGCTACTGATGCCAGTGAAGTCGGGAATCACCCCCTGGCGCGCCTTCGCGTAGAGGCCCTTGCGATCGCGCCGTTCACATTCTGCCAACGACGTAGCGACGTGTATCAGGACGAACTGCGCACCGGCTGCCTCAGCCATGTCCCGGACATCATCCCGAGTGTGCGCAAAGGGAGCAATCGGGGAGCAGACGGCCAGTCCGCCGTGGCGGGCGATCTCAGCAGCGACCCATCCGATGCGTCGGACATTGCGCTCCCGATCCACGCGCCCGAACCCGAGCCCGGCCGACAGGTTGCGACGCACCACATCGCCGTCCAGCAATGAGATTTGGCGTACTCCCCCCTCGACGACGGCATCGCGCAGACCGCGAGCCAGGGTGGACTTGCCAGATCCGGAGAGTCCGGTGAGGAGCACGACGGCGCCCGGAAGGCCACTGTCCGTGGGTAGTGTCAGGGCATCGGACACTGCAACAGGAACTTCGCCCTGATGGCCGAGAGAGAGGAGCTCGGTAGCGCCCAGGCGGGTCAGCAGGGTGTCCAGGATCGACTGATCCGCTTCGTCGCGCGGCGCGTGGCGACGCAAGACGACCACCTCGACGTCTGGAATGTCCTCGGTTGCCACCAGTGCAGCCCGCACCAGCCCGTCGGCGGAGGGCCCTCGGTCCGTCGACCCGAACACGAGCACTGCTATGGGGCCCTGTGAGGCCGCCTCGCGCAGTCTCGCAACGTCTTCAGTGGTCGGCGCCCGTTCTAGCAACGCAACTGCGCGACCTGCGAGCGCATCTTGCGAGGAACCCAGGACACTCAGCCTGTCGAATGGTCGGGGGCTTCTGGGACGCAGCCAGGTGAGGTCACCAGCCGCCGTGAGCTTGGCAACCGGGACTCCCTCCTCGTCGACGAGATCCACGACTCCAGCCGTGCGCACATCCGAGGGGAGCGTATCCACGAGACGTTGAGTGAGGTCGCTGACCACCGTCTCTGGCAACAGCCCCGCGCCGATGAGTTCAATGTCATCGAGCAGAGACTCGTCTGGGTGATATGACGTGTGGGAGTCGGACGTCATGCCAGGCTGGTTCCAGCGTCCGGGTTCGCTGCAGAGCTCACCTCGGGGACTATGACACCTTGTTCATGGACTGTGCTTGTCACGCGGACATCCTCTCACCTACTACCCTGTGTGACCGACGCTTGTTGCGACGAGGGTGTCACAAGTTGTTCGAGCAGGACCTGTGGAAAGGACTTACGTGAAGGGCATCATCCTTGCTGGGGGATCTGGCACCCGGCTGCATCCGATCACTCTTGGGGTCTCAAAGCAACTGGTCCCTGTCTACGACAAGCCGATGATCTACTACCCCCTGACGACGCTCATGCTCGCTGGCATCAGGGAGGTCTTGATCATCACGACGCCACATGACCTGGAGTCCTTCAGGCGCCTCCTCGGTGATGGCTCGCAGTTCGGCATCTCAATCGACTATGCCGTCCAGCCGTCCCCGGACGGTCTGGCGCAGGCTTTCGTCATCGGTGCCGACTTCATCGGCGAGGACAACGTATGCCTAGTGCTTGGCGACAACATCTTCTACGGGCCCGGTATGGGCTCAACCCTGGCCCGCTTCTCGGAAGTCGATGGCGGCGCGGTGTTTGCCTACTGGGTTGCCGACCCACAGGCGTATGGCGTTGTGGAGTTCGATGAGAAGGGCACGGCCATCTCTATCGAGGAGAAGCCAGCCGAGCCGCGCAGCCACTACGCCGTGCCTGGCATCTACTTCTACGACAACAGCGTCATTGAGATCGCTAAGTCCTTGCAGCCTTCACCTCGCGGGGAGTATGAGATCAGCGACGTCAACGCCGCGTACCTGGAGCAGGGCAAGTTGCAGGTGCAGGTGCTGCCCCGCGGGACGGCGTGGCTCGACACCGGGACCTTTGACTCCATGGCGGATGCTGCCGACTTTGTCCGCACCATTGAGCATCGTCAAGGACTAAAGGTCGGAGCACCCGAAGAGGTCGCCTGGCGGAACGGGTGGCTCACGGACGAGCAGCTTCGGGAGCGAGGCGAGGCGCTGCGCAAGTCTGGCTACGGCACCTTTCTGCTGGAAGTTCTCGCGCGAGGCGACGACAGTTGACGTGCTGCGAACAGCTCGGACTATCTGGCCAAGGTGTAGGTCGTCTTGATGGGTCGACCGTATGGTCGCAGCGGCCCGCAGACGTGCCGTGACAGTTGATGAGGAGGTGTACTGGTGTCACCCACGTTTCCTCGGTCGTGAGCTGAGGCCTCCCGCCGCGGTGGAGGTGCGGAACGCGACGGTCACGGCCTACCATCTGCTACGCAGCGGGCAGCGGCGCGCAATCCGCGGTGCAGTATATGACGGTCAGGGGGCGCTCGTGCGGCAGTCGTTGCGCCATAGTCCGCCACACGCACGGCAGTTCAGGGCTATTGATCCAGCATTTCTATCAACGGTGGGATCTCCGCGGCGCAAAATCAGCGGAAGATGGTTATATGGCGGCCACTGGATGAATCACTTTGGCCATTTTATCATGGAGACTCTTCCGGCGGTTGGCGTGGGTCATTCTGGCTTTTCTGGCCTCATGTTCCACCGCTTCATATTTGGAGACACAGTTCTCCCTTGGCAAAAGGATCTTCTGCGATTGGCGCAGTGGGATCGCGCGGATGTCGAAATTATTCGTGGACCTGCGACTGAAGTGGTCGTCGACACGCTTCACGTGAAGAATCGACCGGTAGTATTGGGTTGGACAATCGCGCCTCGTGCTCTAGCCGTTTGGCAAGCCGTTGCTCGATCTGCGCAGGAGGAGTGGATGGAGAAGGGTGAGGAGGTGGATAGGCTGTACTTATCAAGGATGCGTCTCGCTAAGGATGATCGTCGCACCGTAAATGACGAGTATCTTGACTTGGAGATGGAGGAGCGAGGTTTCACCGTCATTCATCCTCAAGAGTATCCTGTGGCTCAACAAATAGGACTCGTTTCCCGCGCCCGTATCATCGCCGGGCCTGCTGGATCCAATCTCCTGTTGTCGGCGTTTGCCAGGCCTGGTACCCGACTGATAGAGGTTGGAAACCGTCGCTCGGCGGTGCGCGGGCAACCCATGCAGCATGCGCTCTCAACTGTTGCAGAACTCGAGCATGCCTTCATCCCGTATCGTGGTGGCCCTGAAGGGCGGGACGTCCCCGAGACGCTCCGGCTGATCGATCTGCTACTGAAATCATAGCCCGTGTGCGACGTAGTTTCCCCTATCTAGAGGAGTTCTCACGATGCCTGTCATGTCTCGTAACGGCGCATGTGTTCTCTTTATACATGCACCGAAGGCGGGTGGCACCTCTGTGGAACACGCGTTCCGAAATGCCGGTTGGAGTTTGACATACATCGACGGACGAGCCACAAAAGGGTCGCCCAACTGGTACCGTTGGTCGTCGCCTCAACATATGCATGCGGACACACTCCGAGCCACGTTCAGGCTGGACCGTTTCGACGCGATTTTCATGACAGTTCGCGACCCTCTTGCGCGCTTTCGCTCCGAGTACTTAATGCGCCATCCTAGTGGCCATCCAGTGGATTCAACATCCGTTGAGAGATGGGCGCATAGGCAGCTCATGGCTTACCAGTCTGATCCATACACCCTGGATAATCACCTCCGACCGCAGAGTTCTTTTTACGTGCCAGGATGCCGAGTATTCCGACTAGAGGAAGGACTAGAGGAGATCAGCACGCTAGAAGAGCAGGTCGGGGTCGAGATGCCGAAGGACTTCCCGCATAAGTTGTCCCGCAGGCAAGGGGCAGCAGTCGCTAACGCTGACGTTCAGATCTCCGATGCCCTCCGAAATACACTGTGTGCGTTCTACGCCGAGGACTACCACCGGTTTGGATACGCCTTACCGGAGCAATCTGGCCGTCGATGATCGGCCGGCGTGGGCTAGCGGCGCCACAGCAGGGAGTCGTCGCCGTCACCCCTCCTCGACCGGTGTGATCGGTTGGGTGTGCACGCCCAGTTCGGGCCCGCAGGTGCGGCCCTCCTCGGCCGGGTCGGCGACCCGGTTGCCGTTGATCACCGCGACGTTGTCGTACTGCGGCTGCCCGGAGACCAGGTTGCGGTAGGTGTAGCGGGTGAGCGACTGCACCGAGCAGTCGGTGCCGAAGGTCAGGATGTCGAAGGCGTAGGGCTGACCGACCAGCTCACCGGCGGTCTCGTCACCCTCCTCGGTCTCCGGGACCTGGAAGTGGTTGACCAGGCCGCCGCCGGAGAAGGTCCCGACCTGGATGCGGTTGCCGTCCAGGTCCGGGCTGTGCATGTGACCGTTGACCTTCACCGCACCGGTGTCGAGAGGGCGCAGCGCATATGGCTGGTGCGTCACGAGGATGTCGGGCAGGGGCCACCCGGCGGTGGCCTCGGCATACCGCTCCGCAGCGGCCTGTTGCTGGGCCCCGAAGTCCTCGTTCACCTCAGCGAAGTACCGCCAGTCGTTGAACCCGCTCACCGTGACCCCGTCGACGTCCGCCTCGACGTACTGGCCGGCGGTCGGCTCCAGCAGGATCACGTTGGGGATCTGGGCCAGTCGGTGCAGCAGCGCCTCATCGTGCGGGCCCAGCGCGTCGTGGTTGCCGCGCACGAAGATGTAGGGCACGCCCAGGTCCGCGATGGCGTCGTACATGCCGGCCAGCTCGCCCTCGGTGACCCGGCCGAAGTTCAGCATGTCGCCACTGTCGATGACAGCCGTAATCTGCTCGTCCTGCACGATCTGCTTGACCAGCGGGTAGTAGTTCATGCCGTGCATGTCGGAGATGAGCAGGAAGCGAGCCCCCGGGGCGGCCGCGGTCTCGGCCGGCACGAACTCGTTCTGCAGCGCATCGGAGAGAGCCAGCAGGTTCTGCACATACGGTGTGGCCCGCTGGGCCTGCCCCTGGATGTCGGTGAACATTCCGCTGCTGGAGCGCACCGTGCCCAGCAGGCTGGTGGCCTCATAGGCGACGAAGTTGGTGGCCCGGTAGGTGCTCACCGCTCCCACCGCCGGCACCACCACGGCCAGCGCGGTCGCGGTGCCGATGGCGATGATCGGGTGCTGCCAGGGGGGCCGGGAACGGCCCATCAGGTAGAGGCCCACCACCGCGGCCTGGGTGACCAGCACCCCGGCCAGGAACTTCACCGCCAACTCGCGCAGACCATCCTCCATCGCGGCCCGCACCTCACCGGGCTGCGGCGTCAGCTCGTTCACGTCGACCCGTCCGGTGGTGAACAGGTCGGTGATCTCCTCCTTGATCTGCAGTCGGGCCTGGATGCCAGGGGCGGGCAGGGGCCCATCGAAGTGCAGGTCGATGTCGCCGAAGACCGTCGGCGCGTGCACCACCGAGGACTGGAACGGGGAGGGGGTCACCTGCACCGAGGCCCGGAAATTGTCGGTCTCGGTGGTGATCGGCCACAGGTTGGTGGTGACCATGCCACCCAGGTAACCCACCATGGCCAGGACCGCCACGGTCACCAGCACGCGCAACCGACCGGTCCACCTGCTGCGCGGAGCAGGGCCGGGCGGCAGGTGCTCTTCCGCTTCAGTCATCGCGTCTGGAATCTTAGGCCGCACAGATGAGCGTTGCGTCCAGGCAGCGCGGAGAGGAGCTGGTCGTGGCACAGCAGCAGTCCGCGGACGTCATCGTGGTGGGGGCCGGCCTGGCGGGGCTGGTGGCCTGCGCCGAGCTGGTCCAGGCCGGCCGGTCGGTCATCCTGGTGGATCAGGAGTCGTCCGATCACCTTGGTGGGCAGGCCTGGTGGTCCTTCGGTGGGATCTTCCTGGTGGACAGCCCCGAGCAACGGCGCATGGGCATCCACGACTCGGTGGAGCTGGCCTGGCGAGACTGGCGTGGCACGGCCGGGTTCGACCGGCTGGACGACGAGGACAGTTGGGCGGTGCGGTGGGCCCGCGCCTACGTGGAGTGGGCCGCCGGCCCGAAGCGCACCTGGCTGCGTCAACGAGGTGTGCGCTTCTTCCCGGTCGTCGGATGGGCCGAGCGGGGCGACGGCACCGCCGACGGTCACGGCAACGGGGTGCCCCGGTTCCACATCACCTGGGGCACCGGTCCGGGCATCGTGGCCCCGTTCGAGACGGTATGCCGACAGGCCGCCGCCACGGGGCGCCTCACCCTGGCCGGTCGGCACCGGGTGACCGAGGTGGTCACCACGGACGGGACCGTCACCGGGGTGCGGGGCGAGGTGCTGGCTACCGATGGCGCACCCCGTGGCGTGCGCAGCACCCGCAGCGTCGTGGGCCAGTTCGACTACACCGCGCAGGCGGTGGTGGTGACCTCCGGGGGCATCGGGCACAACCTGGACATGGTGCGCCAGTTCTGGCCGGAACGGCTGGGCACTCCACCGGAGCTGAGCTCGATGGTGGCCGGCGTGCCGGCCTACGTGGACGGTTCGATGCTGCCGTTGGTGGAGTCGGCCGGGGCGCGGCTGGTGAACCGGGACCGGATGTGGCACTACGTCGAGGGCATTCAGAACCATTCCCCGGTGTGGGACCGGCACGGCATCCGGATCCTGCCCGGGCCCTCCTCGCTGTGGCTGGACGCCACCGGTGAGCGGCTGCCCGCCCCGCTGTATCCCGGATTCGACACCCTCGGCACCCTGGCGCACCTGCGCCGCAGCGGGTATGACTACTCCTGGTTCATCCTCACCCAGTCGATCATCGAGAAGGAGTTCGCCCT
>CAYVEH010000115.1:0-8617 GCA_964450585.1 uncultured Ornithinimicrobium sp.
GAACACCATCCCGATGTTCTGACGCTGCCTGGCCGCCTGGCGAGAGGTCATTGGCAGCAGGTGGTCGCGACGTTGCTCGTAGCCGATGCGCTCGCCACCGACCTTGATCTCGCCATCGTCGATGCTCTCCAGATGGTTGATGCACCGCAGCAGCGTGGACTTGCCCGAGCCGGACCGGCCCAACAGCACGCACACCTCACCATGGGACACTTCCAGATCGATGCCCTTCAGCACCTCGAGGGGGCCAAAGCTTTTGTGCACTCCGTTGATCTGGACCAGTGGTTCACTCGTGTTGTCGGTCATCGTGCCTCCAGGCTCGAGCGGGCCTCTGACCGGCCAAAGTGCCTCTCGACGTAGTACTGAACAATGCTCAGCCCCGAGGTGATCAGCAGGTACCACAAGGAAGCCGTGATCAAGAGGGGGATCGTCTGGTAGTTGACGGCGTAAATCAGCTGCGCGCTGTAGAGCAGTTCTGGATAGGCAAGGACCGCAACCAGGGAGCTGGTCTTCAGCATCCCGATCAACTGGTTGCCCGTTGGGGGAATGATGACTCGCATGGCCTGCGGCAGGACCACTCGACGGGTGGTCAGCCCATCCGGCATTCCTAATGCCGTGGCTGCCTCGGACTGCCCCCTGTCCACGGACTTGATCCCCGCTCTGACGATTTCAGCCATATAGGCCGCTTCGTTGAGCCCTAGACCCAGAACCGCAGCGATGTAGGGAGTGATGAGGTCGTTCGCCGACATCTCGAGCCAGGTGGGGCCCCCGAACGGCAGCCCTACGATGAGCTTGGGATACAGCGCCGAGATCGACCCCCAGAAGAGGAGCTGAACGAAGACTGGCGTGCCCCGGAAGAACCAGATGTAGCACCAGGCAACACCTTGCACGAACCGGTTGCGGGACATGTACATCAGCGCGAGTATCACGCCGAGCACGATGCCGATCGCCATGGACAGGGCGGTGAGGTGAAGTGTCCGGACCAGGCCAGCCAGAATGCGGGGCGACGTGAAGTACTCGAAGACGACGGGCCAGCCGAAGTTCTCGTTGGTTACAACCGAGAAAACGCCGGCGACCACGACGACTCCGAGGACGACGATGAGCGTCCATTGGAGTGGTTTTGGCCGTTTGCGTATGGGCATGACGACCTCACGCTGCTGCTCAGCGGTGGCGGAAGTCATCACTCCAGGGGCTCGCCGTTAATCAGGACGGTGTCGATGGCGGCGTCCTCCATGCCCCACTTCTTCAGGACCTCGAGGTACGAGCCGTCGTCCATGAGGGCCTGCATCGCCACGGCGAGTGGCTCTGCCAACTCACTGCCCTTGATGACGGCGATGCCGTGGTAGACCTCACCGTAAGGCTGACCACTCAACTCGAACTTCCCGTCAGACTCCTGCACCTGCCATGTCGCCACGGGGGTGTCCGCAATCGAGACATCGGCACGCCCAGAGGCCAGGGCACCGTTGGCGGCGTTCTGGTCCGGGTAGACCTGCACGTCAACGGGCTCCTCCCCGGAGGCCTCGCACTCCTCCGAAGCGGCCATCGCATCCGTCTGCTGGACCGTCCCCTTCTGCAGGGCGACCGACAGGCCGCACAGGTCCTCCAAGGACTCCGGCTTGGCGTCAGAGCCGGCAGGCACGAACATGGAGGATCCGTCTTGGCTGTAGTCGATGAAGTCGACCACCTGGCGGCGCTCCTCGGTGTCGTTCATCCATGACATTCCTGCGTCGTACTTGCCACCCTGAAGGCCGGGGATGATCGCATCGAAGCTGGCGTTCTCCAGCCGCAACTCCACACCCAGCTCAGCACTCAGCAGGTCGGCCAGTTCCTTGTCCAGGCCGACGATGGTGACACCGTCATCGTCCATGAAGCCGATGGGCGGGTAGGACGCATCCCCCGCCACCGTGATGTACCCCTGATCCTTGATCTCATCGGGCAGGAGCTCAGCAGCCTCACCGACTCCTTCACCACCTCCGCCACCTGCGGTTTCGGTGGATCCATCTGACTGCGGGCTCTCCGCGTCAGGGCTGTCATCGCTTGTCGAGTCACCACCGCAGGCGGTGAGCATCAGGGACAACCCGGCCGCGAGTACTGCGATCCGGGAGCCGACGAACTGTGGTCGGGCCATGGCCTGTCTCCTTACCTCTAGATGGGACTGGTTGCCATCTAGTGGGAATTCGTACATGATGTGGGCATGGTACTCAGCGGCCGTGGGGTCCGCAAGAGTCCAACGTGAATTGGTGAAGCAACAGACGGAGTCATGCATGGAGGACGGCCACGGAGTGCGCGACGAGCATGCGGAGGTCATCGTGATCGGGGGCGGTGTGATCGGCACCTCCACCGCGCTCGCCCTGGCCCGACACGGACATGAGGTGTTGGTGATCGACCGGGGGTCGGCGATCGGCCACGGGTCGACCAGCTCCTCGGCCGGCATCATCCGACTGCACGCTGAGGATCCGGTGACCTGCGCCCTGGCAATGGAAACCCTCCCCCTCTGGGAGGACTGGCGTGACTTCCTCGAGGCCCCGGCCTCCGAGGAACTGGCCCACTTTGTCCGGTGTGGCACGGTCATCCTGGACGACGGATCCGGCATGACGGATCGGTATGCCGAGGTCCTGACCGCCTGCGATGCTCAGTGGGAGCACCGCGACACCGAGGGCCTCCTGGAATTGGCCCCCTACCTCGATGTGCACCGCTTTGGTCCACCGGTCGACGTTTCCGACGACGCCTTCTGGGCGGACCCCCAGGACCTGCTGGTCGGGGCGCTGTATACCCCGGCCAGTGGATACGTAGGGGATCCGGCTCTGGCCGCCGCCAATCTAGCCACGGCAGCAACCCGCGAAGGCGCCCGTTTTCGCCTCCGCAGCCAGGTCAGCGGGTTGACTCATACGGGTGACATGTGGACGGCGCATCTAGGGGATGGCACAGACCTGACAGCCGAGGTCATCGTGAACGCTGCCGGACCACACTCCTCTCAGATCAACGCTCTCGCCGGGGTTGGCGACGACTTCACGGTCGGCATCCGACAGCTACGCGAGGAGTTGCACCAGGTAGCGGCTCCACCAGCAGCTGACCTGGAACATCATGGCGTTCACGTCGTGGATGCCGACCTGGGGATCAACTTCCGCCCCGAGGGTGCCGGAGCCTTCCTGGTAGGCAGCAACGGAGCTGCCTGCGATCCAGTCACCGCGATTGATGATCCGGACGCTTTCCCATCGGAGGTCTCCGCAGCGACATGGGATCGCCAGGTCCTGCGCCTCGCCCGACGGATCACCGGCCTCACCGTGCCGAACCGACCTCGCGGGGTGGTCGGCCTCTATGACGCGACTGAGGACTGGGTGCCCATCTACGACCAGACAGCCAAGGACGGATTCGTTGTCGCGATGGGCACCAGCGGCAATCAGTTCAAGACAGCACCAGTCGTGGGTGACCTCATACGTCAGATCGTGGAGGCGGCCCTGGATCAGAAGCCGGTCTCTGCGGTGCTGTATGGACCGGTGACCGGACATGAATTCCCCAGTGCAGCCTTCTCCCGGCAACGCGACGTGGTGACGGCAAGGAGCAGAGGATGAGCAAGACCAGCGTCCCAGCGGCACTTCTGGAGAACTTCTTCCCCAGAGGGACCCCGGCCAACTTCGTCGGGGGTGAGTGGACCGAGGCCGCGCCAGAGCAAGTCTTCGACCCATCGACCGGTATGCCGTACTGCACTGTTCCGCAGTCCACGCCAGGGGATGTGAAGCACGCCATAGATTGCGCCGAGGACGCGCAGCGTGACTGGCGGCGACGTTCCCTCGCGGACCGGATCCAGTGCTTGGACTCGCTGGCAGAACAGTTGCTTCAGCATGGTCAAGCTCTCTCGGTGTTGGAGTCGGTTGATAGCGGTAACCCTTTGCCATCAACCGCCAGGGATACCGGGCTCGCCCTGCGCTACCTGCGAGAGTGGCCAGCGTGGGCACGTTCCCAACAGGGCCGCGCCTCCCGTCCGTTTGCCGACGGCCTGAGTTACACCGTGCGAGAGCCTTATGGCGTAGTTGGCCGCATCATCGCCTACAACCACCCGATGTTGTTCGCTATTGCCGGCATGATCCAACCCCTGCTTGCGGGCAACACCATGGTTATCAAGGCCGCACCACAGACACCGGTCGCCACTCTCGCGCTCGGTCGGCTTCTGCAGGAGGCTCTGCCAGCTGGGGTCGTCAACCTCGTGGCCGGTGATGGAGCCGCCGGCGACTCCCTGGTCACCGATCCCAGAGTGAAGCGACTGTCTTTTGTCGGCAGCGAGCAGACGGCGGTGACCATCCAGGGACGGCTCGGCGCCGGTGGCACCGTGAAGCACTTCACGACCGAGCTCGGCGGCAAGAACGCCATGATCGTCACCGATGATGTCGACCTCGACGAGGCGGCCGAGGCCGCAGTCGCCGGGATGTCACTGACGGTCAGTCAGGGACAGAGTTGCCAGTCCACCTCACGGCTGATCGCTCATCAGTCGATCGTGGAGCCGCTGACGGCGCGCGTCCACACGCTGATGAGCGGCCTGCGGATGGGGGTCGCATACCAAGAGGGGATCCAGATGGGCCCGCTGGTGTCTCAGTCCCACTTGGAACGCGTGAACGCGTTCTTGGACGGGGCGCGACAGGCAGGCGCCGAGGTAATGGCGTGCCCAGCACTGGGCGAGGCGGATCGGCCGGCAGAGGGCTACTTCTTGCCGCCGCACCTGGTTCTCGGAGCTGATCCAGACAGCACGATCGCGACCGAGGAAGTCTTCGGACCTGTCTTAAGCGTGCACGACTTCGATACGGAGGATCAGGCACTGGCGCTGGCGAATGGGGTGTGCCAGGGCTTGAGTGCCGCGGTCTGGTCCCGAGACATCGATCGCGCCCTGAGGTTGGCACACGGTGTCGATGCCGGTTACGTCTGGGTCAATGATGCCAACCGTCACTACCCCGGTGCTCCGTTTGGGGGCGTCAAAGGCAGTGGTGTAGGTCGGGAGGAGTGCCCGGAGGAGCTCGACAGCTACACCGAGCTCAAGGCCGTCAATGTCCGCATCCGCCCGCAGGCCGGGGGTGCGGCATGACGACGCAGCGCATGGTGGTGGGCATCACCGGTGCCAGCGGCGTCATTTACGGCGTGCGATTGCTGCAGGAGTTGCGACAACTCGGCATCGAGACGCACGCCGTCCTCTCCAAAGCAGCCCATCTGACGATCAAACACGAGCTCGACCTCTCGGTGCGACAGGTCAAGGAGCTGGCCGATGTCGTGCACCCGGTGCACGACGTCGCAGCCTCCATCTCCTCAGGATCGTTCCAGACGATGGGCATGATCATCGCGCCCTGCTCGGTGCGCAGCCTCGCGGAGGTCGCCACCGGGGTGACGACGACGCTGCTCACCCGAGCGGCTGACGTGACACTCAAGGAACGGCGCCGCCTGACGCTTCTGGTGCGGGAGACACCGCTCAGCCTGGTCCACATCCGCAACATGGCCACCGTCACCGAGATGGGCGGCATCATCTTCCCGCCGTTGCCGTCCTTCTATACGGACCCTCGAAACCTTGAGGACCTCGTCGACGGGACCGTCGGACGGGTCCTTGACCTGTATGGCCTCGATTCGCCCATCACGCCCCGCTGGGAGGGCGCACCACTCGACTATCCGAAAGGGATCCCCTCATGAGCACCACGTTCACACTCACCGGTGACGACGTCGACCTGCAGGACCTTGCGCCGGCTTACAACGGACCGATCAGCGTGGCGATCACGGAGTCGGCCTGGGCAAAGGTTGACGCGGCTCACGCCGTCATTGCCGGGGCCGTTGAGCGCGGCGACGTCGTCTACGGCGTCAACACGGGGTTTGGCAAGCTCGCCGACCGCCGCATTTCTCCCGATGACCTGCAGGAACTGCAGCGACGGGTGATCGCGTCGCACATGACGGGCGTCGGAGATCCGCTGGACCCGGGGTTGGTACGAGCCACCATGCTCGTGAAACTGATCGGCTTGCTGCGTGGCCACTCAGGTGTTCGCCGCAGCGTCGTGCAGCAGATGGTGGACATGCTCAATCAGGATGCGTTGCCGGTGATCCCCGGCCAGGGATCGGTCGGCGCCTCCGGGGACCTGGCTCCGCTGTCCCACATGGCAGGGGCGATGATCGGCCTCGGACACATCCGTATCCGCGATGAGGTGATGAGCGCCACGGACGGACTCGCCGCAGTCGGCCTTGAGCCGATCGTATTGGGCCCCAAGGAAGGCGTGGCACTCATCAATGGCACACAAGCCTCCACCGCGATCACCATCCGTGGCCTCTTCAGGGCACAGGATGTGCTGAACGCGGCCATAGCCGCAGGTGCACTCACGACGGAGGCCACCGCGGGGCGTCAGACCGCCTTCGACGATCGAATCCAGCAGATCCGACGCCAGCCTGGGCAGATCGTCGTCGGGGAGCGCTTGCGCCGGCTCGTTGCGGACAGCGAAGTGCTGAGCGTGGAGTTCGAGGGCCGGCGCCTGCAGGACCCCTACTGCCTACGGTGCCAACCTCAGGTGATGGGCGCCGCCCTGGACCTACTGGACTTCGCGGCCGGCACGCTTGGCCGCGAGGTGAACGCGGTGTCGGACAACCCGTTGATGTTCCCCGACGATGACCTGGTGCTCTCCGGCGGCAACTTCCATGGTCAGCCGGTGGCCTTCGCTGCCGATGTCATCGCGATGGCGCTGTGCGAGATCGGTTCGCTCTCCGAGCGCCGCACAGCCATGCTGATGGATACCTCGATGAGTGGGCTGCCTCCCTTCCTGATCGAGAGCGCCGGGTTGAGCTCAGGCTTCATGCTTGCGCAGGTCACCAGTGCCGCTCTCGTGGCCGAGAACCGTTCCCGCGCCATGCCCAATAGTGTGGACAGCATCCCCACCTCGGCTGGGCAAGAAGACCATGTGTCCATGGCGACCCACGCGGGGCTCCGGTTGTCTGCGATGGGACGCAACACGGCATACGTGGTCGCGATCGAGTTGCTGTCAGGCGCTCAGGGACTGGACCTGCGCAACGGAGGGACGCCTGCCCCCGGCCTTGCCAGCACCTACGACCTGGTGCGATCTCGTGCCGAGTTCCTGGATGAGGACCGCGTCATGTCCCCCGATATGGAGGCGGTGTGCGACGAGATCCTCGGTGGCGCCTTCGTCGACATCGTCGACGTCCGCGCAGGTGAGCGCGCATGACAACAGCACCGGACCTGCGCACCTTCCTGGACCACCTACGGGCCACCGACGACTTGATCGATATACGTCGTCCGACACACGTCGATGGCGAGGTCAGTGCTGTCGTCAAGGAGTTGGAGCCGGCAGGGGCACCGGCCGCCTTGTTCCACGACGTGGTCGACTCCGAGTTGCCGGTGGTTGCCGGGGTCTTCGGCACGCGCGCACGGATTGCTGCGGCGCTGGGCCGGTCACCAGACGGACTGCTCGACTATGCCCTGGACGTCATTGCCGCTGGCGGTCCTACTCCCACCACACTGGCCCGCGGCGACGCACCGGTGCAGCAGGTCGTTCAGGAAGCCGACGAGGTTGACCTTGGCTCCCTCCCTTTCGGTGTGCACAGCAAGGATGATGCGGGTGACTACATCACCTCCGGGGTGGTCCTGGCCCGTGATGACCTGACCGGAACGATCAACACCGGTATGTACCGGATGATGATCACCGGCGACAAGACACTCACCGTCAACGCCGCTCCCGATCACGACCTCGGCCGTGTCTTTGCTCGGGCCCGGGCGGCGCAACGGCCGGTGGAGATCGCCATCGTGATCGGCCACCACCCGGCCTACGCCGTCGCCTCGCAGTTGAAGAACCCGACGTCCGTCGACACCCACGAGTTGGTGGGCGCTCTGTTGGGCACACCGCTGCGCGTGGTCCCCGGGGCGAGCGTGGACCTACCCATCCCCGCCGACGCAGAGATTGTGCTGGAAGGCAGGGTTGACCCGATGGCCATGGAGGCTGAGGGGCCGTTTGGGGAGTTCTCCTATTACTACGGCTCGGCGCAAGCGCCGATGTGCACCGTGACGGCGATCACGCGCCGGGCGGATGCGATCTTCCAGGACCTGCATCCCACTCATGCCGAGCACCGCTGCCTGTGGTTGTACCCGGGGCGCGAGGCGCGGCTGCTGGAAGCAGTCCGCCGGTCGGTCCCTGGTGTTCAAGACGTGCGCATCCCGTTCATGGGCGGCTCGTTGAGCGCCTATGTCCAGGTGGAGAAGCGCAAGCAGTCCGATGCCACCCAAGCCATCCTGGCCGTGCTCGCCTGTGACCACTTCGTCAAGCACGTCTACGTCGTAGATGAAGACATTGATATCCACGACGACGAACAGGTGCTGTGGGCCCTGAATGTTCGCTTCCAGGCCGGCCGAGACCTCATGGTACTGACGGATCAGAAGGGAATTCGGATGGATCCCAGTGCCCGCCGGGTTGACCCGGACTCTGCCGGGGAGCTCCTCACCGACAAGCTAGGTTTTGACGCCACGCGGCCGTTCTACCCACCATTCCCGGAGCGAGCTGACCGGCCTGTGAGCGCGTATGCCGGCCTCGATCTGGGTGCGTTCCTTGACGAGAAGGATCTGGACCGGGTACAGAAGTGGTCAACCTTCCGCGAA
>CAYVEH010000116.1:0-8601 GCA_964450585.1 uncultured Ornithinimicrobium sp.
CTAGCGGCGGGGGTGGTACTCCACCCAGGCGAAGCCGTCCTGCGGCTGCCGGCTCTGCTCCCGCCAGCGCATCGGGTCGATGCTCGGGAAGTACACCGAGCCCGGCGGGTCCTGGTCGACGTGGGTGATGACCAGCCGCGAGGCGGCATCAATGGTCTGCGCATAGATCTGCCCGCCCCCGGCGATGAACACCTCACCGTCCCCGGCGATGAGGAGCGCCTCGGGCAGGGAGTGCGCGACCTCGGCCCCCGGTGCGCTCCAGGTGCGGTCCCGAGTGACCACAATGGTGCGCCGTCCCGGCAAGGCACGCCCGATGGAGTCCCAGGTGCCCCGGCCCATCACCAGCACCCCTCCCATGGTGGTCCGTTTGAAGAATTTCAGGTCCTCCGGCAGGTGCCACGGCATCCCGGCACCATCGCCGATCACTCCGTTGCGACCGACGGCAGCCACCAGCGTGAGGTGCTGCTCAAAGCCGCGTGTCAGCAGCGCCGGGACCGTCGAACCCCGGTGGCCCTCCCGCAGATGGTGCAGCACCTGGCGCTCGTGCGGGACAACCTCGTCGGGCAGGTCTGCCAGCGGCCACCAGGCCAGGTCCGCCGCCTTGTCCGGCTCGGTGATCCGTGGCTCGTCGGCGGGCAGCGCGGCGGTGAAGAACAGGTCGATCCGTTGCTCGATGGGTCCACCGAGCACGCAGTGCCGCTGCAGCACCGCGGCGAGCCGGACGGAGGCAGGGTCCAGCGTGACGCCGAGCTCTTCGGCAGCCTCACGGCATACGGCCTGATCGGCCGGTTCACCGGCCTCCACGTGACCGGCGGCACCGCAGGCCCACCAGCCCTCCATGTAGCCGGTCGCACCACGCCGTTGGAGCAGCACCTCGGTCTGACCGCCGTGCTCGCGCAGCAATACCAGGTAGGCGGCGGGCACCACCGCGAAACGACCCATCAGGTGGCCCGAGGTCCTGGCTGCTGGCACGGCCCGTGCTGGCGCAGCCTCATACCGCGATCGGTGCCTTGATCGTCGGCGCCGCCACGTAGTCACGCACCTCGATATCGTCCAGGTCGAACTCATCGATGGCACGCACCCGCGGGTTGAGCCACAGCCTCGGCAGCGGACCGGGCTCACGGGTGAGTTGCTCATCGGCCTGCTCGAGGTGATTGAGGTACAGGTGGGCATCACCCAGGGTGTGCACAAAGTCGCCCACCGCCAGGTCGGTCACCTGGGCGACCATGTGGGTGAGCAGGGCATAGCTGGCGATATTGAACGGCACGCCCAGGAAGATGTCGGCGCTGCGTTGGTACAACTGGCAGGACAGTTTCCCGTCGGCCACGTAGAACTGGAACATGGTGTGGCACGGTGGCAGTGCCATGTCATCCACGTCGGCGACGTTCCAGGCCGAGACGATGTGCCGCCGGGAGTCGGGATTGCTGCGGATCGACTCGATCACCCGGGCGATCTGGTCCACCTGTTCCCCGCTCGGGGTGGGCCAGGAACGCCACTGGTGGCCGTAGATCGGGCCGAGATCACCGTGCTCGTCGGCCCACTCATCCCAGATCCGGATCCGCCGCTCCTGCAGCCAGGCCACGTTGGTGTCACCACGCAGGAACCACAGCAACTCGCCCGTGATCGAGCGCAGGTGCAGCTTCTTGGTGGTCAGGACCGGGAAGCCCGCAGTCAGGTCGAAGCGCATCTGGTGACCGAAGACCGACAGCGTGCCCGTGCCGGTGCGATCCTCCTTACGGACCCCCTCGGTGCGGACACGGTGCAGCAGGTCGAGGTACTGGCGCATGGCAGAACTGTAGTCGGGTGCGCCGACATCGACGCTGAACCCGGTCCGGGATGCGACGCGTTCCGCGTAGTGGACCAGCGCTCCTCACCGAAGCCGCAGGTCAGCGCGCCTGTGAGCGAAATCACAGTTCACCGATATGGTTTCTTCAATCACTCTGGGTGAGAGTGGTCACCAGATCGCGCCGCTACCCGGACCCCCCGAGCGGGTGGCGGCGCGATCCCTCCACCGAGCCGCTGACCCCGAACCCGGAGCGGCCTGCGGGGCTGGAGTGCCCAGGACGTAGCCTTGCGCCATGAGCCACCCGCATCCTGAACTCAGCCCTCCCGGACCCCTAGCACCCAACGGGGTGCGTGTCGTCGCCCTGGGCGGGCTGGGCGAGGTGGGCCGCAACATGGCGGTCATCGAGTATGCCGGGAAGCTGCTGATCATCGACTGCGGCGTGCTCTTCCCCGAGGACGAGCACCCCGGGGTGGACCTGATCCTGCCGGACTTCGAGTACCTCGAGGGTCGGTGGGAGGACATCGTGGCCATCGTGCTGACGCACGGGCACGAGGACCACATCGGTGCGGTGCCCTTCCTGCTGCGGCACAAGCCGGACATCCCGTTGATCGGCTCCCAGCTGACCCTGGCGCTGGTGGAGGCCAAGCTCAAGGAGCACAAGATCACCCCGTACACCCTGGGGGTGCGCGAGGGCGACCGCGAGGTGCTGGCCCCCTTTGACTGTGAGTTCATCGCGGTGAACCACTCGATCCCGGACGCGCTCGCGGTCTTCGTCCGCACCCCTGGCGGCACGCTGCTGCATACCGGTGACTTCAAGATGGACCAGGTGCCGCTGGATCGGCGCATCACGGACCTGCGCGCGTTCGCCCGGCTGGGGGAGGAGGGCGTCGACCTGTTCCTGACCGACTCCACCAACGCCGACGTGCCCGGCTTCACCACCCCCGAGCGCGATATCTCCCCGGCCATCGAGCGCGTCTTCCACCGTGCCGAGCGCCGGATCATCGTGGCCTGCTTCTCCTCGCACGTGCACCGGGTCCAACAGGTCCTGGACGCCGCGGAGGAGGCCGGACGCAAGGTGGCGATGGTGGGCCGTTCCATGATCCGCAACATGGGCATCGCCGCCGACCTGGGATACCTGCGGGTGCCGGACGGTGTGTTGGTCGACCTGGGCCGACTGGCCCAGTTGCCCGATGAGCAGCAGGTGCTGATCTGCACCGGGTCGCAGGGCGAGCCGATGGCGGCGCTGTCCCGGATGGCCAACCGGGACCACAAGATCGATGTAGGGGAGGGCGACACGGTCCTGATGGCCTCCTCACTCATCCCGGGCAACGAGAACGCGGTCTACCGCGTCATCAACGGCCTGACCCGCCTGGGCGCCACCGTGGTGCACAAGGGCAACGCCCTGGTGCACGTCTCCGGGCACGCCAGCGCCGGGGAGCTGCTCTACTGCTACAACATCGTCCGACCGCGCAATGTGCTGCCGGTGCACGGTGAGTGGCGGCACCTGGTGGCTAACGGGAACCTCGCGGTGGCCACCGGCGTCCCGGCCGAGAACGTCATCCTGGCCGAGGACGGCGTGGTGGTTGACCTGGTGGAGGGCCAGGCCCGGATCGCCGGTGCGGTCGATGTGGGCTACGTCTATGTCGACGGGTCCTCGGTCGGGGGCACCACCGAGGGTCTGCTGAAGGACCGCCGGATTCTGCGCGATGAGGGGTTCGTGACCATCATCGTGGTGCGTGACCCCTCGACCGGGAAGGTCGCTGCCGGCCCGGAGATCCAGACCCGTGGCTTCGCCGAGGACGCCGCGGTCTTCGACAAGGTGCGCCCCCGGCTGGAGACCGCCCTGGAGGAGGCCCGGCAGAACGGGGTCACCGACACCCACCAGCTGCAGCAGGTCATCCGGCGCACCGTCGGCTCCTTCGTGGGCAGCAAGCTGCGGCGCCGGCCGATGATCATCCCCATCGTCATCGACGCCTGAGCAGGACGGTGCCGGACCGAGGTGCCGGTATGCCGTGTGCCCGGGTGCCCTGCCCCGCGCTGAGTGATCGGTGTAGCCCCGGGGGCCGCAGGGCCGTGCCGGTGCCGCGCTGGATCAGGCCAGGTGGGCCAGCACCAGGGCGGTGAGTGCTACCAGCCAGCTGACGAAACTGCCGATGAGGAAGTACTCGGTGACCTGATCGATCATGGCCGTCCACCGTGGCGGAACCCCCTCGGTGCTGAGGGCTGCGCCGTCCCGACGCTCGGTGTCCCGGGTGGCGCGCTGCAGTTCGGGCCAGCGGATCAGGCCCTTGGCGGCGATCACCATGCTGGCGGCCGTGACCTGGCCGGCCAGCCCGAGCCCCAGGATGAACACCCGCTCCATCGGGCCGAGCAGCCGGCCGCCGCGCAGTCGGTCTGCAGCTTGGGGGCCGCCGCGCGGGTCCAGGGCGCCGGTGTGGGCCAGGACCAGACGGACGATCACGTTGCCGGTGGACACCTGCACCAGGAGCAGCCCGGCCAGCAGGAGCACCCGGGTGGCATCGGTGCTCTGCAGCGCCTGGAGGTCGGTCCAGGCCAGCCAGCGCTGCAGAGCCCCGCCCACCGGGGTCGCCAGCCCGCTGAGGGCCAGCAGCAGACCGGCCCCGGTGACCAGACTGGCCAGAGCCAGCCCCTGGCCACGGTCGGCGTCGTCGGCGCGCCCGGCCAGCACCACCCAGGCTCCGGTGGTCAGCCCGGCCACGGTCAGCAACAGCACATCGCCCCAGCTGCCGAGCCCGCCGAGGGCCGCCAGCACCGCCAGGGAGGCCAACCCCACCAGAGCACCAGCCCGGCGCCCGACCTGTCGGTGGGCCCAGCCACGCGCGGCGACCAGGTCACTGAGCCCGACGGCGATCAGCAGGAGCGCCAGTGCGCTCACGTGAGCGTCCGCAGGCTCTCGGCCGCCGCGGCCAGCACGGGCAGGCCATCGTGTTTGCGACGCTGGTTGACCGCTTGCCGGGTCAGCCCCAGGTCCTCTGCCAGCCGAGCTTGCGTCTGACCGTGCATCAGGCCCTCCAGGATGTGTCGCGATCGCTCATCCAACAAGCTGACCAGTTGGTCCTGACACAGCAGTGCTGCCTCCACGGCCCGGGGGTCCGGCCCGGGCTGGCCCTCAGGCGCCGGGTCGGCACATCGGTAGGCCGTTCGGACGCCCTGCCAGCCGGTCTGGGACTGTTGCCGCTCGACCCAGTCGATGGCGGCCCGTGCGGCCCACCAGGCCGGGCCGTCCTGGGTGCCGTGCGCCGGGTCCAGCACGGTGACCGGCCCCCAGCCCACCCCGACCCGGACATCGATCTCGGTCGGGAGTCGAAGTCGCAGCAGGAGCGCGGCATACAGCGACTCCCCGACCGAGGAGAAGGTGCCCTGGAACTCGTCGCCGGCAGTCACCTGGAGCCGATCGAGGGTGTCGACCTCGGAACTGACGTCGGTCAGGGCTGAACTCAGCTCATCGTGCAGCGCCTTGCGGTCCTGGGCGGTCCGGGAGCCGACGACGTCGCCGAGCAGGGCAGCCCGGGGTTCAGTGCCAGCCCTCGACATCATGGCAATAGTATACCTTTACTTCTGACATGAGCAATCCGTGCACTTGACGCCTCACGTCAATGTGATCGATTGATTCTGACTGAAAGCAAGTAATACCCTCGACGGGTGAGTGGTGGATGCCACTCCGCAGCGTGTGACGCGTGATACGCAGGTGAAAGTCAAGTACCGTGCGAACGTGGCGAAGACTGCGACGACCCGTGCCCGCTCCGGTAGTGCCAAGACCGGCAGCGGTAGGAAGCCGCCCTCTCGCACCACCAGCAGCCGGTCCTCAGGGCGGGGTGGCAACGCTCGTCCAAGGTCTCGCCCGAGCACGTCCCGCAAGGGCACCTCCCGCCAGGGAACGGTCCGCAAGCGCAAGGGGGCACCGCTGCCGTGGCGGCTGGCACGAGGCACCTGGATGGGCATGGCAACAATGACGGGAGGAGCGGTCCGCTCGATGGGCTCCAACACTGAGGACACCGAGCCGGGTCACCGGCGCGACGGGTGGGGGTTTCTGCTCCTGGCGCTGTCGGTCATCGTGGCGATCCGCGAGTGGTGGAACCTGCAGGGCATGCTCGGTGACGCCATCCACGCGGTCGTCGCCGGCACCTTCGGGCGGGTCGGCCTGGCGCTGCCGATCGTGCTGCTGCTGTTTGCGGTCCGCCTGCTGCGGGCCCCGGCCAGCACCGCGGCCAACAACCGGATGGCCGTCGGCACGGTCGCGTTAGGCCTGGCCGCCAGCGGCCTGACCCACGTGGCCCTGGGGGCCCCCGACTACAGCGAGGGGCAGGCCGCGCTGCAGAACGCCGGCGGCATCGTCGGCTTCATCGTGGCCAGCCCGATCACCGCAGCGCTGACCAGCTACGGCACGATCGCGGTGCTCACGTTGCTGGCCTTCTTCGGCATCCTGGTGATCACCGCCACCCCGGTGCACCGGATCCCTGACCGGCTGCGCCAGTTCGAGGCGGCCCTCTTCGAGACCCCGGCCACGGAGCAGGACGACCAGCCCCGCCCGTCCCGTCCCACCCGGCGGCGCCGCGGTGTGGTTCCCGGCGACCGTGAGGGCGATCAGGCCTTCGACCAGGCCGCTGAGGTGCAACCGGGCTCGGCCAGGTCACTGCGGGCCCGCGCCACTACCCGCACCTCCGCCGAGGAAACCGACAAGAAGTCGGCGGCAGCGGCCAAGGGCACCGGTGCCGGGACCGGCCCCAGCGGGGCCCAGGGCACCGACGACACCCAGCCGATCCTGCGGCCCGGGCAGAAGCGCCCGGAGCCCGGGAAGGTGCCGCACCGGGAGGTGCTGGAGGCGCCGCCCACCACCCCGCTGCCGCAGCGGGTCGAGCAGCTGATGCTCGCCGGCGATGTCACCTACACCCTGCCGGACAGCTCCCTGCTGGTCGAGGGCCTGCCGCACAAGTCCCGGTCGGCTGCCAACGACAAGGTGGTGGACGCCCTCACCGGGGTGCTCGACGACTTCAGCATCGACGCGCAGGTGACCGGGTTCATGCGCGGCCCGACCGTGACCCGCTATGAGGTGGAACTCGGCCCGGGCGTGAAGGTGGAGCGGATCACGGCTCTGTCCAAGAACATCGCCTATGCCGTGGCCTCGGCGGATGTGCGCATCCTCTCCCCGATCCCGGGAAAGTCGGCCGTCGGCGTGGAGATCCCCAACACCGACCGGGAGAACGTCTCGCTGGGTGATGTGCTGCGTTCCAACGCGGCCCGCAACAACAGCCACCCGATGGTGATGGGGGTCGGCAAGGACGTCGAGGGCGGCTACGTGATCGCCAACCTGGCCAAGATGCCGCACATGCTGGTGGCCGGGGCCACCGGCTCGGGTAAGTCCAGCTTCATCAACTCGATGATCACCTCGATCCTGATGCGCGCCACCCCCGATGAGGTGCGGATGGTGCTGGTGGACCCCAAGCGGGTGGAGCTGACCGCCTATGAGGGCATCCCGCACCTGATCACCCCGATCATCACCAACCCCAAGAAGGCCGCCGAGGCCCTGGCCTGGGTGGTCAAGGAGATGGACACCCGCTACGACGACCTGTCGGCCTACGGGTTCAAGCACATCGACGACTTCAACAAGGCCATCCGCGCCGGCAAGCTCACCCCACCGCCCGGCTCGGAGCGGGTGCTGCAGCCGTACCCGTACCTGCTGGTCGTGGTGGACGAGCTGGCCGACCTGATGATGGTCGCCCCCCGGGACGTCGAGGAGTCGGTGGTCCGGATCACCCAGCTGGCCCGGGCCGCGGGCATCCACCTGGTGCTGGCCACCCAGCGGCCCTCGGTGGACGTGGTCACCGGGCTCATCAAGGCCAACGTCCCCTCCCGGATGGCCTTCGCCACCTCCTCGGTCACCGACAGCCGGGTGGTGCTGGACCAGCCCGGGGCGGAGAAGCTGATTGGCCAGGGCGACGCGCTGTTCCTGCCGATGGGGGCCTCCAAGACGATGCGGGTGCAGGGTGCCTGGGTCGCCGAGTCCGAGATCGAGGGCGTGGTGAAGCACGTCACCAGCCAGCTCAAGCCGGTCTACCGCGAGGACGTGACCGTGGCCCCGGCCAAGAAGCAGGTGGATGAGGACATCGGCGATGACCTGGACCTACTGCTGCAGGCCGCCGAGCAGGTCATCACCACCCAGTTCGGCTCCACCTCGATGCTGCAACGCAAGCTGCGCGTCGGCTTCGCCAAGGCAGGCCGCCTGATGGACCTGATGGAGTCCCGCGGCATCGTGGGCCCCTCCGAGGGCAGCAAGGCCCGGGACGTGCTGGTCCGCCCCGACGACCTCGAGGTCACCCTGGCGCTGCTGCAGGGTCAGGATCCACCGGCCGAGGACGCCTCCGACGTCGGGCTGGGGCAGGACGACGACGTGGTCGAGGTGGAGGATGCCGAGGCTGCCCGAGCCAGCCAGGGGTATGCCGACCCGCTCGCCCACCCCGAGGGCGCCGGCGCGAGCTACGACGAGGACGAGCTGGCTGAGGAAGAGTCGGAGGATGCCTGGTCCCTGACCGGCCGCGAGTAGAGTCTCCAGCCGTGTTCACCTACGCAGGCGCCGCCGGGCAGACCCGGGCGCAGCGCTGGTGGTCTGCCCTGCGGGACCACCCCTCGGCCGTGTTGCTGGCGGCCCAGTTGTTCGGGGTGCTGGTCTTCCCGTTCACCGACCAGGGCGGGTGGGGCCGCACGCTGCTGTCCGCGTTCAGCCTGATCGTGCTAGCCATCGCGGTGCTCGCGGTCAGCCGGACCCCGGCCACCCGACGGGTCGCGCTGCTGCTGGG
>CAYVEH010000117.1:0-1579 GCA_964450585.1 uncultured Ornithinimicrobium sp.
AGGAGGTCTGATGGCACGGGTGACGAAGTCCTGGCGGGTGACCCAGCTGACCGTCGAGGGATCCACCCGGGTGCGGGCCGACGTGCTGGCCGGGGAGGAGCCGTTGGAGATCCGGGTCGCCGGCCGCCCGTTCAGCGTCACCATGCGCACCCCCGGGCACGACTTCGAGCTGGTGGCCGGTTTCCTGCTCAGTGAGGGGGTGATCGGCGCCCGGGAGGACGTGATCTCGATGGACTACCGGGCCGGGATCGACGCCGCGGGGCAGCGGGACTACAACGTCATCGACGTCCGCCTCGCCGAGGGTGTGCCGCCCCCCGACCCGACCCTGGAGCGGCACGTCTACACCTCCAGCAGTTGCGGGGTCTGCGGCACCGCCTCCATCGAGGCGGTGCGCAAGACCTCTGCGTATGCCGTCCACCAGGACCCGTTGTCCCTCCCGCTGAAGGTGGTGCTGGGTCTGCCGGAACAGTTGCGCGCCCAGCAGCAGGTCTTCGACCGGACGGGCGGGGTGCACGCCGCCGGGCTGTTCCGCGACGGGCAGCTGGTCTGTCTGCGGGAGGACGTGGGCCGGCACAACGCCGTGGACAAGGCCATCGGGTGGGCCCTGCTGGAGGGCCGATTGCCGGCGACCGGCACCGTGCTGCAGGTCTCTGGCCGGGCTTCCTTCGAGCTGGTGCAGAAGGCGGCGATGGCCGGCATACCGATGCTCTCGGCGGTGTCGGCGCCCTCGGCGCTCGCGGTGGAGCTGGCCGCGGAGCTGGGGATGACCCTGGTCGGGTTCAACCGCGGCAGCACGCTCAACGTCTACACCCGGCCGGAGCGGATCGACACGTCGGTGACCAGCGACCCGGCCGACCCGCAGGGACCGGCCGATGGCTGAGCTCAGCGAACCCACGGACACCCCACCAGACCTGTGCGTCGCCCGGGTGCCGCTGTTCAAGGCCCTGCGGCACCAGGACCAGGTGGCGGTCGCCGCGCTAGCCACCCCGACGACGGTCGCAGCCGGGGAACGGATCTACTCCGCCGGCGACGATGTCTCCCAGCTCCTGGTGGTGCACACCGGCCTGCTGAAGATCAGCCGGATCACCGCGGACGGGCATGAGCAGATCATCCGGGTGCTGGAGCCCGGCGAGTTCGTCGGGGAGTCAGCCTTCCTCAACGGCGGCCGACCGGACCACTACGTGACCGCGCTGCAGCCGGGCAGCATGTGCGTCTTCAAGCATCAAGACATCGGCACGCTGATCGGGCGGCACCCCAGCATCGGGTTGCGGATGCTGCAGGGGGTGAGCCGGCGCCTGGAGGAGACCGAGGAGCGGCTGGCGGCAGCGACCTCAGCCGAGGTCGGTGCCCGGCTCGCGCGGTATCTGATCGACCTGCCCGCCCACCACGGGCCCGACGGACAGGTGACCGCCCGGCTCCCGCTGACCAAGAAGGACATCGCCTCGCTGCTGGACACCACCCCGGAGTCGCTGAGCCGGTCCCTGCGGCGGCTGCAGGAGTCCGGGGTCATCCGGCAGACCGGTCCCCGCGAGGTGCAGGTGCTGGATCTGGACCGGCTGACGGCCCTGGCCGGGTGACG
>CAYVEH010000117.1:1679-8469 GCA_964450585.1 uncultured Ornithinimicrobium sp.
GAGGCGCCGCTGAGATGCCGCGCGGTGTTGATGAGCCCGACATGGCTGAAGGCCTGCGGCATATTGCCCAGGTGCCGCCCCGAGACCGGGTCGACCTCCTCGGAGAGCAGCCCCACGTCGTTGCGTAACGCCAACAGCTTCTCGAAGTGCTCGCGACCCTCGTCGACGCGCCCGATCCCGACCAGCGCGTCGGCCAACCAGAAACTGCACAGCAGGAAGGCGCCCTCCTCGCCAGGCAGGCCGTCGACGCCGTGCTCGGTGCGGTACCGCAGTACGTACCCGCCCTCGGTGAGCTCCCGCTGCACCGCTTCGACGGTGCCGACCACGCGCTCGTCGTCCCAGGGAAGGAAACCGACCTGGGGAATGAGCAGCAGCGAGGCGTCCAACCCCTTCGAGCCGTAGTACTGGGTAAAGGTGCCCCGCGTGGCGTCGAAACCCTCCCGGCAGACCTCCTCGTGGATGGTGTCTCGGATGGTCTTCCACCGATCCACGGGGCCCTCCTGACCGAACGTCTCCACCGCCCGGACGGCACGGTCCATCCCGGCCCAGGCCATCACCTTGGAATGGACGAACTGACGGTCCGGCCCCCGGATCTCCCACAACGACTTGTCCGGCACCTTCCAGTTGCCCTCGAGGAAGTCGAGCATCTCCAGCTGCAGGTCCCAGGCATCCGGAGCGGCCGACAACCCGGTGTCCCGGGCCACGTGCAGCATGTCCAGCACCTCACCCCAGACGTCCAGCTGGAACTGGCCGGCAGCGCCGTTGCCGATGCGAACCGGGGCGGAACCCTCATAGCCGGCCAACCAGTCCAGCTCGTACTCCGGCAGGCGGCGTCGACCGTCGATGCCGTACATGATCTGCAGGTCGGCGGCGTCGCCGGCCACGGCGCGCAACAGCCAGTCCCGCCAGGCCAGCGCCTCACTCTCGAACCCGGTGCCCAGCAGGGCCTGCAGGGTGAAGGTGGCATCCCGGAGCCAGCAGAAGCGGTAATCCCAGTTACGGACGCCACCGATGTCCTCGGGCAGCGAGGTGGTCGCGGCGGCGACGATGCCTCCCGAGGGCTTGTAGGTCAGCCCCTTCAGGGTGAGCAGCGAGCGGTGCACCGCCTCCCGCCACCCGCCCTGGTAGTCGCAGTGCGCGATCCACTCGGCCCAGAACGTCTCGGTCCTGGCCAGCGCCTTCTCGGCGTCCCGGCGCTTGGGTTCCGGCTGGTGGCTGGGGTGGTGGGTGAGGATAAACGGCACCCGGTCACCGGCGGACACCTCGAAGTCGGCTGTGGACATCAGGTCGTGACCGTGCACCTCGACCGGGGTGTCCAGCCACACCGCATCCGGCCCGCCGATCGCCGACAGCAGGTGATCGTGGTGCTTGACCCACGGGATGATGTGGCCGTAGTCGAACCGCAACCGCAGATCGCTGCGCATCCGGACCCGCCCGGAGAGTCCCTCGACGATCCGCACCACGTCAGCGGCATCGTCGCGCACCGGCATCAGGTCAATGACCCGCACCGACCCCTCGGCGGTCTCCCACTCGGTCTCCAGGATCAGCGTGTCCTCCCGGTACTGCCGGCGGGTGCACCGGTCAGCGCCGGCTGGTGCCAGGCGCCAGTAGCCGTTGTCGTCGGTGCCCAGCAGTTTGGCGAAGCACGCCCCGGAGTCGAATTGCGGCAGACACAGCCAGTCGATCGAGCCGTTGTTGCCCACCAGGGCCATGGTGTGCAGATCCCCGATGACCCCGTAGTCCTCGATCGCCAGCGCCACGCTCTCCTCCGTTCTGCCGCCGCGGTCGGGCGACTGTCCCTCCGTCCTATCGGCTCCGGCGATGGGTCGCAACCGGCGACGCGCCGGGACGGGTCAACTCAGGGCGTGCGCCGGTGGGCCGGCCACGCTCCACCTGCCGGCGCAGCCAGGCCAGGGCCGCTCGGGCCGAGTGGTAGCCACCGAGCCCGGGCACGGCTGCTCCGGGGCTGGCCTCGGCGCACCGGAACAGCCCGGGCGCCAACTGCGGGGCGCGCAGCGGGTGCCAGTGTGCCCCCTCGGCCTGGGACTCCAGGCGGCCGGTGACACGGTCGACCACGCCGGGCGCGTGCTGCTCGAGGGCGGCCGTGACCTGCGTTGTCACCTGCGTGCGCAGGTCGGTGTCGGCATCCGGCGGAAGCACCGTGGTGACCTGGATGACCTGCTGGCAACCCGCGCCGGCGGGGTCGACAGCGCGCGGCTGGTGGACCTGCACCAGCGGGTATGCCGGGTGGCGCCCGCGGTGGCCGGTCGTCAGGGCGGCGTTGACCTGGGACAGGGTGCCACCTAGGTGGACCGAGGCGGCCTCGGCGACCCGTGGGTCGGCCCAGGGCACCGGCCCGTCGAGGAGGTACTGCACGGTGTGCCGGCTGCTGCCCTGGCGCCACCGGAGCAGGCCACGCCGGACCGCCGGGGTGAGCCGGTCGCCGGCCAGGCGAGCGATCGCCGGGGGCGGCAGGTCCAGCAGGACGAGGTCCGCAGGGCCGAGGTGCCGCAGGTCGGTGGGCCGGTGGTCGGTGCTGACCCGGCCACTGTGCGCCTCGAGCTCGGCCACCAGGGCGCGCTCGATGGCCTGGTAGCCCCCCTGGGCCACCAGCCACCCTCCGGCGTGCCCGGCGGCGCCGAGGAGGAGGCCGAAAGCAGCGGTCAACGGGTGCTGCAGGGGCAGCAGGGTGTGGGCGGCGATCCCAGCGAACAGGGCCCGGGCCGGATCCTCCCGGAACATGGCTCGGGCCAGCACCGAGGCCGGGGGAGCCGCGCGCAGCCCGAACGGGCCCACTGCCCGGCGTGGCGGCCACCGCCCAGGCAGCGGGGGCGCCGACACCAGGCCCAACAGGTGCTCCCAGTGCGGCACCAGTTGTTCGTGCAGCCGCCGCCAGGCCGGTCCGTCACGGCCCAGCTCGGTGCAGGTCTGGTCCAGCGACCGGTGCAGCAGCACCGCGGGCCGGCCGGGCAACGGGTGGGCCACCGGCACCGGTGGTTGATGCCAGTGCAGACCGTGCCGGGCCAGGTCGAGCCTGGTCAGCAGTGGGCTCATCACCCCCAGGGGTGCCATCGGGTCGGCACCGGCTGTCGCCTGCTGGTGCACCCGGACGATCAGGCCGGCGCGGGCCAACGTCACCGCGGCACTCAGACCGTCCAGGCCTGAGCTGATCACCACCGCCCGGCGGCCGGTGACCTGCGGGTCGTGCCAGACGGCATACGGGTGGGGTGGTGGGGGAATGGTGGCCGCGAACGGGAACACCGGATGAGTCATGATCCGACCTCCGCCGACTCAGGCGGTGCCCTCTGCACCTGTGTGCGCCTCACGTTAGGAAGCCCGGATGAGGTGAGGATGAGGGCCAGATGAGGGCTTTCTCAGCAGCGCGTCACCCGCCGTTCACCCGCTGCGCCGGGCAAGACCCCCCAGGTGGGGGATGGTGCTGCCGCGCCGTGGGCAGCAGGCTCAGTGACAGGAGCCGATGGTCGGCCCAGGAGCGGAGTGATCATGGACGACGAGGTGCTGATCGTGGGCAGCGGGCCGGCCGGGTTGAGTTGCGCTGCCGAACTCCTGGCCCGTGGCGTCTCGGCCACGGTGCTGGAGCGAGGGCCGACGCTGGCCGCCGAGTGGGAGAGTCGCTATGACGGGATGCGGTTCAACACCAGCCGCCGCTTCTCCAGTTTCCCCGGGCACCCGTTCGCCCGGGAGTGGGGCAACTTCCCCACCCGGGACCAGTACCTGTCCTACCTGGGGGCCTATGCCGACCGGCACCAGATCCCGGTCCGCACCGGGGTGTCGGTTTCTCGCCTGGACCCCGCGGCCGACGGGTGGGTGATCCAGACCAGCGCTGGTCCGGCTCGGGCCGCCCACGCGATCGTCGCCATGGGCCTGGCCAATACCCCGACGGTCCCAGCCTGGTCGGTGGACAGCCCGTTTGCCGGGCAGGTGCTGCACGCCCGTGCCTACCGCAACCCGGAGCGCTTCACGGGCCAGGTCGTGCTGGTCGTCGGCTCCGGGTCCACCGGCATGGAAGTGGCCTACCAGTTGGCCTGCGGTGGTGCCGAGCGGGTCTACCTGTCCTTCCGGACCCCGCCGAACATTCTGTACCGGATGATGGCCGGCGCCCCGGCCGACCTGCCGGTCCCGATCCTGCTACGCCTGCCGGATCCGGTGGTGGACCGATTCACCGCGAGCCTGCAGCGGCACGTCGTCGGTGACCTCACGGCCTACGGTCTGCCGCCGGCTCCGGAAGGGTCGATCACTGCCCTGCAGCGCCGTGGCGCGGGCACTGCGGTGGTTGATCGTGAGGTGGTGGATGCCATCCGGGACGGGACGATCACCGTCCTACCCGAAGTGGTGGGGTTGACCCGGGAGGGGGCCCGGGTGGTGGATGGCCGCCAGGTGAACTGCTCAGTGGTGCTGCTGGCCACCGGGTACCGGACCGGGTTGCAACCGGTGGTCGGGCACCTGGGAGTGCTCGCCGAGCGGGAGATGCCCGCCGTCACTTCCGGGGCCGAGGCGCTGCCTGGGCTGCGGTTCGTGGGCTATCTGTACCGCCCCGGCCTGACCGGCTATGTCGGGCATCAGGCCCGACGGGTCGCTCGCGAGATCGCGGCTCGCCCGCGAGCAGGGCGGCCAGCTCGGGCCGGCTGGCGACCCCGAGCTTGGCGTAGATCGACTTCACGTGTCCGCGCAGCGTCTCCGGGGTGATCCACAACCGGTCCGCGATCTGGTGGGTGGACATGCCCACCAGGAGCAACTGGGTGACCTCACGCTCGCGGTCGGTGAGTTGGTGCAGGCACAGCAGCAACGGAGCCAGGTCGGTCCGGCGGGCCGGCTCCAGCACCACCGCGGTGCGCCCGGACTGTCCGGGCTCGGCCGGTGCGGCCAGCCGGGCACCGCGGACGACCAGCCAGTCACCGTGGCGGGACCGGACCCGGGCCATGGCCGGGCGGTGTCGGTCGGCGGTCTCGGCCACCGCGCTGGGCGCCTGGTCAGCCAGCGCCCGCGCCTGATGGGCCACCTCGTGCAGGACGATCGTGACATCCACCTCCTCCGGCGGCCCGACCCACTCGCGAGCCTGTGGAGTCTGGGAGACCACCGCCCCGTCATCGTCGAGCACGAGCAGGGCCGGCGCGTCCGCCGGCCGGCCACTGCCCAGACCGTCCAGCAGGTGGCAGGTGCGGATGCCGTTGCCCAGGTGTGGGGCGATCGCCGCGAGCAGCGCCACCTCGCTCTCGGAGAAGAACGGGTCGCCGGCTCGACGGGTCAGGCACGCGTGCCCCCAGGCGACGCGGCCGGTGGCGAAGACGGTGCGCAACTCGTCCCCGAAACCGCGCGGAGCGTAACTGCGGGCCCAGCGAGTGCTCCGAGCGAGATCACCCCCGGTGGCCTCGCTCAGCGCTACCGCCGCCACCCCGTCCTGAGCCAACTGCCAGAACTTGTTGACGTCCTCCTCGGTGAGCTCACACGCGATGAGATCACGGTGCAGCGCATGATCGACTCCTTCGGTGAACACCCCGGTCATCAGCAGGGTGTCGGGGTCCACGAGCGCCCAGCCAGAGGCGGCATATGGCACCTCGGCCCGCACCAGACCGGCGACCTGCTCCAGCAACTCCAGCGGATCCAGCGCCCGCGCGCACCGCGCAGCCACCCGCTCGATCAGGCGGTCTGCGGAGCTGCGGTGCGGCAGCATGATCGGCCATTATCGCGCCGTCACGGCACTGTCGTCCAGCCTCGTCGAGACTTGGTGCTCAGTTCGAGACCTGCGCGCTGAGCACCGCGTCCGGCAAGGCGGCCTCCGCCAGCTCCCGATCCACGACCAGCACCAGTTCGCGGGTGTCCCGGTCGCTGGGGAAGGCAACCCGGGCTGTCCCGGGCTGCTCCCCGTCGGTGACCTCCGGGATCAGCCACACCCCGTCGCGCCAGGTGTCCACGGACGCCAGGGCCTCATCGGTGCCGAGCTGCTCCAACAGCCCCTGATCACCGGTCCCGGCGGCGTCGACAAAGGCGTTGGCGTAGTCCGGCACCGAGGCCGGGATCGGGTAGGCGCCTTCGCTGACCGTGGCAGAGACGACGGCGTGTGGGCCTCGGTCCTGGGTGATCCCCTCCTGCACCCAGAGCTCGAGCTCCAAGCCCTGCTCGTCCACGTAGTCGACGATGACGGCGCCGTGGCTCTCCTGCCGCACCCCTTCCCGGGTCCAGCCCTGCCCGTTCCAGTTGGTCATCGCGGTCAGCACGTCCGGGCCGGCGAGTTGCTCCAGCAGCGCCTGGTCCTGGTCCACCCAGGCCTGCACGAACAGGTCGGCGTAGGCCGCGGGTTCGGCCGGCAGCGTGGCTGATGAGCCCTCCGCGGGGGCAGTCTCTCCGCCAGTCTGGGTTGCCGTGCTGGTCGGTGTGGCGGTGCCGGTCTGGGTGGACTGGGTCGTGGCACCGGCGCCCGACTCCTCGTCGGTGGCCTGCCCGGTCTGGGCCGACTCCGTGCTCGGGCTGGGTGCGGCCGTCGTCGGGGTCGCCTCAGGGGCCGGAGTCTCGGTGGGGTCGCTGACGGCCGCCGTCTCCGGTGGCGTCGGTACCTCCGGCTCCTCGGTGCCGCAGCCGGTCAGTCCGGCGATGAGCACTCCAGCGGTCAGGATCGTGGTGATGCGTCGTGATCTCATCGAGTCCTCCCCTCACATGCCCCGGGTGGGGCCGACGTGGTGAGGACGCGCTGGGTCGCTCCGGACGTTGCATCGCACCTGGTGGAATGACAACACCGCAGGTCAGCGGTGCTGAACCTGCGGTGTGAGAGGTG
>CAYVEH010000118.1:0-8426 GCA_964450585.1 uncultured Ornithinimicrobium sp.
TGACCTCCTCCTCGGACTCGAAACGCATGACGGCCGCCACCGGACCGAAGATCTCTTCCCGAACAACCCGCATAGAGTTGTCGACATCGGTGAGAATTGTCGGCTCGTAGAAGTAGCCCCCAAGGCCTCCGTCGGATGGCTCACCGCCGGAGAGAACGCGCGCCCCCTCCCGCCGTCCAAGTTCCACGTACTCCGCGACCTTGGCTCGCTGCGCCTCAAAGGCGAGGGGTCCGATTTCAGTCTCGCCCAGCAACGGGTCGCCCATCACGATCCGCTCGGCCCGATCCTGGACCTTCGCGAGCAGTTCGTCGTAGACGGAGGCATGGGCAAAGACCCGACTGCCGGCGATGCAGGTTTGACCGGCTGCCGCAAACACTCCGGCGATGACACCCATGGCCGCGTTCGCGACATCGGCATCATCGAAGACGATGTTGGGAGACTTGCCGCCCAACTCCAGCGTCGATCCGACAAACCTCGCAGCAGTCGTCGCGGCAATCCGTGATCCGGTTGCCGTGCTGCCCGTGAAAGAGATCTTGGCCAGCTGAGGATGCTCGACGAGCGCCTGACCGGCCTCAGCTCCGAACCCGGTAACGACGTTAACGACACCAGGGGGAAAACCAGCCTCGTCGGCTAGTTCAGCCAGGCGCAGGATACTGGCCGAGGTGTGCTCCGACGGTTTGACCACGACCGTGTTACCAGCGGCCAACGCAGGAGCCAATTTGCTGGTGCTCAGGGTGAGCGGCGAGTTCCACGGCGTAATAGCGCCCACCACACCGAGAGGCTCACGGACCGTGTAGTTGAGGATCCGTGGGTCGGTCGCGGGAATAGTCAGGCCCTCGATCTTGTCAGCCAGACCAGAAAAGTAGTAGAAGTATTCTGGAACATTGCGTGCCTGAACTCGCATCTCACGCAACAGTTTGCCGTTGTCCATGACCTCGGTGCGGGCAAGTTCGTCGGCGTTCTCGCCGATGAGGTCACCCAGACGCCGTAACAATCTGCCTCGCGCAGTCTGGCTAAGGTCCCGCCAACGAGGGTCCGTGAACGCCTCGTGCGCCGCCCGCATCGCGCGGTCGACATCCTCAGCGCTTCCTCGAGCCGCCCGGTAGTTGATCGCACCCGTCGCTGGGTTGCTACTGTCGAAGTACTGTTCGTCGGCGGGGGTCACCTTCTCCCCGCCGATGTGGTGTTGATGGGTGTCGGGGGTGGTGTCGTCAGTGATCATGGTGCTCCTTCACAAATGTGCTGATCAAGCGGGCTAACTCGGCAGGCCGTTCCTCGGGCAGCATGTGACCGACGCCGGGAACAACGTGCGAGCGTCCGTGAGGAACGGCAGCGGCTAGGTGCTCGGACATCCAAGGAGTGGATCCCTGGTCCAGTTCACCGGTCACGGCGAGAAGCGGCCCGCTGAAGGCGGAGAGGTGCGCCGTCAACTCCTCGTCGGCGGTAGCGAAGACCCGGTAGGCGTTCAGGTAGGAGTCACGGTTGTTCGCCAGCAGGACGCGACGAGTCCGTGTGACCAGGCTCGGGTCAGCGTTCCGCTCTGGAGGGAACCACCGCTCCACTGCCGCGGCCACTGCCGCCTCAAAGTCCGTGCTGGCCCGTTGCCATCTGCTCAGGACGGCCTGTTGCTGGATGGGACTGCGGTCATACACCGTACTGACACAGGTCAGAGATCTCACTCGTCCTGACTGGCGCAGGGCCAGGGACTGGCCCACCATGCCGCCCAGAGAAAACCCCACCACGTGCGCTGACCCCTCAAACTGCGCCATCGCGTACGAGACAAGATCTGCCAACGTGCAGCCCGAAGGGGCCGGAGGCGCGGTTCCGTGCCCAAGGAGGTCCGGCGCCACGACGTCCAGACCCGTGCCCAGCTCACGGCGAACCGCATCCCACATGGTGTGGTCCAGGCCGACGCCATGGAGCAGGACGAGCTGGGGCGCGCTCACTGCTCTGTCTGCAGCGCCGCCAGTCGCTGTTGTGGTCGGCCCTGGCTCGCCACCGCCATAGCGACTAGTATCTCGCCGGGGTGGGGCGCATCCGGCACCCGCACTTCCACGGTTTGGTGATGAGACCGAATCGTGGCATCAGTAATGTGTTTGAGCGGAATGTCGAAGATGGTTCCAGCGGGACCCCGCTTCTCCACCGCCGGCAACAGGGTTGTGGCCGAAGCTGCTCGGCGCAGATGGTCGCCGAACTTCAGGGTGTGAATCAAGGCAGAGCCATGTTCGATCTCACCGTCGAGGCCGACAATGGCTGCCTTGCCGTACGCCTCGGCTGACTGACCCAGCGCTGCGACGACAGCCGGAGCCAGCAGCTCGCCCAGTGCTGAGGCTGTTGCATCGATACCAGCCGATAGGTCCTCGACAAATCCCTGACCTGCCCATGGGTTAGCGATGACCGCACCCACGACAGCCACCCGAGCGACGGGATCGACCGCACGCCCACCCTCCTGGTGGGTGTCCTCGGTGTAGGTGAACATCTTGCGGACCTTCATCGGGTTGCCTCCTGCAGTTGTGCCACTGTTTGGGACGTAACGACCGGATCAGTGCTGCGGTCGCCAATGCGGGGATGGGGTCGTGGCCCGGTGGACGCGGCGACCACGACGACGATCTCGTCATCTCTGGGTGCATCGGGCACCCGCACGGCGACCGTTTGATAGTGGCTGCGCGTTGTTGCCGCCACCTTGTGCCACATCGGCACGGTGAGAGCAGAGCCGGCTGCCCCCCGGTCGTCGCTGAAGCAGATGACCGACTCGCCATGCAGGAACTCGCGGACCAGGTTGCCGAAGTACGGAGTATGGATAAGCGCTGCTCCATGCTCCAGCTCACCTGCTGCGCCGACGAGCGCAGCCTTGCCAAACGCCTCGACAGCCTGGGCCCCACCGAGGGCATGCATAACCTGGTCGGTGAGAATGCGGGCAAGGTCCGGAGCAATCGCACGTGTCGCCTCGCCGAGGTCAGCGGTTGGACCGGTGCCGATCCAGGGATTGCGGATCACCGCGGCAGCCGTCGCCCGGACGGATCGAATCCGTGGGGTTTCACCACCCTCGCTCATGGTCTGCTCGGCATAGCGGACGACCTTTCGTGGGCCGCCCCACGGCACGGCGCTCACCCAACTGCGGTGGAGCCGCCACCGCCTGCGAACCGGGGCATGACCTTCTCACCGAAGAGCTGCAGGCTCCTCATCGCATGCTCGTGCTTAAGACCGGGATGGGTTGTCCAGAGCATCATGTGCTCAAGCCCGATCTCCCGTCGCAGCTCCTCGATCTTCTCCGCCACAAACTCCGGTGTGCCGACCAACATGTTGCGATCCATCAGGAAGTCGAAGGACAGCTCGTGCTCGTCGGTGAGCTCCTCTCCCTCCTCCATGAGGTTGGCCAAGCCACGCCAGTGGGTGATCCAGCGGTAGGTGTTCAGGACCGCCTCCTCGAACTCTTCTCGCGCCTGCTCCATCGAATCCGCGACGTAGACGTCTCGAACCAGTGCGATCCCCTCGCCCGGCGCGTACTCGCGCCCATGAGCTTCCGTCGCAGTGCTCCGATAGAGCTCAAAGCGTCCCTTGAGCGCGGACACAGGAGGCAACCAGAAGATGCCCTGCATCCCCGCCCGAGCAGCTGATTGGATCGAGCGAGGGCTATCGATCACCTGCCAGACAGGCAGGCGCTCCTGGAGCGGCTTAGGCACAACCGACATCTTCGTGATCACGCCATCGTCGGTGAAGTCTGGAGTGGCCGGAGATAGTGGATGGTTCCACTTCACGCCCGGCACAGGGAACTCATAGAACTCACCCTTGTGGTGGAAGAAGTCCTCGTACCAGGCCTTCTCCAGGATCTCGAGGGTCTCGGCGAACAGCGCCCGGTTCTTCTCCTGGTCCCGTGGGTCGGCAGCGGCATTAAGGTTTAGCGCCTCCCGCCCGTACAGGCCTCGGCCAACGCCGACCTCCAGGCGGCCGTCGGAGAGTTGATCCAGCAGGGCAAGGTCCTCCGCCAACCGCAATGGATGCCAGAAGGTTGCGATCGCCGCTGCCTGCCCGATTCGCAATCTCGTGGTCCGAGCAGCGATGTCAGCACCCATGAGGATCGGGTTAGGAGTGAGCTCCTGCCCCTCGTGACCGAAATGGTGCTCGGTGTACCACGCCGACCAGAACCCGTAGCGCTCTGCCGTCATCGCGTACTCGCGGGCGTCCTTCATGTGCTGGTTGTAGTGCTCCAGGTCGCCGGGAGCACCCAGACCGTGGAAAACCGAGAATCGCACTCTTGCCTCCTTGGCGGAACGTTGAGCCATTGCGACGCCGACAGCCGGCGCTCTTGCACACAAGGTAGGCCATCTAGGGGTCTCTTGCCAAGGGATTCCGGGGAGCACTCGGGCGAGACAGCGCCTCCTAAGTCCACATGCAATCACCTGACCTGCACTGACAGTGATTTTGATCGAGAAGCCTTGACATGCATACATCGCGTCGCCTACCTTGCACTGGTATGCAAGCGCACCGTTGCGCGGCCGTCGCGCTCAGCTCGGTGCCCGTATCGCCGAGAGGAGACTCGTGGACCAGTCCACTGTCAAGGCCCGGATCACGTCGGCTTGGGAGGCGCTGTGGGACAGGGGCGAGTTCAGCGCCCTGGACGGGCTCATGAGCCCAGACTTTGTCCGAACCAGCCGCTCAAGCGGGACCAGCATGAGTCTCGAGGAGTTGAAGGAGTCGGTCCGGCTCACGCGCGAGGCGTTTCCTGACCTCACGACCACCATCGACCACCTCCTCATCGAGGGTGACAAGGTCGCCATCTTCTGGCACAGCACTGGCACCCACCAGAGCCAGATCTATGGGGTACCCGCCACCCACCGGAAGGTCACCAGCTATGGGTGCAACCTGGGTGTGTTGCGGGAGGGGCAGCTGGTCTCTGAGGAAGTGACCTGGGACCCGCGCCAGCTCCTGGGGGCCATGGGTATCACCACGCTGGGTGATGGGCTGTGAACGCAGTGCCCACGGCCCCCGAGGACCCCTCGCCGGAGAGCATGAAAGCCTTCAACCGCAAGTTCGTCACGGGCGTCACGGTCGTGACGACCATGGATGGTGACACGCCTCGCGGACTAGCCGTGAACGCCTACTGTTCAATCTCCTTGGAACCACCCCTCGTGATGGTGTGCGTGCAGTCCAGTTCAGCCACCTACCCGGCGTTGTTCACGTCCGACTACCTAGGAATCAATATCCTCGGGGCACAGCAAACCGATGTGGTTGCGACATTCGCGACCAAGGCCGCTGACAAGTTTGCCAACTTGGAGTGGCGGCCCGGCGTGCATGGCTCCCCCCTCATCACCGGCGCCGCTGCGAGCCTCGAGGCTGAGATTCGCGAACGGTTCCAGGCGCGCACCCACAGCATCTTCATCTGCCGCGTGCGGCAGGCAACGGCCGGCGCCGCCGACCCAATGGTCTATTCAGACGGTCGCTTCTACGACGGTTCCCAACTCGTGCCGCTCGAGATGTAGTGCGCCTTCCGTGATGTGCCAACTGAATCTCTAGCCCTACCCACCTCTCCGACAGGACGGATCCCCTGATGTCACAGGACGTCACCGCCCCCGCGCGGCCAAATCTCTCTCCCCCACCTTCGACAGGTATGTCACGTGATGCGGTGTTCTACGCATCGGTCGCGATCATCGTTGCCTTCATCGCGCTCGCCGGGCTCTTCCCCGAACGCATGGGCACGATCGCGAGCAATGCGCTGTCCTGGGTCACCGAGTCCCTTGGATGGTCGATGTTGGTGATTCCCCTTGGGCTCATCGGGCTCTTGGTCGTGCTGGCCGTGACGAAGTATGGGCACATTCGCCTCGGCCCGGACGACTCCCGCCCTGAGTACCCCACCTACGCCTGGATAGCCATGCTCTTGGGGGCAGTGATGGGCATCGGGCTGATCACCTACGGCGTCGCACAACCGGTGTCCCACCTTCTCACCCCTCCCCACGGCTTGTCGGAGCCCTACACCCAGGAGGCGGTGATCGATGCGCTCCGGTTCACCTTCCTTGACTGGGGGATGCATGCCTGGGCCATCTTCGCCGTCTTCGGTCTCGCGATCGGCTACTCTACCCACCGGTTAGGGAACAAGGGACTTGTCTCACCGATCTTGCGGCCGCTGATCGGACGGCACGCCGACGGACCGGTCGGGAAGGCGATCGATGTACTCGTCATTGTCTCCACTCTGTTCGGCACCTGCACGTCTCTAGGTCTCGGCGCCGCACAGATCAGCGAGGGGTTGTCCCAGGTTTTGAATACTGAGTTGAACTCAATTCCAGTCCAAGTCGTCATCATCGCCGTGATCACGCTTATCTTCACCGCTTCGGCCATGAGCGGTGTTGGCCGTGGGATCCGGTACCTGAGTCAGATCACCATGGTGATTGCTGCGGCGTTCATACTGTTCGCGATCGTCAACGGGCCGACCACGTACCTGGCCAACATCTTTGTTCGGTCGGTCGGAAGTTATCTGGGCGACTTCTTCACCATCAGCCTGATGACCCC
This sequence comes from uncultured Ornithinimicrobium sp., assembly GCA_964450585.1. GTDB lineage: Bacteria > Actinomycetota > Actinomycetes > Actinomycetales > Dermatophilaceae > Ornithinicoccus. Next base: position 6,505 of record CAYVEH010000118.1, read on the forward strand.
CACAACCCCAGACGAGGTCGTCTGGATGCAGTGGTGGACCTACTTCATGATGGCGTGGTGGATCAGTTGGGGAGCCTTCGTGGGCATCTTCCTGGCGCGGATCAGCCGTGGACGCACGATTCGGCAGTTCGTAGGTGTGGTACTCCTGGTGCCAGCGGTCGTTTTCGCTGCCTGGTTCTCCGTCTGGGGTGGCAGCGCTATGTACTCGGACATGAATAACGGAACGACGATTGGGGAGGGAGCAGTCGAGGATGTCAACACAGCCTTCTTCGGACTCCTCGACACCATGCCCTTCTCACTGGTCACTTCGCTGATAGCGATTGTGCTCGTCGTGCTGTACTTCGTGACCGGTGCCGACTCCAACACCTTTGTCCTGGGCGTCATCTCCAGCGACGGCAACATGCAGCCGAGCCGGCCGACCTTGGCCGTCTGGGGAGTGCTCACCGGTGCCACTGCAGCGGTCCTGCTGTATGCCGGTGGGCTTGAAGCGCTCCAGACAACAGTCATCCTCTCGGCGGCCCCGTTCATCTTCGTGATCCTCGCGCTCGCGATCTCGATCGTCGTCCTGCTCCGGCGCGACCCACTCGTTCAGGGATTAGTGGCGCCTTTGCCCCCTCCTGCGAAGCACGCAACCAGTTCGGACGCAGTTGATGGTGTAGCGACCAACGGAGGTCCAGCACGACCGCGTCTTGGTGTTACCGAGGATGTCCGGTGAGGCGGTGTACGTCGCGTCGGGATGGACGTCATCGGCAATAGCCACGCCGCAGTGCCGCCGGAGTTCCGCCTCCGGCGGCACTGCCTTCGCCTAGTCGCTCTGTCACCCGTTGATGGCGCTAGGTCATCATCGACGCCCTATTGGACACAGACAACATCTCACGGACTCATTGTGGGCCCCTCGGCGCTGACTGCTCAGCTGCCGACTGCTGCCGGCCCCAGGAGGGCCTTGATGTCCCCGAAGAACTCGGGTGAGGCAGTGACCCGCAACGTCGGGTCGAGCCGCAACAGCACCTGCCGTCCCGGCTGGGTGAGTTTGACGTGGACCTCGGTGGATCCGGGGTGGTCGGCCAGCACACTGCGCAACTTGTGGGCCAGACCGTCGGTGGCCCGGGTCAACGGCAGGGTGAGCAGGACCGGGCCGCGCGGGCCCTCCTTGATCTCCGGCAGGGTCAGGTCCTGGGCCAGGATCTCGGTCGTGTCCTCGCTGCGCTTGAAGCGCCCGCGGATCACCGCGACGGTGTCCGGGGCCAGCATGGTCGAGACGGTCATGTAGGACTTGGGGAAGAAGACGCACTCGATCGAGCCGACCAGGTCCTCCAACTGGACCCGGGCATACGGGTCTCCGTTCTTGGTGCGCTTGAGCTGGACCGCGGTGATCAGCCCGGCCACGGTGACGAACTCACCATCCTGCGGGCCGTCCTCGCTGACGATCTGCCCGATGGTGGCCGTTGCGTTGGCGGTCAGGATGTGCTCGATCCCGTTGAGCGGGTGGTCGGAGACGTACAGCCCCAGGTACTCCCGCTCGAAGGCCAGCTTGATCTGCTTCTCCCACTCGATCTCCGGCACCGGCGGCAGGGTGACGATCTGGACATCGGCCTGCTCGTCGCCGAACCCTCCGAAGAGGCTGTCCTGGCCGATCGCCTCCTGCTTCTTCTCCTCGGCAAGGGCGTCGACATACCGCTCGTGCACCGTGACCAGCCCCTGCCGGGGGTGTTTCAGGTCATCGAAGGCCCCGCCCTTGATCAGCGACTCGATGGTGCGCTTGTGGCAGACCACGGCAGGACACTTGCGCAGGAAGTCCTCAAAGGAGCTGAACTTCCCCTTTTCCTCCCGGGTGCGCACGATCGCATCGACGACGTTGGTGCCCACATTGCGGATCGCGGCCAACCCGAAGCGGATGTCCTTGCCCACCGCGGCGAAGTTCG
>CAYVEH010000119.1:0-8335 GCA_964450585.1 uncultured Ornithinimicrobium sp.
AAAAGCCCTGAGTCGGAACACCCTGTCAAGGATGTCCCGACTCAGGACAGCAGCTGCGCCACCTCCAACCGAACCTGCAGGTCGACTGGCTCGCGCAGCCGCCCGTCACCGACGTGCTGCGCGCAGCCGGGGAGCAGGTGCACCCGGCGTCGGCCTGGCTGGCCAGCGAGTCGGGGCACGTGGAGCGCGAGTGCGGCGAGCACGACCTGCACGCCTTCCAGGCGATCCGCGCGATGGACGCCATCCTGGTGCACAACTTCATGGTCTTCCACGACCTGGTGACCGCCAAACCCTACGACCTCGTGGTCGGGGATGAGGCCTGGGACGTCGACTACTTCCTCCATGAGAACCCGGAGCTGAAGGCGTTCAACTTCGCGTGGTTGACCGACTTCGTCGGTTGGTTACCGATGCCGGACGGCGGTCCGGCAGAGACGGCACTGACCACCGACTACAACGCCGAGATGATCGAGCAGCGGGCCAGATTCGCCCGGGTACGCGACCGGTCGATCTTCGTGGGCTCTCCCGAGGACGTGGTGCCCGCGTCCTTCGGTCCCGGCCTGCCGCAGATCCCTGACTGGGTGGGTAAGAACTTCGACTTCGCCGGATATGTGACTGGCTTCAACCCCGCCGAGCTGCCCGCCCGCGACCAGCTCCGCCGCGAACTCGGTATGCCGCAGCAGGAGCGGGTCTGCGTGGTCACCGTGGGTGGCACCGCCGTGGGTGGGTCGCTGCTGGACCGCGTGCTGGCCGCGATTCCCCTGGCCCGTCGACACACACCCGAGCTGCGGTTCCTGGTGGTGACCGGGCCCCGTATCGACCCACGCACGCTGCGCCGGCGGCGCGGCACGACGATCCGCGGCTACCTGCCCCGGCTGTATCAGCACCTGGCCGCTGCCGACGTGGCGCTCGTGCAGGGTGGGTTGACCACCTGCATGGAACTGACCGCTGCACGTCGCCCCTTTGTCTACGTCCCGCTGCGGCACCATTTTGAGCAGCAGTTCCACGTCCGGCACCGGCTGGAGCGGTATGGGGCCGGGAAGCACCTGCGATATGAGGACGCGATGGATCCGGATGTCCTGGCGGCTGCCATCCTCGGGCAGGTCGATCGCCAGGTGGATTACCGACCGGTGGAGACCGACGGGGCGCGCAGGGCGGCGGCGTTGCTGGCGGACCTGCTCTGAGCTCAGCCCCGGCTCAGCGCCTCGGAGAGCTCGACCCGAGAGCGCACCCCGAGCTTGGTGTACACGTGGCGCAGGTGGTACTCCACGGTCTTGGGGCTGAGGAACAACGCCGCGGCGGCCTGTCGCGTGGTCGCGCCGTTGCACAGCAGCTCGGCGATCTGGCGTTCCTGAGCGGTCAGCACGGTCAGTCGGCTGGCACCCCGTCGCTGGACCGCCTCACCCGTCGCGGCCAACTCGTGCGCTGCCTGCTCGGCCCGCAACTGTGCCCCGAGCCCCTCGAACGTCGCCACGGCGGCCCGCAGTGGTTCCCGTGCCTCGCGTCGACGACGACGCCGTCGCAGCGAGCTGCCCTGAGCCAACAGCGTGCGGGCTGTCTCGAAGGTGTCCGGGGTCTGGGCGTGCAGTTTCAGGGCGGTGGCGAAGTGCCGGTCGGTCGCCTCACCGTCGCTCAGCATCCCCAGCGTCCGCTCGGCGCGGGCCAGTGCCCAGGAATGCCCCTTGGTGCGGCACAACTGGTGGAACTCCTGCACAGCCTCCAGCACGCCGTCGACTCGACCCAGGCGCAGCAGTGCCTCGGCCCGCTCCTCGACGGGCGTGAGATCCATGTCGTGCAGCCCGAAGGTGCGCAGCAGCTCGGTCACCGCATCAAACTGGTGCACCGCCCGGTCCGGATGGCCCGAGCCGAGCTCCAACTCACCCAGGGCAAGACCGCACCAGATCCGACCGATGACGATGTCCTTGGCGCGGCACCGGGCTACCGCCTCGGCCGCATGTGCTCGGCACTCCCGCTCGCGGCCCATGCGTGCTTCCAGCCACGCCAACCCGGCCAGGGCCAGGGCCAGATCGTTGCTCTGGCCGGCGGCCTGAGCCAACTGGATGCTCTCGTGGTACTCGGAGTGCCCCCGCGCCCAGTGGTCGGTGGCAGCATCCTCCAGCGCTGCTAGGAACAGGAGACGAGCCAACTCTCCCAGCGCACCATCCTCGCGAGTGCGGCTGAGAGCCTCCTGCACCAGTTGCCGGTACCTGCCTTCCTCCCGCAGGTAGAGCGGCCCCAGGACGAGCCACTCGGCTCGCTGCGGATCTCCGCGCAGGGTGTCACTGCCGGCCAGGTGCTCCACAGCACCCCGGATCAGATCTGCCCCGGGCCGACCCACCAGCGTCGGCGCCATCCCGCGAGCCAGGTCACCCAGGACCCGCGACCGTGGGGTGGTCGACCGTGGTGACAACACCTGCAGAGCGGTCGCGGCCTGATCCAGGTACGCGGTGTCACACCGAAAGAAGGCGGCATTGATGCCATCGGCCCACAACTCGACGGCCGCATCCGGCAGGCTGTGCTGCACCGCTGTGGCGGTGGTGCGGAAGACCTCGGTGGCCTCGGCGATGGAGCCGGTCCTGCTGGCGATGGTGCCGCGCAGGTGGCCGGCGCGGGCGATCAGGCTGTCTGCTCTCCGGGTGCCTGCTCCGGCGCGTGGCGCCGTCGGGGCACCCGCTGTGACGCCCAGTGCCCCCGGGCTGCGGGCCGCCGAGCCCTCCGGTGCGGTTCGGCCCCGGTGACTCCTTGTTGGCTGCGTCTGCTCCGACCCCTCCGGTCCGTCGAGCTGCGCCAGCAGGGTGAGCGCTCGGTCCCGCTTCCCGGCCACCCAGGCCGCTTCGGCTGCTGCCACCAACCGGCCCGCCCGCAGGTGTGGACTCTCGGAGAGCCAGGCAGCCCGCTCCAGCGCCGTGGCCGCCACATCGTGTGCAGACCTGGCCCGTGCCCGGTCGGCGACCGCGGCCAACTCCACGGCGATCGTGGCATCGGGACCGAGGGCAGCGGCTGCTCGGTGCCACGCCCGCTGGTCCGGGTCGACAGCGACCTGTGCCAGGGCAGCATGCACCGCCCGGAGTTCCTGCGGTGCCGCAGCCCCGATCACCGCGGCCCGCACCAGCGGGTGACGGAACTCCACGGCGGGTGCCGCGCTGATCAGCTGCTCGTCCACCGCCTCGGCCAGCACAGCCACGTCGATGCCCATCACCGCACAGGCGCCCTGCACGACCAGCGGATCCCCTCCCGAGCAGGCAGCGACCAGCAGCGCCGCTCGGGCCGGCCCGCTCAACCGCTCAGTGTGGGACAGAAAGGCGTGCGCCAACGCGGCGCGCAGCGCGATCGGATCGTGTGGGCCCAGTGATTCCAGACGCTCTGGCGCCGTCGCCAGCTCCAACAAGGCCAACGGGTTGCCACCGGTGGCCCGGACCAGACGTCGCACCTGGGACCCCGACAGGGCATGCCCAACCCTGGTAGCGAGCAGCCGACCGGCGTCTTCCGGGCTGAGCCCCGCCAGCTCCGTCCTTGGTAGCCCCGCGTGCAGCAACGGGCTGTCCTCACCGCTGCGCAGAGTGGCCACCAGCAGAATCGGGTCTGCCAGCAGGCGCCGAGCGGCGAAGGTGATCGCCTGGGCGGAGGAGTGGTCCACCAGGTGTGCATCATCGATGAGCACGGCCAACGGGCGGGACTCCGCCCGTTGGCTCAGCACCCCGAGCGTGCCAGCGCCGACTGCCAGGCGGTCGGTCTGCGCACCGGAGCGCAGGTTGAGGGCCACCTCCATCGCGCGTGCCTGAGGTGAGGGCAGGCAGGTCAGGTCGGTTCCGGTGCCGATCAGTTGGGAGAGCCCGCCGAACCCGAGGTCACGTTCGGCCTCGGAACCGACCACTCGACATACCTGCATGTCGTGCAGGCTGTCCGCGATCTCGGCGAGCAGGGTGCTCTTGCCCGAGCCGGCCTCACCGAGCACGACGAGCACACCACTGTGCCCGACCCGGGCTCCGGCAGCCAGGGCCGCGATGGTCTGCCGCTCCTGGCTGCGCCCGACCAGCACCCCTCCACGGTAGAGCCAATCGGGGCATCGTGTCAGTGTGCTCTGACATGCTGAGGGCGTGCCGGAGCGCGTGTGCCAGTTCTGCGCGATCGTCCGCGGTGAGCAGCCCGCCGAGATTGTGCTGGACACCCCTGAGGTGATCGCCTTCCTGGACCGGCGACCGGTCTTCAAGGGGCACCTGTTGGTCTGCCCGCGGGAGCACCACGTGACCCTGACCGAGTTGCCGGACGAGTTGCTCGAGCCGGTGTTCAGCGCGGCGCGACTGATGACGGCCACGGTGCGCGCAGCCCTTGGCTGCACCGGCTCCTTCGTGGCGCTGAACAACATCGTCAGTCAGTCGGTGCCGCACCTGCATGTGCACGTGGTGCCGCGCACCAAGGGGGATGGGCTGCGCGGGTTCTTCTGGCCGCGGACCACCTACGCCCCCGGCGAGATGAGCGAGTATGCCGATCGGTTGCGCGCGGTGCTGCCCGACCAGAGCTGAGGCGCGAGCAGTCTCCTGGCCCTGCACGCAGCTCCACATCGGGTGCTGGCATAGTCGTGCCCATGCCGTGGAACCCCCGGGACGAGGTCGTGGCCCCCGATCAGCAGCTGGCGCGGTTCGACGGCCTGGCAGGGGTCCTGCACCGCGACGGTCACGCGTGTGGCCAGGTGTTCCTCCAGGTGGAGGCGTACTGGACCCGCACGTCCGGGCACCTGTGGTGGTCCCGCTGGTCCGCGGCCGCGGATCGGGTGCATGCTCTCATCCGGCTCCCGGACGGCACCGTCACCGACTGGCGCTGCTCGGGGGCGGAGCTATCGGGTGCCCTCGCTGACTGGCAGGCAGACCGGTTCGTGCACCACGGTCAGCGGTATCAGGTGCGCTGGCTCGACCCTACCGAGTCCCGACAGCTCGGCCGGGAGGCGTTCGGTCCGGACTGAGGCCCAGCAGGAATCCTCCCGGCACAGTGGCTAGCCTGCAGACATGAGCCTTGATCGACCAGTCGCCCCGAACCCCTACGACCTGCTGCCGGCGGTGCCGTCCTTCACGGTCACCAGCAGCGACGTCACCGACGGCCAGCCACTCAAGGACGAGCAGGTAGGCGCCCGAGGAGGCAACGTCTCACCACAACTGAGCTGGTCCGACGTGCCCGAGGGCACCAAGTCCTTCGTGGTCACCTGCTTCGACCCGGATGCTCCGACGCCCTCCGGCTACTGGCACTGGGTGCTCGTCGACATCCCCGGTGAGGTGACCTCGCTGGAGACCGGTGCCGCCGAGGGTGCGCTGCCCGGCAACGCCTTCCATGTGCGCAATGACGGCGGCCAGCCCGGCTTCCAGGGGGCTGCCCCGCCGGAGGGTGACCAGGTGCACCGCTACTACTTCGTGGTGCACGCCGTCGGTGAGGACTCCCTTGGTGTCACGGCGGATGCTTCACCTGCGGTGGTCTCCTTCAACCTGGCCTTCAAGACCCTCGGCCGAGCCATCATCCACGGCACCTTCCAGCACTGACTCAGCTCATCAGGTCCTGCAGCGCTGGTGCCAGTTTCGGGTGGCGAAAGGTGAATCCGGCCTCGGCCGCCACCTTCGAGGTCACCTGTCGACCGGTCAGACCGAGCGCCGGGTCCGTGCGCAGCAGCGTGCTGCCGACCTGGACCAGCGGTGCCGGTGTCGGGGGTGCGGCCGGCCGGCGCAGCTGCTGACGTAGGGCGCGCATCAACTCCTCGTTGCGCACCGGGTGCGGAGCTGCTGCCACCAGTATGCCGTCGGGAACCGTCACCTGCGGGTCCAGTCCCAGCGCGGCACGGACCAGCGCGAGCCAGTCCTGGAGATGGATCCAGCTGAACCACTGCTGACCCGTGCCGACTCGGCCACCCAGCCCGGCACGGGTCAGGGTGGTGAGCCGGTCCAGGGCCGGTGAGCAGTGCTGCAGCACGATGCTGGTGCGCAGGATGGTCAGGTGCTCGGTGTGCGCCCCGGCGACGGACTGCTCCCAGGCCTCGGCCACACCCGTCATCTGGGGGAGGGCCGCCGCTCCGGTAGGTAGCGGAGTGGTCTCACTGATCGCAGCCTCTCCGGCATCGGACCAGATGGCGGTGGTCGAGCCCTGGACCCAACGACGCAGGGGCGTGGTCAACTGTTCGCTCGCCCGGACCAGCGCCTGGGTCGCCTGGACCCGTGAGGACCGTAGCTCGGCGATGTTGGCCTCGGTCGGTCGGGCATCGACCAGTCGACCGGCCAGGTTCACTACAGCCGTGCCGGCCGGGTCCTGGGCCAACTCCTCGGCCCACGGGCCCACGCTCACCCCGTCCCACACGAGTTGGCGGTGGGGCAGGTCGAGGTTCACGGCACGGGTGAGGATGACGATCTCATGCCCTCGCGTCGCCAGATCTGCGGCCAGCGCGCGGCCCAGGGTGCCCGATCCGCCGGCGATGATGACCTTGAGCGGCTTCGGGGCAGAGGCATCCTCCGGCTGGTCTGCCCTGGGCGTGTCCGGTCTCGGGAGCCCCGCTGCCGGACGGTGAGCCCCCTGCGCCATCTGGTAGAGGCGGGTGACCGCCTGCGGCCAGTCGGCGATCAGGTCTGCCCCCACCGTCTGGGTGATCGCCGGGGCGAGCGGCCCGGTGATCCTGATCTGCTGCTCCAGGATGGTGTCCTGGGCGGATCGTTCGTGCAGCGTCCAACGGATCTTTGTGCCGCCGCCGGGTGCCGGCTGTTCCCAGGCGAGGCGCTGACCCGGAACGAGCTCGGTGATCCGCAACGGTGGGGCGCTGCGACGGTGCAGGGCGGCCACCCAGCCGCGTTCTGGCAGGTAATGGCCCTGCTGACCCACCCGGACGGGTGCGGTCTGGGCGGCGGCCACCGCGGCTGCGTGGGAGACGTGCCCCTCGGCATACTCGGCAGCCGGTAGCGGCTCCAGGGTGAAGGAGCGGATGGCCCCGCTCCAGGCGGGCCAGCGGGTCGGGTCCCCGACGATGGCCCAGAGCTCATCAGCCGGGAGGGCGAAGGTGTGACGGAGAGTCCGCTGCCAGGTCATGGCTCAAGCCAACCAGACGGCTCGCGTGAACTGGTCCCCGACCCGTGCTCATGCGGGCTGATCCCCGAGCCGTGGTCATGAGGACTTACCCCCGACCCGTGGTGATGCGGGCTGGCTCCGGGCCGTGGACCCGTGGACTGGCCTCCTATCCGTGCACCAGGTCCCGGATATGGGCCGCCAGCCGCACCGACGCCTCGATCTCGACCCGCCGGATCGAGACACTCTCCACATTGAAGCCGAACGGCACCTGGAGGTGCTGGCAGAACTCGGCGAGCTCACCGGCCATCGCCGCACACTGGGCATAGGACTCAGCCAACGGGTCCTCGGCATGCTGCAACTGGTTCTGCAACCACCGCGGGACGTGCACGCCGAGCCACTGCAGGAAGTCCAGCGTCTTCAACGAGCCACACACCGACAGTGTGAAGACCAGGTGAGCTGGTGGGATGCCACGTTCCTGGCAGGCATACCGGTAGTCAGAGATCAGATCCTTGGCCGCGGTCAGGTCATAGATCACCTGGGTGACAAAGAAGGAACTGCCGGCGGCCTGCTTGTTGAGCATCCGGTGATGCTCGTCGACGCGCCGGGCGTGCCGTTCCGGGATGGCGACGCTGCCCAGCGGCAACACGCTGCCGGTATCACGCCACAGTGTCTGTGCCTCCGACAGGCGCGTGTGCACCTGGGCGGTGGAGGAGGAGGCGCCGACCAGCACCGTCGCGACGCTGGCCGGGTCCTGGGTGCTCAACCAGTCCTTCAACTCAGCGGGTTGGTACTTGCCGACCGAACGGTAGATGATGACCGGCTTCTGCCAGGCGCTGAGGTGATCGGCGTGGAAGCGGCCCGGGTCAAGGCTGCGCACGAACGGGAACGGACGCACCTGCGGGTTGCGGTCCGACTCGTCCTCGATGTCGTAGAGAACAAGTGCGTCCAGGTCCAGCGGACGCAACCGGTCCATGGTCACGCTGGCGATGCGCGTCAGGTCCTCGGGTGGTGTCGCCGCCCGGGGCGGGGTGATGCTGAACAGGCGCAGTGGTCGGGAGCGGTCGGCAAGCAGCGCTGCGACGCCTGCGGTGGGTGTGCCGTCCGGGACCGGTGCCATGGGTGCCTCCTTCGAAGGGTCACCCTACGCCGGTCGAGCCCGCGGGTCGGTGACTGGTTCGCACCGCACCGGTCAAGCACCATCGTGGCTGGTCAACCCTCTGTCAGTGCTCGCATGTATGTTCTAATCATGGTTCAGCAACAGGAGCATCGCGACGACGGTGGGATGACCACCGCGGCGATGCCCGCG
>CAYVEH010000120.1:0-8257 GCA_964450585.1 uncultured Ornithinimicrobium sp.
GGGTCTGGGCGACCTCCTCGTAGGAGTAGCCCTCGATGTCGGCGAGCACCACGGCCGCACGGAACTGCGGGGAGAGCCCGTCCAGCGCCCGCTGGACGTCGTCATCCAGGTGCGTGGCGTCATACTGCTCCTCCGGCCCGCGGGTGCGGCTGGGCAAGCGCGCGGCCGCGTCGTCGCTGAGGGCATCGAAGCGGATCCGCTGCTTGCGCCGCACCCGGTCCAGGAAGAGGTTGGTGGTGATGCGGTGCAGCCAGCCCTCGAACGTGCCCGGACGATAGGTGTGCAGGGACCGGAAGACCCGGATGAAGACGTCGTGAGTCAGGTCCTCCGCGTCGTGCTGGTTGCCGGTGAGGCGATAGGCCAGCCGGTAGACCCGGGCGGAGTGGTCCCGGACAATCTCGTCCCAGGACGGGACCTGCCAGTCCTGCTCCGGTGTCTCCACGGTGTCCTCCATCTCCGGGACGGGTCGATCACGCCCCTGCCGCGTGATCACCTGACCCTCACCGTGTCAGATGTTGCTGGGAGTTCCCTGAGCATTCGGCTCCCCCGGCGGGCGCATTAGTGTAGCCCCATGACCACGCAGAGACTGGCGACCTGGGCCTACGCCGAGAGCTTTATCCCCCCGAGCGACCTGATGGAGCGGGCCACCGCCGAGGGGCAGGCGCTGGGGGCGGTGCCGGTCCATCCCGGGGTGGGCAGCGCGCTCCGGCTGCTGGCAGCCTCGCTGGGGGCACGCACGGTCGTCGAGATCGGCACCGGCGCCGGCACCTCGGGCCTGTGGCTGCTGCAGGGGATGGCCCCGGACGGGGTGCTGACCTCGATCGATGTGGAGCCGGAGCACCAGCGGCTGGCCAAGAAGGCCTACGCGGAGGCAGGGGTGGCCCCGCAGCGAACGCGCGTGATCTCCGGAGACGCCACCCAAGTGCTGCCCCGGCTGAACGACGCCACTTACGACATGGTGCTGATCGACGCTGACAAGCCGAACTACCCCCTGTATGCCGAGCACGGCATCCGGGTGCTGCGCAGCGGTGGGATCCTGGCGCTGGACAACATGCTCTGGCATGACAAGGTCGCCGACCCGGCCGTGCGGGACGAGACCACTACCGTGCTGCGTGACCTGGGTAAGACACTGCGGGAGGACGACCGGCTGGTGCCGGCCCTCCTCCCGGTGGGTGACGGTCTGTTCGTCGCCGTCAAGCGCTGAGGAGCCTCAGCCGACGCAGCCCTTGATCGCCTCGCCCAGGGCGGTGGCCTCGTCGGCGTTCATCTCCACGACCAGACGGCCGCCACCCTCCAACGGCATCCGCAGGACGATCCCGCGACCCTCCTTGGTGACCTCGAGCGGACCGTCGCCAGTGCGGGGCTTCATGGCTGCCATGTCTGATCTCCTCCTGAGGCGGCCACTGGCCGCAAGTTCCCTGCCGCGACGTCGCGGCGGTCAGTGCGTGGAACCCCATTATCCCCCGTGAGCAGCCTCACAGCGAAATTCGGGTCCGCCACGCGGCCTGAGGCCGCTAGTGCGCACCGTACGGCACACTAGGGTCGTGCGCGCGCGGGCTGCCGTTTTCGACCTCTACGGGGACCACCTTGCACCGCGCGGCTACTGGGCACCGATCTCAGCGGTGATCACGCTGCTCGGCTCCTGCGGCATTGCGGCCCCGGCCACCCGCACCGCGGTCTCCCGGATCACCTCCCAGGGCTGGCTGGAACCGGTCACCCGCGCCTCGGTGCGTGGGTATGCCGCCACCCCGGCCGGGCGGGAACGTCTCAGTGAGGCGTGGGCCCGGATCTACCGGCCGGGGTCCGTCAGCTGGGACGGCCGCTGGCAGGTGGTGGTGACCGGTCGACCCGCCGACCGCGGGCAACGGGAGCGGGTGGCCGCCACGCTCGGATTCCTGGGGTACGGCCGGCTGGCCCCGCAGACCTGGTTGGCCCCGCACCCAGCGACCGAGTTGACCGCTGCGCTGGAGAACCTGGGCATCGAGTTCTCCGCCTTCACCACGACTGACCTGCCGCAGGCCCCGGCGGTGGTCGCCACCACCTGGGACCTCACCGAGCTGGCCGCCAGCTACCGCGCGTTCACGCAGGACGTGCAACAGCTTCGTCAGCAGGTGCGTGGCACCTGTCCGCCGCCGGAGGCCTACCGGACCCGGGCGCAGTTGGTGCACCGGTGGCGCAAGTTCCTGTTCCTGGACCCGGGGCTGCCCTCGGACGTGCTGCCCGCCGACTGGCCCGGGCAACCCGCGCGGGACCTGTTCCTGGAGGTGGCCGACCACCTCCTGCCCCCAGCCCGTATCTTCGTGACCGAGGCCCTGGCTGCCGCCGGGGCGCCCGACCCATCTCCCGTCACAGCAGAGGACCTCCCCCATGACTGACGCCACCGCTACCCCCACCGTCGCCCTGGAACGCGACGGTCAGGTGGGCACCGTCCGGTTGAACCGCCCCGAGGCGATGAATGCCCTGGACACCACGACCAAGGAGGCGCTGCTGACAGCGCTGGGTGAGGTCGCCCAGGACGAGACGATCCGGTGCGTGGTGCTCACCGGCACGGGCCGCGCCTTCTGCGTGGGGCAGGACCTCAAGGAGCATGTCCAGCTCATGCAGCTCGAGGATGCCGCCCTGGGCACCACCGTGGTAGAGCACTACAACCCGATCGTGGAGCTGGTGGCCACCATGGACAAACCGGTCATCGCCGCGGTCAACGGTGTCGCCGCCGGTGCTGGGGCCTCGTTCGCGTTCGCCGCCGACCTGCGCATCCTGGCGGCCTCCGCGGGCTTCAATATGGCCTTCACCGGCATCGCGCTGTCGTGTGACTCGGGGGCCTCCTACCACCTGCCGCGGCTGGTGGGCACGGCGCGCGCCAAGGAGTTGCTGCTGCGACCGCGCACGCTGCCGGCCTCCGAGGCCCACTCGTTGGGGTTGGCCACCGAGGTCGTCCCGGACGAGGAGTTCGAGCAGCGGGTCCAGGCGCTGGCGCAGGAGCTGGCCGCCGGCCCCACCAAGGCTTATGGTGCGGTGCGGCGGGCCATCGCGTTCTCCGCCGGTCACCCCCTCAGCGAGTCGCTGGCCCACGAGGCCGAGCTGATGACCAGCACCGGCGCCTCCGCGGACCACCAGAGCGCGGTGGCGGCCTTCCTGGCCAAGGAGAAGCCGGTCTTCGACGGTCGCTGAGCAGCCGGGGAGCGCCGGCTCCCAGCAGATCTACCGCAGGCCTCCACCAGACCACCGCAGGCTGCCAGCTGGCCACCGGGACGGGCCGTCCGCATCCGGGGGACGCCGCGCCTTACGGCGGGTTGTCCCGTGGCGGCTCGAACCGGAACAGTTCCCAGGACCACCACACCTGCCAGGCCAGGAACAGCGCCACGATCACCACGGTGCGCAGCACCACCAGCCAGGTCGGATTGGCCCGCCGGTCTCCTGGTGCCCAGCCGCCGCCGATGAGCACCACGAACGTCGGGAACAGCAGGATCAGGTAACGGTAGATGCTGGTCCACGGGTCCAGGGCCGCGGCCAGGTAGAACGGGTAGCCCAGGCTCCAGGTCTGCAGCACCGGGCCGAGCCCGCGGGCCCACGGCCCGAGCATCATCACCGCCAGCAGCACGAAGAACCCGAGCAGCAGCCACAGCCCCCGCGGGTCCCCGAACTGCCACTTCACCATCTCCAGCGTGGGCAGGAACGGGGTGACTGGTTCGCCGTTGCGCCAGGCGGACATGGTCAGCGTGTAGCCGTCCGGCACACCGGTGCCGCGCCACACCAGGAACGGCCAGATCAGGCCGGAGAGCCCGCAGCCGACCAGGGAGCCCAGCATCGCGGCATACTCCGCACCGCTGATCGGCTCCTGCCGACGGTGTCGCCACCGCCCCACCACCGCGACCAGGGCCACCAGCCCCAGCGGCAGCGCGATCGGTCGGGCCAGGCCGGTCAGCAGCGCCACCAACCCCGCCCACATCCACTGTCGCCGGGTCAGCAGCCAGAGCACCACGCACAGCAGCAGGGTGGCCAGCGACTCGGTATAGGCCACCTGCAGCACCGGCGCCGTCGGGAACGCGGCGAACAGACACACCCCGCCGATCGCGGCCACCGGACCGACCCGCTCACGCAGCATCAGCCCCATGACGATGGCCGCGGCATACCCCAGGATGGTGGCCACGACCGGTCCGGCGATCGCGAACGGCCACCCGGTCAGCGCCATCAGCCAGCTGGCCAGGGTGGGGAACATCGGGTAGAAGGCCCACTCGTTCTGCTGCACCTCGCCCAAGGCGTTGACCGGGATCTGGTCGGGATAGCCGGTGGTGGCGATGCTCTCGTACCAGGCACCGTCCCACAGCGTGGCCAGATCAAAGTAGGGGTGCACCTGTCCGCTGAGGATCATCGGGTCCTGGTGCACCGCAACGACCCACAGCAGGATCGCGGTGGTGATCAGCCGAAAGAGGGTGTACAGCCCCAGCAGGATCAGCAGGAACCGCACCGTGGCGCGGGTCACTGCTCCCCGACCCGGGTGGCCATGCGGTCCAGGGACCGCCCCAGGAACCAACGCATCGTCGGGTCGACCAGGAGGCTGGTGTGCCGCCCGAGCCACCCTGGCCGGGGCACGATCTCCTCACGCCAGACCACCCTGGTGTCCGGGCCCTCGGCGCTCAGGTGCACGCTGGCGCCACCGTCCAGGACCGGCCCCAGCTTGACGATCGTGAAGTGTGCGCCTGGCTCCCACTCGGTGACGACCATCCGGTCAGTGACCGACAGCGGCCCCACCCCGGTGCGGGCCACGAAGGACCAGCCGGGGCCGACCGGGCCGGGAGTGGCGCGGATCGTGGTCAGCGGCTGGAACTGCCCGTAGGCCGCGAAGTCGCCCAGCACGGCGAACACCTGGTCCGGGTCACCGGGCAGGGTCCGGACGAGTTCAAGACTCCCCATGGTCACGCTCCGGCGTGTTGCTCCTGCCGGTGAAGTCGACGGGCACCTCGGCCAGCTCCCGGCGCAGCCGGTCGATCTCGGCATCCCGGTCGCGCAGTTCCTCGGTGAGCCGGTCCAGCACCTCGTCGACCTGGGACATCCGGTAGCCGCGGATCGCCTGGTCGAAGCGGAGCTGACTGACATCGGCGGTGGTGATGCCCGCCCGTGGCAGCGGCTCGAACGACTCGGTGGTGACCGGGTCCGGCACCCCGGGGACCCCGGTGCGCAGCACGAGCAGGGCGGCCAGCACACCCAGGCCCAGCACCGCCACGATCACCAGGATCAGGATCACGGGCGGGCCTGCCGGATGATGCGGACCGCCTCGTCGGGGTCATCGGTCAACTGCAGTAGGTCCAGGTCGCCGGCGGAAATGGTCGCCGCCCCCACCAGGGTCTCCTGCAACCAGCCCAGCAGCGGTGCCCAGAAGTCCCGACCCATCAGCACGATCGGGAAGTGGGTGACCTTGCCGGTCTGCACCAGGGTGACTGCCTCGAACAGCTCGTCGAGGGTGCCGTACCCACCAGGCAGGACGATGAACCCCTGGGCGTACTTGACGAACATGGTCTTGCGGGCGAAGAAGTACCGGAAGTTGATGCCGAGATTGACGTGCGCGTTCAACCCGGTCTCGAACGGCAACTCGATCCCCAACCCGACCGAGGTGCCTCCGGCCTGCGCCGCACCCAGGTTGGCGGCCTCCATGGTGCCCGGTCCACCCCCGGTGATCACGGCATACCCGGCCTCCACCAGCGCGGTGCCGACGGCGGTGGCCAGCTCGTAGACCGGGTGCCCGGGTTCGGTGCGGGCTGACCCGAAGACGCTGACGGCCGGTCCGAGGTCGGACAGGGTGCCGAACCCCTCCACGAACTCGGACTGGATCCGCATCACCCGCCACGGGTCGGTGTGCACCCAGTCGGCGGGACCGCTGTGGTCCAGCAACCGCTGGTCGGTCGTGCTGGTGGGCACCTTGCGACCCCGCAGGGTGACCGGGCCCTGACGGTACTCATTGGACTGGCTCACCAGATGAACCTAAACCGTGCCATCGTCTGGAGCGTAACCGGAGAGCGCGGCGGGCGGTTCACTGCAGCTGCGGCCGCTCCTCCAACCGACTGCGCAACAGCCCATCCACGTGCTTGATGACATACCCGACCCGGACGACCCGCTCCGGTCGCCAGACCCGGGGGGCCACGACGCGCGTGTCGGGGGCGGGTCACGCTGAGGAGTGGGTGCAGCGCCTCCTCGATCGCACCAGCCAGCGGTATGCCGAGGCCCCGGCCGGGAGGCTCGGCATACCGGCTGTGCTCACGGCTGCTCTGAGTCGGTCTGCAGGGTGCCGTCGGGCTCCTCCAGGTGGGCCCGCACGAACCACTGGAACTTCTCCAGCTCAGCGGTGTGCCCGATGATCATGTCCTGGGTGACCAGGTCGAGCTTGTCAAGCTCCTCGATCACGGTGCGGTTGTCGGCGATGACGCCGTTGTAGACCTCGTCGAGCGCAGCCAGGTGGGCCATCACGTTGTCCCGACCCAGCGGGTAGTCCTCCCAGGTGCGCAGCGCGATGATGTCACTGCTGCGGCCCTTCGGTGAGCCACCCATGGTGGCAACACGCTCGGCGACCTCGTCGGCGTAACCGCGCACCAACTCGACCTGGGGGTCGATCATCTCGTGGACGGCGATGAAGGTGCGACCGACCACGTTCCAGTGCACATGCTTGAGCGTCAGGTGCAGGTCGTTGTAGGCCGCCAGCCGACGCTGCAACAGGTCGACGGTCGCATCGTTGTTGGTCTTGTCGAGTCCCGGAACGGTGTAGGTGCTCATATCCCCAGCATCCCAGAGCCGGGCCGGTTCTGCAGATGAACCGCGGTGGTCCCCGCAGAGCCCGGGGGTGCCGCGAACGACACCGGGAGCGGCTGGCCCACGCCGGGTGCGGGGCGCGGTCGCGTGGTGGTCGCGCCGTAGAATCAGGCCATGACCCCGGCCGGCCAGGATGACCCGGCCGCCGAGGCCCGCCGGCCACGGCGGCGAAGTCTGTTGGTGCTGGTTCTGGTCACCGCTGTGGCGGTGCTGGTCGGGGTGATCGGAGCCCGTTGGTTGATCACCGAGTTGCGCAGCCCGGTGTGTGAGTTCACGGCCGGAGACCAGACCGCTCAGCTGTCCCCGGAGCAGGCGGCCAACGCCGCCACCATCAGCATGGTCGCGGTCCAGCGCGGCCTGCCGCCCAAGGCGGCCACCATCGCGTTGGCCACCGCGATCCAGGAGTCCAAGCTGCGCAACCTGACCTACGGTGACGCCGACTCCCTCGGGCTCTTCCAGCAGCGCCCCAGCCAGGGGTGGGGTAGCCCCGAGGAGGTCACTGACCCGGTGTACGCCTCCCATGCGTTCTTCGATGCGCTGGAGGCAGTGCCGGGCTGGGCCGACTGGGTGGTCACCGAGATCGCCCAGGAGGTGCAACGCAGCGGTTACCCGGACGCGTATGCCGACCACGAGGGCGAGGCCCGGGTGTTGGCCTCCGGACTGGTCGGGCAGACCCACGCCGCGGTCGCCTGCCGCCTGGATGATCCCACCGGGGCCGGCTCAGCCCAGCAGGTGCTCACCAAGGCAGAGCAGACGTTCGCCGGGCAGGGGACGGTCCAGGGCCACACCCTGCGGTTGCAGACCGCCGGAGCCGATCAGGCCTGGGCGGTGGCCAGTTGGGCGGTGGCCCATGCGGAGTCCGAGCAGATCGTGCAGGTGCACGTGGCTGACCGGCTCTGGGACCGGCATCGCGACCCCCTGGCCTGGCAGTCCACCCCAGGCCCGGCGGGTGAGCACACGGTGCTGATCACCGTGGCGGGGCCGTGACCGGCGGATGAGAAGACCCTCGTCCCGGTCAGACCGGAACGAGGGTCGCTGACCCCAGGTGGTGGTGAGACCTCTGGGTCAGCGAGCGTCCGCGGGGACGTAGTCGCGGGCCGGGCTGCCGACATACAACTGCCGCGGGCGACCGATCTTGGTGGCCGGGTCGTTGATCATCTCGCGCCACTGCGCGATCCAGCCGGGCAGCCGGCCGATCGAGAAGAGCACGGTGAACATGTTGGACGGGAAGCCCATCGACTCGTAGATCAGGCCGGTGTAGAAGTCGACGTTCGGGTAGAGCTTCCGCTCCACGAAGTAGTCGTCCTCCAGGGCGGTCTGCTCCAGCTCCAGCGCCAGGTCCAGCAGCGGGTTGCCACCGCCGACCTTGGAGAAGATCTCGTGCGCGGACTTCTTGACCAGGGCGGCGCGCGGGTCGTAGTTCTTGTAGACCCGGTGGCCGAAGCCCATCAGCTTG
>CAYVEH010000121.1:0-8102 GCA_964450585.1 uncultured Ornithinimicrobium sp.
CGCCTAACTTGGGTCATGCAGTGCGGCGATGATGTCCTGCTCCTCGTCCCAGGTCAGACCGGCCTTCCGGGCGCCGTTGCCGGTGGTGACCCATTCCAGGGTGTCCCGGGCCGTCTCTCCCAGCGGTCGGGGGCTCAGCCCCGCGGCGACGGTGGCGCTGACATCCCGGGTCCGCATCCCGGCATACGCGGGGTCCGGCAGCCACAGCGGGAGGGAACGGGGGCCGCTCCAGGGGCGGACATCCAGGGACTCCAGCTCCTCGGGGTCGGCCCAGACGAACCGCACGTCCGGCGCCTCCTCCCGTCCCGGTGGCTCCTCCGGCTCCACCGCGGCGGCGGTCTGGGTGAGGAACTGCTCGAAGGGCACCGGTGGGGCAGCGGCGTCGAAGGTGCCGGTGAGCTGCTCCTCGGCGGCGGTGACCAGCCACTGGGCCAGATCCCGGACGTCGATCAGCTGGGTCGGGGCATCCCGTGGCTGGGGGACCAGCACCCGCCCGCCGCGCGAGAGCCGCTCGGGCCAGTAGGTGTACCGGCCGCTGGGGTCACCGGGGCCGACGAGCAACCCGGACCGGGCGATCAGGCACGCACCGGACATCTCCCGCTGCACGGCCTGCTCGCAGGCGACCTTGTTTCGCCCGTATGCGGTGGGGTCACCGGCGTCCTCCAGGTCACCGTCGGCGGGCTTCAGCACCGGGGTGTCCGCAGGCGTGCCACCCGGTGTGGACAGGTCGGCGTAGACGTTGACGGTGGAGACGAACGTCCAGTGCTGGACCTGCCCCTTCAGCGCCGCCAGGGCGGTCTCCACCCAGGAGGGGGTCCGGGCCACGTCGATCACCGCATCCCACTGCTGGGAGGCCAGACCGGTCCAGGTGCCGGCGCGCGGGTCGGTCTCCTCGGACCGGTCGGCCACGATGTGGTGGGCACCCTCTGGCGGGGAGCCACTGTCCCCGCGGGAGAGGCACACCACGGTGTGCCCGCGGTCCAGTGCCACCTGCGCGACCGCCTTGGAGAGGAAGACGCTGCCACCGAAGATCAGGAACTTCACGACCCCATCCTGTCTCAGTCCTTCCACCGGCGCGCCCGATCAGCAAAACTGGCGTGTTCGGAGCCGGCGGCCGCCTGGCGCGCTCGGGTGGTGTTCGGCAGCAGCAGGAGCCGCAGCTGCTCGCGCCGTTCCCGGCCGAAGGTGCGGCGCGGTCGGGCGTGCCAACTGCGCTCGAACAGCCGCTTGGCGGCCGCCAGGGCGTCCGGGGACCGAGTCAGCAGCTGCTCAGCCAGCTCGTGTGCCGCCGACTGGGGGTCGTCGACCACGGTGGCCAGACCCAACCGCTCTGCCTCCGCGCCGGTGATGACCTGTGCGGTCATGGTGAGGTGCTTGGCCTGGGCCATGCCGATCTGGTCAGCGAGCATCCGGATGCCGGCCATGTCCGGGATCAGGCCCCACTTGCCCTCCATCACCGACCAGCTCGCCTCGGCGGTGGTGAAGCGGATATCGGCGCCCAGTGCGAGCTGCAGCCCGGCACCCAGACAGTGGCCCTGCACCGCGGCGATCACCGGGACCGGCAGCCGGCGAAAGCCGTAGCAGGCCTCCTGGAAGACGTTGGTGCCGCGCCACGGGCGGGGCAGGAAGGCGCGCGCCAGGCGGTGGCGGTCGGCCAGCACCGCCCGGAAGTCCAGCCCGGCGCAGAAGGACCGGCCCGCACCGGTGAGCAGCACCGCGCGCACCTCGCGCCGGGGCCGCAACCCGCGGGTGGCACGGGTCAGTGACTCCAGCATCTCCAGGGTGAGGGCGTTCAGCGCCTCGGGCCGCTGCAGCCTCACCTGGGCGATCGGTCCCTCGACCCGATAGTCGATGTGTTTACTCATGGGCCTCTCCTGCGGTGTCGAGCCGGAGCGCTGCGGCGATCATCCGGTGCCCCTGCGCCTCGAACTCTGTTGCACCCACCTGGTAGGCCCACGCGGCGGTGCCGATCGCCTCACGGACCTGCACCCGGTGCCAGGCGCCCGGCTGGCGTGGGTCGTGACCGTATCCGCGCAGGAAGGCCTCCTCCAGCGCCGGATCTCGGGCAAAGTCCTGCGCGGCGAGTCGCGCGAAGTCGGTCATGGCGGGCCGCAGGGCGGCCCGGCCCAGGTCGATGACCGCGAGCACGCCCTGGTGGATCAACCAGTTGCGCGGCTGCCAGTCCCCGTGGGTGGGCACCAGCGTGCTGGGTGGCGCGGGCCAGTTGGCGATCTCGCTCCGGAGTGCTTCCTCAACGTGCGGGGCGATGCGGTGCGGTCCGTCCAGCCAACGCACCGCGCGGGCGGTCTGACGCGCCTCATCGTCAGCGTCGATCACCGACTCCTGCTCGTGCAGGGTGGCCAGGAGCGCACCGGCCTGCTCATACAGGGCCGGCTCGTCCTGGTGGACGGAGCCCAGCACCAGGCGCCCGGGCAGGTACTGGGTGACCAGCAGCCGCAGGGCCGCGTCGGCGTGCACGACGGCGGGAGCTCGACCGACCGAGGTCCAGGGCCGCAGCCACCGGTGGTGAGCCGTGATCTCCCGGGTCATGTGCCCGTCCTCCGGTGTCCCGGCCTTGACGATGAAGTGCTGGTCGCGGTGCTGCACCTGCAGCACCGCGCGGGGCGCCTCCGGCCAACTGTGGTCGCGCACCAGGGTGGCAGCGGGCAGCCACTGGTCCAGGCGTTCGGCCTGCTCCGGTGACAGTCGGGGGTGCTGGCTGGCGACCGGGCTCGCGGCGGGGGCGTCGGGGCTCATCCGGACCTGGGGACGCGCAGCTGCCAGACCTCAGGCAGCAGGCGCCAACGTCGGGACGGCAGCTCCTCGGAGACCTCGCCGTCGGCATTGGTCCGGAAGGCATCGGCAGCCGCGACGGCCTGCACCAGCACCTCGCGACCGCGGGTGACCACCACATCGTCGCGCTCGGTATGCCGACCGGTGCGCAGGTCGCGGGCGAAGCCGACCCGTGCCGCCATGGAACTGTCGTAGGCGACCAGGACGTCCACCAGGTGATCGGTGCTCATCGACTGCGGAGCCACCGGTGCTCCCCCGCCGATCGACCGGCCGAGCGCAGCGGTCACCATGAGCACCGGTCGGGTTCCGTCGCTCACCTGCACCCCATCGACCTCGACGCGTAGCTGCCGTCCGGGGACCGTGACGCCGGCACGGACGGCGCCTACGGCATACCCGATGCGTCCCAGGAGCCCCTTGGCGGTGCTGGCCCGTGCGGTCGCCTCGGCGGCGACACCGGCATGGACGACGTTGACGACCACCGACTGGGCGTCATCCAGCAGCAGGCTCCGCGGGGTGGGTCTGCCGCTGGTGGCGACCCGGATCGCCTCCTGGGTGTCGAGCGGCACACCGGCCCCACGGGCGAGGTCATTGCCGGTGCCCAGCGGGATCACGCTGATCGGGCCGATCTGGGCCAACAGGTCCTGGTCGTGCACCTCCTGCAGCAACTGGTGGATCGAGCCGTCACCGCCGAGGATGACGATGTCCGCACCGGCGGCCGAGGCGACGGCCTCAGCATAGTTGCCGGGGGAGTCGGGGGTGCACAGCTCGACGGGGGCGGACGTCAGCTCGGCGATGGCGTCGCGGATGGTGCGGGCCCGGTCGTGCTCGACCGAGCCGGCGGCGGCATGGGCCAGCAGGAGCATGCGGTGCGCGTGGCTCACGAAGGGCTCCCTTGCTCGTCGGTGTGCTGCCCAGGCGCTTCGGCCAGCGCGGCGAGGTGGGCCCGAGCTGACTCCAGCTCGGTGCCAGCCTGCGTGGCCGCGGTCACCGCGTCGGTGAGTGCCTGCAGGGCCTCATCATCCTCCTCGCGGGCCCGGTCCAGTTGCTCCTGCAACGAGGTGACCCGGGTGCGGGTGGCCTCGCTGCGGTTGCGGGCGGCATCCACGGAGGCCCGGCGTCGCCCGACCTCCTTCTCCGCGCTGGCCACTGCCTGCTTGGCCTGGGCGAGTCGACGGGCGTGCTCCTCGGCGGCCGCTGCCTCGGCCAGCGCTGCGGCCTGCTCTGCGGCGTCGTCCTCGACGGTGTCGTCCTCGTCGTCGATGGTGTGGCGATCCGGCTCCTCCGGGGAGCTTGCGGCCTCCCGCCCCCCGGAGATCGAGGTCAGCACCACCCCGGTGCTGGTCGTGGCGGCTGCCTCCGACAGGTCGACCTCCCCAAAGCCGGAGTAGCTCAACGAGCGGGTCAGGGTGCCGGAGACCAAGACCTCTTCTGCGGCGGCATCGGCCAGGGCTGCGATGCCGGTGTCGCGCACCTCATTCGCCACCGCTGGCGTCAACCGCTGGCCCCGCTCAGCAGCGGCGGTGGTCGCGGCGGAGACCAGGTCAGCCAACGTCTCATCGCGCTCAGCGCGCATTCCGGCCAGCGCGGCGGCATCCAGCGCTGCCGTTGCCTGCCGCAGCCGCACCCCCAGGTCGGTCAGCCGGTCGATCACCGCATCATGGCCGTGCACGAGCTGGTTCAGGACCCACGCGGCGACGCTGGGCTTGCGCAGCGCGGCGAGCTGCTGGGCGGCCTCGCGCTGGCCATCGGCCTTGGCGCTCCGGACCAGTGCGGTCCGGGTGGCGATGAAGTCCGCCGGTGGACCGGCATACAACTGGGCGGCGCCGCGTCGGACCACCGCGTCGGTGCCCGCGCCCGCCTCATCTGTGGCTGCCACGCTCCCAGCCTAGGCAGCGGTGCCGCGCCGCGTCGGGCTATCGAGGCACCGCGCCGGGCTGGTCACCGGAGGTGCTTGAGCGCCTCACGCCGGCTCAGCGGGCTCAACTCATGGTCGGCGACGTAGTCCAGCACCCACTGTGGGTCGGTCTTGGCGTACTGCCGCAGCGCCCACCCGATGGTCTTGCGGATGAAGAACTCGGAGCCGAAGAGGCTGCCGGGCAGGTTGTGATCCAGGCAGTGAGCGAGCAGCTGGGTGTCGGTGGCGGCCTTCGCTGGCAACTGGGCCAGGATCGCTGTGCGGCGCACCCATAGGTCGTCGTCCGTGGCCCAGGCGCGCACGACGGGCCGCGCACGGACCGGGTCGGCGCGCAGGATGGGGGCCACACCGCGGCTGGCGATGTCATCGACCAGGTCCCACCAGGCGCCGCTGCGAGCCAGGTCGTGGTACAGCGGCAGGGCCGTCACGTCCCGGAAGGGTCCGGACCGGCGGTGTGCGGCCAGCAGCAGCGCGGCATACCGCTCCTCCTGGTAGCTGGCCTGGTCCCAGAGGGTGCGGATGGTCCTCTCCCACGTGGCTGCGTCGCTGAACGGGTCGGTCGCATCGTCCAGCAGGGGGCGCAGGGTGGCCTTGAGCACCGGCCGTGCCAGGCCGCGGAAGGGCAGTGCGGACTTCATGTATCGCTGCTGGGCCCGGGCGCGCTGTGGGTCCCCCGCCCGGGCGAGGGCCTCGCGCACCTGCCGGACGAAGACGTCCGGTGCCTCGTCACTCACCCGACGTAGTCCCGCAGATGCTGGCCGGTCAGTGTCGTGGCATCGGCCACCAGGTCCCGGGGGGTGCCTTCGAAGACCACCCGGCCGCCGTCGTGACCGGCCCCCGGGCCCAGATCGATGATCCAGTCCGCATGGGCCATCACGGCCTGGTGGTGCTCGATGACGATGACCGACTGACCACCATCGACCAGCCGGTCCAGCAGGCCCAGCAGGTTCTCCACGTCGGCCAGGTGGAGGCCGGTGGTGGGCTCGTCCAGGATGTACACCGCGCCCTTCTCACCCATCTGTGCGGCCAGTTTGAGCCGCTGTCGTTCGCCACCGGAGAGGGTGGTCAACGGCTGCCCGAGCGTGATGTAGCCCAGCCCGACATCCTTCAGCCGCACCAGGATCTTGTGCGCCGCAGCGATCCGTGCCTCGCCCTCGGCGAAGAAGTCCTCCGCCTGGGCGACCGACATCTCCAGCACCTCACTGATGGTGCGCCCGCCGAGGGTGTAGTCCAGCACCGAGGCCTGGAAGCGTCGACCCTCACACTCCTCGCAGGTGGTGACCACCCCGGCCATCATCGCCAGATCGGTATAGATCACCCCGGCGCCCTTGCAGGCCGGGCAGGCGCCCTCGGAGTTCGGGCTGAACAGACCCGGCTTGACCCCGTTGGCCTTGGCGAAGGCCTTGCGGATCGGCTCGAGCAACCCGGTGTAGGTCGCGGGGTTGCTGCGCCGCGACCCCTTGATCGCCGCCTGGTCGATGACCACCACGCCCTCCTGGGCGGCCAGCGACCCGTGGATCAGCGAGCTCTTGCCGCTGCCCGCGACGCCGGTCACCGTCACCAGCACCCCGGTGGGCACGTCCACGTCGACGTTGCGCAGGTTGTGGGTGTCCGCGCCACGGATCGGGAGCACCCCGGTGTGGGCCCGGACGGACTCCTTGAGTCGTGCCCGGTCGTCCAGGTGCCGGCCGGTCAGCGTGTCGCTGCCCCGTAGGCCGGCGACGTCACCCTCGTAGACGACCTCGCCACCGGAGGCGCCGGCCCCCGGCCCCAGGTCGATGACGTGGTCGGCGATCGCGATGGTCTCCGGCTTGTGCTCCACCACCAGCACGGTGTTGCCCTTGTCGCGCAGTTGCTGCAGCAGCGTGTTCATCCGTTGGATGTCGTGGGGGTGCAACCCGATCGACGGCTCGTCGAAGACGTAGGTGATATCGGTCAGTGCCGAGCCCAGGTGCCGGATCATCTTGGTGCGTTGGGCCTCCCCACCGGACAGGGTCCCGGAGGGACGGTCCAGGGAGAGGTAGCCCAGGCCGATGTCCACGAAGGAGTCCAGGGTCTCCTGCAGGCCCTCCAGCAACGGGGCCACCGAGGGTTCGTCCAGCTCGCGCACCCACTCGGCCAGGTCGCTGATCTGCATCTGGCAGCAGTCGGCGATGCTCTTGCCCCTGATCAGCGAGGAACGGGCGCCCTCGTTGAGTCGGGTGCCCGCACAGTCCGGGCAGTCGGTGAAGGTCACGGCTCGGTCGACGAACGCCCGGATGTGGGACTGCATCGCTTCCCGGTCCTTGGACAGGAAGCTCTTCTGGATGCGGGGGATCAGCCCCTCGTAGGTGACGTTGATGCCCTCCACCTTGATTTTGGTGGCCTCCTTGTGCAGCAGGTCGGCCAGCTCCTGGGCGGTGTAGTCCTTGATGGGCTTGTCCGGGTCCAGGAAACCGCTGCCCATGTAGATCCGCCCGTACCAGCCGTCCATGCTGTATCCGGGGATGGTCAGCGCTCCCTCGCGCAGCGACTTGGTCTCATCGAACAGGGCGGTGAGGTCGAAGTCGGTGACCTGGCCGGTGCCCTCGCACCGGTTGCACATGCCACCGGTGATCGTGAACGACCGTCGCTCCTTGACCTTCTGGCCACCCTTCTCGAGGGTGACCGCGCCGGCGCCGGAGACCGAGGCGACGTTGAACGAGAACGCCTTGGCCGACCCGATGTGCGGGTCCCCGAGCCGGCTGAAGAGGATCCGCAGCATCGCGTTGACGTCGGTGGCGGTGCCCACGGTGGAGCGGATGTTGGCGCCCATGGACTCCTGGTCGACGATGATCGCCGTGGTCAACCCCTCCAGGACGTCCACATCGGGTCGCCCCAGGGTCGGCATGAAGCCCTGCACGAAGGTGCTGTAGGTCTCGTTGATGAGTCGCTGGGACTCGGCGGCGATGGTGCCGAACACCAGCGAGCTCTTACCCGAGCCGGAGACCCCGGTGAGCACCGTGAGGCGACGTTTGGGGATCTCGACGCTGATGTCCTTGAGGTTGTTCTCCCGCGCCCCGCGCACCCGGATAAGGTCGTGGGCGTCGCTGGCGGGCATATCGGTGGGCCTGATCGCTTGGGCTGGTGTCGCTTCGTGCGGCATGTCGACATCCTGCCATCCGGCACCGACATCTCCGCCGGGATCGCAAGCGTACGGCTGGCTGCAAAGGCACCTGTCGATCGCGTAAGGTACCGAGCGCCGTGACCCGATGCCGCCCAGCGAATCCGACAGGAGCTCAACCTTGACGAGCGACGATTTCGATGTTGACTTCTACCGGAGCTGGCACCCCGACCTACGAACGATGGGGCCGACCGCTGCCGCCAAGCACTGGGAAGACTTCGGGCAGACCGAAGGACGTCCGGGCACGTTCGA
>CAYVEH010000122.1:0-8049 GCA_964450585.1 uncultured Ornithinimicrobium sp.
GCAGACTGGCCCTTCTATCGGTATGCCGAGGGGCAGGCGAGGGTGGACCTGGCCGGCTTCGTGGCCAAACGGGCCCCGATGCTGCAGTTCGTGCAGCGGCTGCTCTCGGCAACCCTGTCCCGGCCGGGCCGCTTCGGCTGCTTTGGTCTGCACGAGTGGGCCATGGTCTACCGGGCCGACCCGGAGCAGCTGCGGCACGCCGGGTGGCCGCTGCGGCTGGGGCCGCGCGGCACCGATGAGGTGGTGGAGGCGGCCACCATCACCTGCTCGCACTTTGACGCCTACCGGTTCTTCACCCCGCAGGCGGCTCCGCTGAACCGGCTGACGCCCACCCGACCGGGGCAGGTCGACCAGGAGCAGCCGGGCTGTCTGCACGCCGGGATGGACGTCTACAAGTGGTGCTACAAGTTGACGCCCCTCGTGCCGAGCGAGCTGACCCTCGACGCCTTCCGGCTGGCCCGGGAGATCCGGGAGCTCGACATGCGGGCGGCACCGTACGACCTGTCCGAACTGGGCTATGAGCCGGTGCGGATTGAGACCCCGCAGGGCCGGGCCGAGTACGCGGCGGCCCAGCGGGTGTTCAGTGCCCGGGCCAATGAGTTGCGCCGGGGGCTGCTGCAGACGCTCGAGACAGTGATCGGCCCGCCCACCGCAGCGGTGGGCGGGCCTGAGGCATCTGCGGCTGGCTCCTAGGAGGAGTCGGCCGGTCGATCGGTGCCCGACCTCGTCTCGGCCGATCTCGTCTCGCCCGGGCCCGCCTCGGAGGTGCTGGCGGCCGAGGACTCCTGCATCTCCCGGCGGACCTCCTCCTTGGCCTTGGCGACAGCCTCCTCGATCTGGGCGGCACTCTTCTTCTTGGACCGGCGGCGACGCCACCACCCCAGCACCACCCAGAGCAGGATCACGGCCAGGATGAGCAACTCCACCCAGGGCAGCGCCCACGCCTGCGCCGAGTCGGTGGCCTGCACCACCGGCAACGCGGTGGCGGTGCCGGTCTGCGGCGCCTCCGGGGTGACCAGCACCTCCTCGGTGATCCGGAACAGCGGCAGCACCCCCTCCACCTCGTGGGAGACCGTCACGGACTCCCCGGGCAGGATCTCCCCGGCCGGCTCGATGGAGACGCTGTGCTCTCCCCAGCCGAACAGGCCGTGACCGCTGATGCTCTGCTCGCCAGCCAACCGGATGTTGCCGGTGTTACGCAGTTCGTAACTGACGGTCGTCGACCCGGCCGTGAACGGCACCCACGACCGGTCGTAGGAGACGGACAGGTTGCTCACCTGCAGCGCCGGGGTGACCTCACCGGCCACGCGCAGGTAGATCCGCGAGCCAACCCGGTTCTCGACCAGCACCTGCTGGCCCTGCGCGTCGGTCGTCTGGGAGGTGACCGAGGCGACGATGCCACCGGCGTGGTCACCGGGGACGGCATCCTGCGGCACCGTCAGGGTGAACGGGATAGTGACGCTGTCCCCCGGCTCGACCGTGATCTCCTCGTCTAGGCCGATCCAGGCGCCGACCTGCTTCGGCTCCTCGTTGGCCGGCTGGAGGGTGAAGCCACCCTCGGGGCTGTTGATCGCGTCGTGGGAGTAGACCCGGAAGGTCACCACCTCGTCGCTGAAGTTGTTGAGTTGGGCCACGTCCTCGACGGACTCGCCGGGCTCCAGCTCGAACTCCCAGTGGGGGCGCCCGTCCGCACCCTCCTCCCCGGCCGGCTGCACCGACCAGGTCAGGGCCGAGCCCTCACCCTCCGGGGACGGGTTGGTCTGTTCCGCCTGGTCGGAGCCCTGGTCGGAACTGCCCTCCTGGGCGTGCAGGATCTGAGGCGCCGCGGCCCCCGCGGGGGTGATCGCCGGTCCCAGACCGACGACCACCCCCGCCAGGGCGGCAAGTGCTGCTCGCAACATGCCTGGCATCACATCACAGCGCGGTGATGGTCAGCACGGCGGTGTACGTGCCCGGAGCGGTGTCCAGCGGGATCTGCAGGTCCAGGCCTGCTCCCAGGATCGCCGACCCGACGCCCGCCCCGGGGTCGGTGGTGGCCAGGATCCGCGGCACGGACAGGCCCTCACCGGTGGGGAAGCCCGGGGCGACCGGGGCTCCGGCAGTCACGTCCTGCCCGTCCGAGCTGGACGTCACCTGTGGGTCCCATCCCAGGAACCCACCGCCGAAGGACCCCTCACCCGAGGTGGCGGTGAACCCGGACACCTGGGCCGAGGCGTCCCACCCGGGGTTGCTCTCCCGGGAGTCGGTGACCGTCACCGGGCGCAACTGGCCCTGGGTGGTCAGCCGGTCCCCGGCAGCGGTCATCTCCGGCAGCTGCACGGTCCGATCCTGCGGATCCACCGAGATCAGCAGGGACCCCTCACCCACATCCTGCGGCACCGTGGCCCGGATGTCCTGGTCGGCCTGGCCGCCCTCCGGCGGCTCGGTCCCGTCCTCCTCGGTGACACTCAGCGTGACCGGCAGCTGGGTGGTCGGCTGGTTCGGGTCGTTGGACTCCAGCATCACCAGGGCCCCGTAGGTCTCCCCGGGGGTCAGCCCGGTGGAGTCCACCCGCAGGGTCATCTCCTGGCTCTGCCCACCGGGCACCGAGCCCGACATCGGGTCCACGGACAGCCAGTCCGGCAGCTCGGTCTCGGGCACCTCCGTCGTCCCGGTCACGTTCATGACCAGGTGGGTGTCCGGGAAGCCCAGCTGGGCCATCGGGGCCGGCTCCGGCATACCGCACTCGACCGAGCGCAGGTAGGACGGGGCAGACTCACCGGCGTTGTTGGAGCCGGCGTAGAACCCGCTGACGTCGCTGGTGTCCGGCGCGTCCAGCTCGACCACCAGCGTGGCCCCGGCCGGGACGGTGCCAGTCACCGGCACGGTCGTCATCTGCAGCGTCTGCGGCATCAACGTCACCGAGGCGTTGCCGATCTCGGTCATGTTGTCGTAGACCAGCGGCTCCTGGTCCAGCGTGTAGAGCCGCACGGTGAGCGGTGTGGGGGCACCGTTGACCGCCTCGATCCCGAAGGACACCTCATTCACCGCGAACTCCTCGGTGATCGCGAAGTCCTCCAGCGTGAAGGTCCGCAGGTAGCCGTTGTCACCGGTCAGCCCGGTCTCCGTGGAGCAGGCCACCGTGTTGTTGGCCAGGATCTCCTGGGACTCCGAGTGGGTCATCGTCACCGTGCCCTCAGCGGCCGTCAGCCCGGCCGATGGCGCTGATGCCTGCGTGGTGGCCGTGCTTGCCCCGTTGTGTTGCGGGCTCAGCGTGGCTCCGTCGCCGGCCAGGGTCCGGTCCTGCGGCAGTGCTGCGGCGGCGATCGACGTCGCGGCCACCGGACGCAGCGTGACGGCCTGCTCGGCGGGGTCCTCCACCACGCTCCAGGTGAGTTCCTGACCACCGGTGTTGCCGATCGTCACCGTGTGCTCGGTGACGGTGTCGACCTCCTGGTCGGTCTCGACCTGACCCGGCTCGACCGTGATCTGCGGGTCAGCGGACATCACCACGACCGGGAAGTGCGCATCGGCGATCGGTGCGCCACCGGCGTGCGTGCCCGAGGTCGACCAGGTCAGCGAGCCCATGGCCCACTGCCCGTTGGTCGCGGAGCCGGTCTGCGCGGCGATCTCCACCGTGGCCGACTCCCCTGGCGCCAGGGTGATGGATGCCGGGGAGGCCTCCATGGTCAACCCGTCCTCGCTGTGCCCGGTGGCCGTGTAGGTGACCGTGCTGTCGGCGACGTTGGTCACCGTCCGGGTCCAGCTGCACGAGGAACCGCAGGTCTGGTTCACCAGGGCCGGGACGTTCAACGTCCGCGGCTCACCGTCGAAGCCCGGTGCCGGGTTGGCAGCCTTGAGGTTCTCGTACGACTCATCGAGCACCAGCCCGGCCCGTCCGGCGGCGTCCAGGTTCAGCAGCCCCGACCCCTGGTCGAAGACGCTGGCCGGTCCGTTGCCGGTGTCCAGCACGTCGGCGGTCGCCGTAGCGGCCAGTGCCGACCGGATCTGCATGGGCGTCCAGTCCGGGTGCAGCGCCGTCATCAGGGCGCCGGCCCCCGCCACGTGCGGGGAGGCCATCGAGGTGCCCTGCTGCACCATGTAGGCGTCTGCGGCCCCGGCATCCGCGGCCAGGATGTTGACCCCGGGTGCGGTGATCGTGGGGCTGACCAGGTCATAGCGCGAGGGACCGCGTGAGGAGAACCCGGCGATGACATTCCCCCAGGCCTCATCGGTGAGGATCGAGGTCTCCGGGTTCAGCTGCACCTCCACGTCCTGACCGGCAAGCAGCTCACGCAGCTGCTGACCGGCGTCCTGGGCGATCATCACCGCGGGCACGGTGGTGTCGCTCATGCCGCCCATCGTGGTCGGCGGGCCGGCCGCGTCGCTGAAGACGACCACGGCCTGGGCGCCGGCGGCGGTTGCGTTGTCGACCTTGTCCGAGAAGTTGCACGCTCCCCGCTCCACCAGGGCGATCGACTCGTCGAACACTCCCGAGGGGAAGGGTGCGCACCCCAGGCTGTTGCCCGGGTCCACGGCCTCGGCGTCCCGGATGGGTGCCGCCATGGTCTCGGACAGCACGGGTCCATCACCGCTGGGGATCGCGGCAACATCATGCAGCGTGTCCGGGGCCCCGGCGCTCAGCACGCCCAGCGTCTGCGCAAAGACCCGGTCGGTGGTGGAGGCCGCCACCGCGGTCACCCAGGGTCCGGTGTGCGCCGTGGTGCTGGCGCCCGGGCCCTCGTTGCCGGCGGCTGCCGCGACGAAGACTCCGGCGTTGGCGGCTTCCAGGAAGCCGACGCTGATCGGGTCCCGCCACGGGTCGTCGGACCCGGCGATCGAGAAGTTGATCACGTCGACACCGTCGGTGACAGCCTGGTTGATGCCAGCCAGGATCGCGGTGATCGGGCAGTTGGTCAGGCACACCCGGTAGGCGATGAGGTTCGCCCGCGGCGCCACGCCGGACAACTCCCGGGTGAAGGTGGACCCGCCCACGGTCACCGTGGCCTCGTGCACGTTGCCAACCGCGGTGGCAGCGGTGTGGCTGCCATGCCCGTCGGCGTCGATGGCGCTGGTGGAGCGGTAGTCGAAGGCCCAGGCACCGACCAGCTTGTCGTTGCAGATGTCCTCATCGGCCTGCTGGCTGTTCGTGGGGTCGCAGACACCGAGGTACTCCCCCTCACCGAGGGGGTTCTCGTGCTGGTAGCCCGTGCCGTCAACGGCCGCGAAGGACGGGTGCTCGGGGTTGATCCCGGAGTCCAGGATGCCGACGAGGACACCCTCACCGCGGGTGCCGACCTCGCTACCGGTGTCCCCGCCCCAGATGGCCGAGGACCCGATGTAGTCGTGGGAGACGTCCGTGGTCAGTTCCCGGAACTCATCGGGGTAGACCTGCTTCACCCCGGGCAGCTGCGCCAGCTCGGTGGCCTCGGCCTGCTCGGCCTCAATCACCACGGCGTTGAGCACCGCCTGATAGGAGCGGGTGATCGACACCTCCCGCCCCAGCTCCTGGGACGCCCGCTGCGCGAACTGCGCCTGGGCCGTCTGCAGGTGGTCGGCGTAGGCCAGGGAGGCCTGGGTGCTGACATCCAGCTGGTCAGCGCCGGTGGCCTGGGGGGCGGTGCCGGTCAGCCCGGCGATACCCCCGTCGTAGGTGGCCAGCGACGGATCCTCCAGCTGCACGATCCAGCGACCGGTCGCCGAGACACCCAGCGTGCTGCCCGAGGTGGGGTTGGCAGTCGCGGTTGCCGGGGTGGCGGCTGCTGCGGCGGCAGGGGTCACCGCCGCAGCAGCCGGCTCGGCCGGGGTGATCCCGGCCGCGCCCATCGCCGGGGCCATGCCCAGGGCGACCGTGGCCGCGAGCGCGCTGAGCACGCGCCCGTGGCGCCGCCGCTCCCGGCGGGCCGGACCCGCCGGTGTCTGTCGGATTCTCATCAGGAGCCTCATCAGATCGCGGTGATGGTCAGCACGGCGGAGTACTCACCGGGCGCGGTGTCCAGCGGGATCTGCAGCTCCAGTCCGGCGCCCAGCACCGCGGTGCCGCTGCCCGAGCCGGCGTCTGCCGAGCCCAGCGGCCGCGGCACGGACAGGCCCTCACCGGAGGGGAAGCCCGGCTCCACGACCTGCCCGGCGGTCACGTCCTGCCCCTCGGTGGTGGACTGCACCTGCGGCTCCCAGCCCAGGAACCCTCCGCTGAAGGAGTCGTCCGAGCTGTTGGAGAACTCCGAGACCTGCGCCGAGACGTCCCAGCCGGGGTCGCTAGCCCGGGAGTCCGTCACGGTCACTGGGCGCAGCTCGCCCTCGGTGGCCAGGCGGTCACCCAGCGAGGTCAGCTCCGGCAGCTCCACGGTGCGGTCCTGGGGGTCCACGGAGATCACCAGCGAGCCCTCGCCAGCGTCCTCGGGCACGGTGGCCACGATGTCCTGCTCGGCCTCGCCACCAGCAGGCGGCTCCTCGGAGTCCCCGCCATAGGCGACGAAGACGCCGCTGCCCCACTCCTCCAGGTTGTCTCCCTTCGGGTGGACACCAGCGGCGAAGGCCACGTCGCCGTGGTCGTTGATCGTGGGGCCACCGCCGAAGACCGGGCTGGCGTCGTGCTGGCCCAGCTGGGCGGTGCCCAGGTCGGTCTGCACCTCGTCGCCCTTGACCGCCACGGCCTGCAGCTCTCCGCCGTCACCGACGAAGACGCCCTGGCCGTCCGGGCCGACGGCGCGGAAGACGACCTGGCCCTCGTTGTTGATGTCCGGGCGGAAGTACTCGATGGACTGGATCGGGCCGTCGGCGCTCTCCTCGGCGATCTCGGTGACGGTCTCACCGTCGGAGCGGACCACGACCTTGGCACCGTCGGAGGCTCGCTCGGCCACCGCGGCGACCACACCCTCGTCGTTGACGGCGATCCCGTTGTTGAACTCGGCATACGGCGAGTCGGGGTCCACCGCCTGGTTGGCCAGCAGCACCGTCGAGGTGCCGTCGGCGTTGAACACGCGCAGTTCCTGCTCGGTGGTCTTGTCCTCCGAGGTGGAGACCTTCGCGGCGATCTGTCCCGCCCGGTTGCCGTGGGGGGTGTAGATGTAGCTGACCTCGCTCTCCGGGTCCATCGCCTGGTCCTGGACGTAGAACACGCCGCTGCCCTCGACGTAGCCGGCCAGAGCGCTGCCGGTGAAGAAGGAGGCCTCGAAGGTCAGGGTGCCGTCGTTGGTGATGCCGGCCGGGTAGTAGGAGTTCGGCACCACCGGTGAGGTGCCCACCTGGCTGGCCGTTCCGGTCTCGGCCTCATAGAGGTAGAGCGCGTTGCCCACACCACCCTGGGAGAGGGTGAAGACGATGTCGCCGTGGTCGTTGAGGATCGCCTCGCCGGGGATCGACCACCCCTCCGATCCGGTGTAGACGATCTCACCCTCACCGTCGCTGCCGTACCAGACGCCGGGGTAGCCCACCGTCGGATCGGTCCCTGCCACGTACTGCACCCGGAAGGAGACCTCAGCCTCCTCGTTGATCTGCGGGGTGATGCTGTTGAACGACGAGCCCGGCGGCAGGTTGTAGCCGGCGTCGTTCGCGAGCAGGTTGGTCCGGGCCTGCAACTCCACGTCGGAGTAAGGGTCTGCCTCGGCTTGAGCGTTATCCATCGGCGCCGCGCCGAGAGAAGCCAGCAGCGCGGCGGTGACGGGTGCAACGCCCAGCAGCGACGTGAACGAACGCCGCACGGCTGGACGGGGATAGGTCAGCATCGTTGAGAACCTCCGGGTCGGTGAACGTCGGCAATCTTGCCCAGATTTGTTACCACTGTCAATAGTTACACTACGATCGGCGCATGGAAGACGCAGCCGTCGGCGAGCTCGTGCACCTGGGACTGACTCGTTATGAGGCTCAGGGTTACCTCGCCCTCATCGGGCGGGATGACGCCACCCCCTCCGAGATTGCCCGCATTGGACAGATCCCCAGACCCCGGGCCTACGACGTGCTCGCCTCGCTGGCCGAGCGGGGGTTTGTCACCGCGGTCTCCCGGGTTCCGACGCTTCGCTATCGGGCCAAGCCACCGGAGCAGGTGTTCGACAGTCTGCTGGCCGTGCG
>CAYVEH010000123.1:0-8036 GCA_964450585.1 uncultured Ornithinimicrobium sp.
AGTACCCTGAAATGTACATTCTCGGGGACTCGGTGCGCCGAGGCTCCGCCAGCGGCGCGAGCTGACCCAGCGTCGACGTCGGATGTGTGATCGGCATCAATGAACAGCGGAGGAGGAGTTTGCCCTACCTGTACGCCACCGTACACTTAAGCAGGTTCGGGCTCCGTCGTCTCCCCATGACATCGGACGGGTAGTGCTCCGGGGCCTAGAAAGGACGCGCAAATGGACTGGAGACAACACCCCGGAGTCGGGCTGCTTGTCGTTCTCAACGCGGCGGTGCCAATCGCTCTGCTGACGCAGTCCGCAAGGGAGGGCGATGTCCTCAGCGGGCTGGCCCTGGCTGCTGGCGGCTTGGCGTACGCGCTGATGGCGACGAACCTGCTGCTGGCGTTGCGAGTGCCGATGTTGGAGCACCTGGTCGGGCCGATGGTCCGCCTCTATCTAGCCCATCGCGGGATCGGCATCGCGATCGTGGGCGTCATCGGCGTGCACGTGATCCTGGTCCCGTTCGCCTCCTTGGTCGACCGCGGGGTGAGCATTCTGGAGCAGCCCTCTCCTGCGATACTGCTGGGGGTTCTCGGGCTGCTGGTTGTGTTCGGGTCAGTGGCGCTGGCGCTGAACCCGAAGCTGCCGTATCACCGCTGGCAGCCGGTGCACATGGCGGTTGCCGCGGGCTTCGTCGTACTCACGGCGCATTTCGTGGCAGGGAGTCGCGAGTGGTTCTCACTTGTCTCCCCGTCCGGAGTGCTATTGTTCGCGTTCGCCGTGCTCGGACTGGGCAGCATCACGGCACGTCTGGCACTCCGGGCCCGTGGCGGACACACGTATCAAGTGGCGACACTGATGCCACGGGAGCGCGCCATTGAGGTAACCCTACGACCTATCGGAACGCCGATCGCTGCGCATAGTCCGGGCCAGTTCGCCTTCCTCACCGCGGCACCCGCAGGACGGAAGGAGACCCACCCGTTTACGCTGACCAGCCCTGCGGGCTCGACGGAGTTGAGCGTACTCGTCCGTTCCTCAGGAGACTGGACGGCTCTGGCGCAGACAGGGCTCAAGATCGGTGACGAAGTGCAGCTCAGCGGGCCATTCGGAGCGTTCACCCCGGCGACGAGCCCGCTGCCAGGTCGGAGCGTGTCTGGGTGGCTGCCGGTGCGGGCATCACCCCGTTCCTCTCGACACTACGAAGCATCCGTGACGAGACGACCGCCCCTGGCGGAGCCTCATCGGTGGATCTGGTGTGCATCGCCCGCCGGCCGGACGACATGCCCTGCTGGGAAGAGTTGCTCAGTTGCGAGCGCAAGTTCCCGTGGCTGACGATCCGGCCGTGGTTCACAGAGAACGAAGGCCGACTCACAGAAGACAGCATTCATCTCCTCGCCAACGTCCTTCCCTCGGGGACCACGTGGCACATCTGCGGTCCAGGAGAGCTCAGTCGCCTCTTCGAGCGCGTAGTCGGGCAGCAGTCAGGCTCCAGGGTGCATCGCGAGGCCTACCGATGGCGCGCGTCAGGTCCACACCCTGCAGCACCTGCCGCTCGGCGATCTCCACCTTGGTCGGCAGGACGATCCCGATAAAGTTCGAGATGCGCCCCAGGCGGTCGACAATGAGACAGACAAAGGGGTTCCGGATGGCAGGGAGACGCGGTGCAGCCAGGGAACAAGCGATCCTCGCAGCGGCCTACGAGGTGCTGGGCGAGAAAGGCTTCGACAGGATGACGATCGACGCAGTGGCGGCCCGTGCCCATGCGAGCAAGGCGACGATCTACGCCCGCTGGCCGGACAAGAGAGCGTTGGTCAGCGCTGCCCTTGAAGCCCGCTCTCACCACCAGCCAGCTCTGAGTCTCGATGCCGGTGATCTGCGCGCGGACCTGAGCCAACTGGTCGGGCTGTTCGTCCACCTCGCCGAGCACGAGAGCCTCCGAGCATTCGTCAGCGTCCTCCTCGCCGCCATCAAGGAACCTTCCCTTCTGAATGGCCTGGACGATGCAGCGCTGGCTCGTCGGCGTCAGGACTGCCAGGTCGTGGTCGAGCGACACGCCCCGCCAAACTCAGCACTGACCGGTTCCCTGCTCTTCGAGTTGGTCCTCGGGAAGATCCTGACCAGGTATCTCCTGGACCGCTCCGGGCTGACCGAAGCGGCACAGGCAGAGTTCATCGACCACGTCCTGATCCCGCTCTTCCACCCCGCCCCGACGTTCTAGAGCGACTGATTCATCCCGCAGACCCCGCTTCGTTGTCCCGCAGCTCGGTGACAGGTCAGCCCGCCGGTCGCCAGCGCCCCCTGAACGAGGGTGGCCGCAGCCGTCACGGTCGACCCGCGTCCGCGGGCGGTATCCGTCATCCAGTACCAGAACGGAGGGAGGCCTCTGATCTACGGCCAGGGAACCTCCGGGTCCGCGCCTGCGATGTCCTCGGAAGACGGTTCACAGCTTCGCCGATGGTCTGTAGGTTGCGCTGGACCGCATCCGCGAGAGCCGAGTCCGAGACCGGCCGCTTGAGAAGCTGGACAGGGAACACGTCGATATCGTCGCGACCGAACAGTGCACGCGTCTCCTCCATCAGACCGGAGGCCCGCATCAGCAGGTTCCCGTCCGCAGGATCCATCTCGACGAGGATGTCGATGTCCGACCCCGGGTGCGCGGTGCCGCGCGCGACGGAGCCGAACAGCTTGGGGCTGGTCGCGCCGTACCGATCAAGGAGTACCTGGAACTCGTCACGGCGCGCGTCGAGCAGCTCGCGAAGGGCGAGTGTCTCGGGCGTCATGGTGACCTCAGGCATGCCTTCAGGGTACCGTGGGCGGCGCGAATGAGAACGGCGCGCCGACGGCACCGGAGCATCACACGATGAAGCGGAACTCGACCGCGTTCCGGCACGTAGGGCCATCTGCAGTCAGCGACTACCAAGCCCGTCCGCGCAGGTCGATGTCGCCTTCCGGTCACAGCTCGAGCGGCGTGATGGTCGGCCGGACAAGGATCGGCTGGCCAGGCTCGTCCACGACGGGTTCGCCATCACGCCCGACCGACCCTCGCGGGCAACGATCCGCTTCCAACGACATGACTCGTAGAACGGAACGACTTGCTCTCGACAGCCCAGGTAGCCGAACGCGAGATGGCCGCGATCGCGCATCGACTGCGCTGCCCGGCCCATAAGTTCTCTGCCGAGACGCCGCCCGCGGGGCTCATCGGAAATCAAGAGACCGCCAACTCCAGCCATCGCGACGGTCTCCGTACCGACAGCGATCTCGCGGCGCGCCCACACGTGGCCGACGACGCGACCTTCGATCCGCGCCATGACGTGGACATCATGTGACGCGTAGCCGTAGGGCTGTTGCGGATCCCACTCTCCGAACTCCTTGAGATACTCGCTGTCGAAGCTCACCCAGATCGGCCTCAGTGATTTCCTGGTGGGCGAGGATCTCGATCGAATGATGCTTCACGCGTCGACCTTCCACGGGTCCACCAGTTCGACGCCGGTGTGCTGGAAATCCTTCACATTGCGCGTAGCGCAGGTTGCTCCGTGCATCAGGCAGATCGCGGCGATCTGCGCGTCGGCAGTACTGATCGGTGCTCCCGTGCTCTCTCGAGCCACGAGCACGTCGGCGTAGCGGTCGGCCGCCACGTCATCGAACGGCAGCACAGCGCGGCCGCCCCGGTACGGTGCGAGCGCCGCGTCGATGCGCCTGGTCAGCTCATCCCTGCGCCGACCATCCGGCAGCCGTCGCACACCCGCCAACAGTTCCGCGAGCGTGACGGACGTGATCGCGACGTCACCCTCCAGGGACGCGAGCCAGTCCACCACACGTGGCTCCGGCGACGGCCGGAAGATCTCCAAGATGACGTTCGTGTCGAGAATGATCACTCGAAGTCCACCGTCCGCGCGACGTCGTCGCGCACCGGGATCGGCAGACCTTCGATACCGCCGACGTCTTGCGCCGCGGCCAGCAGAGCCATTCCGATGTGCGGCCTCCGAGCAGCCCTGGTCAGGATGTCGCGAACCTCGGCTTCCATAGACCGACCGTGCTCCTTCGCCTGCGCGGCGAGTTGCTGCTTCACGGCGTCGTCGAGACCGCGAACGATGATGGATGACATCGGCGACCACCTCCCTTGCTATCAATCATGATAGCAGCGTGCAGCAACCTTGCCAGAGGCGAGGATCCTCCATTACGACACTGCCCCGGTCCCCTCATGACGAGGCGACCGGGGCGATGCTCGGATCAACGACCGAGAGCGCTGATCACACGTTGAAGCGGAACTCCACCGCGTTCCGGCACATGTGCACATTAAACGCATCCGCACGTAAAGCGGCCTGCGCGAGTCATTGTCAAACCTGCATCACAGGTCCCATGCTCAGGAACCGACCTCGTCACCCCACGGGTTGATGACGGCGACGTCGAGGGGCTCGAAGTCTTTGACATTGCGTGTGACGACAGCAAAGCCGTGGACCGCTGCCGTGGCCGCGATGAGGGCATCGCGCTCCGGCCGGGGATCCGAGACATGCAGACGGGCCGCACGACGGGCAACCGGCACGTCCACGGGCAGGGTGCGGCCCGCGAAGGCATCCAGCAGCTCCTCGTCGAACCACGTCTGTAGGCGTCCCGCCCGCGCTGGGTCACGCTTGGCGAGCCGGCCGATACCGACCTCAACCTCGAGCACTGTGATCACCGAGAGGTAAAGATCTGAGGGGGCCCGTGCGGCGACCCAAGTTCGCACGCTGACGTCAGCTCGACGCTCGGGCTTGCGCAGCTCGCTGATGACGTTCGTGTCAAGCAGGTGGCTCACAGTTCGGGAACCTTGAGCCCGATGCCGACGGGCTCGAAATCGATGTCGAGGTCGTCATCCATGCTCAGGCGATCGACCAGCGACGCGCCTCGCTCGCTGAAACGGCGGTACTCGTCAATGGATAACAGCACGTAGGCCGGTTCTCCACGGTCCGTGATGACAACAGGCCCGCGACTGGCCTCACGCTTGGCGGCACTGACGTCGCGGTTGAACTCGCGCGCGGACATCATCGTCATGGTGACCACCTCCCGGCGGAATGTAGGTACGTACCTACATTACCATGCGATGAGTGGGACGGCAATCGCGTGGCCGAACGACTGCTGGCCTACAGGACGGGCCTCAGAACGGCCTTTGTCCAGCCAGGATTGGAGCGCCTCACCCCCATACACGAAGGCCTCGACGAGCTGACCTTCGTACGTGGTGGTCTCGACGAATGACGTTGACGACCAGTCGTCCGGGAGTACTACAACGATGTCCAGGTCGGACTTCTCGGTCGCATCTCCGGATGCCGCACTGCCTCCGAGGAACGCCGCACTTGCCTGCGGGTAGCTTGCCAGCACGAATGATCGCGCGCGCCCTGCCAAGTCAGTCACGGCTTCCACTCTGCCACGCAAGGCCGTCGCACCGTCCGAAGTGCAGATGCAAGAACGTACCTCCTTGCGTCCCCGTCGCAATCAGAGGTTGAACCGAAACCCCGACTAAACGTTAAACCGGAACTCCACTGGGTTCCGGCACGTACGGCCATCTCATGACCTGGCGGCACGACCTCGAGGAGTCAGGCCAGCGAGAGCGTCTCCACGGGCTGACTGGTGATCTCGGCGATGAGGTCGAAGTCCTTGTCAACGGCCAGTACCGTCAGTCCGGCCTTCTCAGCGGTCGCTGCGATGAGCAGATCCGGGATGGACGGAGCGCGGTGCTGGCCACGGTCGGCAAGGAGCATCTGCACCTCGAAGGCTCGGTCCTCCATCGCGGGCGTGAGGTGCTCGATCGGCATGAGCGACAGCGGTGGCAGCCCGAACGCCTCGCGACCTGCTTTACCCGAGCGGGCAGAGAAGCCGAGTTCGAGCCGGGTCACGGCCGAAAGACGCAGCAGCCCACGCTCGATGCGCGAGTTCCACTCGGCAATGTGCGCCGCCTGGCCCGCCTGCATGCGCACGTATGCCGACTTGTCGACCAGCCAGTTCGTCACCGCCACGCGTCATCCATCACGTCAGGATCGCCAAGGTCCCCGAAGGTCGCCGCTGAGCGACTCCAGTCATCGGCAGCGACCGTCGCGGCGACCCGAGTCGAGGCGTCCTGCTCCAGTCGCCGGCGCAGGAACTCGTTGCGCGACAGCCCCAGCGCCGACGCCTCAGCATCGATGCGCTCGACGGCAGCCTCACTCAGTCCACGGATCAGCACGTTCGTCATCGCGACCACCTCCACCACGATGATATCGCGATATCACTCGCGGAGTCGAGCGCCGCCCTGCCTGGTCGCGCCTTACCGGTCGAAGAGCACCGTGGCTCCACCTTCGCAAGATCGACCTGGCTGATCGGGTGCTCGTGGTCAACCCCGGTGGGTACGTCGGAGAGTCCACGGGCAAGGAGATCGCTTACGCCCGCGCCAACGGCAAGCCGGTGTCGTCACTGGTCCCATCTGAGATACCTCGCGCCGCCTGAGGGTCACAGTAAGCAGGGCGCAACTACACGTTGAACCTGAATTCAACCACGTCCCCACACCTAGGGCCACTTGACTCAGTAGTGGTAGCGGGCCTGAAGAATCACGAGGTCCTCGTCGTCCACGAGGTAGACCAGTCGGTGCTCATCGGTGATGCGCCGCGACCACGAGCCCTGCGCTCCGTACCTCAGCTGTTCGGGCTTGCCGATCCCGGAGAACGGTTCGCGCAGGCAGGCGTCGATGAGCGTGTTGATGCGCTTCAGGATCTTCCGGTCGACCGTCTGCCAGTGCTTGTAGTCCTCCCAGGCCGACTCGTCCCAGACCAGACGCACTCAGGCTTCCTCGTCTGCGCGATCGAGGTCGTGGACCTCGACCTTTCCACCGCGAGCACGGTCGTAGGCATCGAGCAGGCGGCGGGCGTTGGCCGGCGAGCGGAACAGGTAGGCGGTCTCCCGCCACGCGGCGTACTCGTCAGCCGGCATCAGAACAGCATTGCCCTTACGAGAGACGATCTCGACGGCATCACGGTCCTCGTTCACTCGCTCAATGAGAGGGAACAGGGTCTTGCGCGCCTCGCTTGCGCTGATGGACATGATGAGAGCCTCCCCATTCGGACGAGTGGTACGTGTTTATGGTACCACTCATCGTCGCCGAGTCACATCACGGGCCGCGAACGGCGACGCCTGTGCGCGCCGTCCTACTGAGAGACGCGCTGTCTACGAGGGACGGGCCCACGTAGACTCGTTCTGCCAGGAGATCCTCTGGGCCATTGAGCATCAGGAGGCAACAATCAGAGACGAACATGCAGCGCACCTGTACGACGCGGTGACTCAGTGGGGTGCGGATGACGCGTTCTTCCTCAACATCGCAACATCGGGCGGCAGCACTCGCGTTCTGGATCTCGGCTGCGGCACGGGCCGCATCACCATCGCGATCGCCCAGGCCGACGTCGCCGTCACAGGCATCGATCCCCATCAACCATCAGTCGCCGCCGCTCAGCAGAAACTGAACGCCGACCGGGTGGAATGGGTCATCGGCGATTCCCGCACAATCCCGGCCAGTCGCGAGTTCGGGGTCGCGATCATGTCTTCGAACGTTGCTCAGGCCATCCTCGAAGACGCGGACCTCAGCCGCACCTTTCGAGACATCGCCGCCCACATGCCATCTGGCGGGCGGCTGGCGTTCGATTCACGCGACCCGCGTGCGCGCGGATGGGAACG
Organism: uncultured Ornithinimicrobium sp.; assembly: GCA_964450585.1. Taxonomy (GTDB): domain Bacteria; phylum Actinomycetota; class Actinomycetes; order Actinomycetales; family Dermatophilaceae; genus Ornithinicoccus. The sequence goes on from CAYVEH010000123.1 coordinate 7,660, forward strand.
CTGGACGAAGGATCGCAGTCTCAAAACGATTGAGCTTCCCGAAGGTCCGAGCCATCACTGGTACCAGACGACCCATGTCGACGAGTCCACCGGGCTAGTCGACTTCTGCGCTCACGAGGTGGACGCCGAAGGTCGGGAGCGGAAGGGGTGCGATCGCATCCGCTTCCGCAGCGAGGAGCACCTGCGCTCATTGCTCACTGACGCCGGCTTCATCGTCGACGCCGTGTTCGGTGGGTTCGAGGGGGAACCGGTCGCGCAAGGCATCGGGGCACTCGTCTTCACCGCTCACCGTGCGTGAGATCGACGGTCAGCCGGACGTTGGTTCTTAACCTCAGTGCGGCAGGAGCCATCGAAATCATACGTTGAAGCGGAACTCC
>CAYVEH010000124.1:0-7891 GCA_964450585.1 uncultured Ornithinimicrobium sp.
CCCTGCATCCGGTCATTGACCAGGTGCGCCACCCGGCTGCCGGACTCGGCCTCGGGGAAGATCACGTGGTGCACCCCGATCCGCTCCAGCAACCGGGCGTGCTCGGCGGAGACGGCCTTGGCCCAGATGGAGGGTACCCCGGCATCGACCAGGTTCCCGGCCGTCAGCAGCGAGGACTCGATCGAGGAACCGATCCCCACCACCGCGATGCGGAAGTCCTGCGGCTTGCCCTCGGCCAGTTGAGCCGGGTCGGCGGCGTTGACCGCGATCACCCGGGTGAGCCGACGGGAGAACCGCTCCGCCAGGGCGCCATCGTTCTCGATCGCGTGCACGCGGTAGCCGAGCCGGTCCATCTCCAGGGCCGCCGCGGCGCCGAAGCGCCCCAGCCCGATGACAAGGACGTCCTCGTCGAACAACCGGTGCCTGCTCAACCCGACCATCTTCGGCTCCTGACGCTGGTGGTCTAGCGTGGCCCCCATGACCGGGGCACGCGTCGTCTGGGACCAGCGTTTCATGTCCTACGACTTTGGGCATGGACATCCGATGCACCCGCTGCGGCTGGACCTGACTCATCGGCTCTGCGACGAACTCGGGCTCCTCGCGCTGCCGCAGGTGGAGGTGGTGGGCGCCACCCCCGCTACCGACGACCAGATCCGGCGGGTGCACACCCCCGGGCTGGTGGAGGCCGTCAGGGCCGTCTCGGCGGACCCGAGCGCGCACGTGACCGGGCACGGGTTGGGCGGGGAGGACACGCCGAACTTCGCCGGGATGCACGAGGCGACAGCCCTGAGGGTCGGCGCCACCATCGACTCCTGCCGTGCCGTGTGGACCGGCGAGGCCGAGCACGCGGTGAATATCGCCGGCGGGCTCCACCACGGCATGCCGGACAGCGTCTCCGGTTTCTGCGTCTACAACGACGCAGCCGTCGGCATCCAGTGGTTGCTGGACCAGGGTGTGCAGCGGGTCGCGTACGTGGACATCGACGTGCACCACGGCGACGGGGTGGAGCGGGCCTTCTGGAACGACCCACGGGTACTGACGATGTCGGTGCACGAGACCGGCACCGCGCTCTTCCCCGGTACCGGGTTTCCCGGCGACACCGGCGGCCCGTCCGCCCCGGACAGCGCCGTCAACCTCGCCCTGCCGCCCGGCACGGGCGACGGTGGCTGGCTCCGGGCAATCCACGCGGTCGTGCCGCAGTTGCTGCGGGCCTTCGCCCCGCAGATCCTGGTCACCCAGCACGGTTGTGATGCCCACTACTCCGACCCGTTGAGTCACCTGGCCGTCTCGGTCGATGCGATGCAGGCGGCCTACACGCTGCTGCACGAGCTGGCCCACGAGCTCACCGACGGCGCCTGGGTGGCTCTCGGCGGGGGCGGCTACGAGTTGATTGAGGTCGTGCCCCGCGCCTGGACCCACCTCATCGGCATCGCCGCTCACCACCCGGTGTCACTGACCCAGGACATCCCGGCCGCGTGGCGCGAGCACGTCGCCCGGTTGTACGCGCAGGTCGCACCGGCCCGGATGGGGGACCTGGGTGGTCGGCCCATCCGATTCGGGGAGTGGGGCACCGGCTATGAGCCAGAGAGTCCGGTGGACGCCGCGATCATGGCGACCCGCCGGGCGAGTTTCCCCGGGTGGGGCCTGGACCCCTGGTTCGACTGACGCTTCAGCACACTCCCAGGAAGGTCACAGTTTGGTCACATCGGCGTGTTGACTGGACTTTTCGATTGTCACGACTTTCGCAATGGCACCATCTGCCTCTAAGGTGCATGCTTGACAGATGGGCTGCCACGGGACATCGCCGTTGGCCGCCGACGCGCGGACAGAACGGGATGACGTCGATGGCTGAAGATCACCGGCTCGGTGAGATGAGTTTCATGACAGTGGCCGAGGTGGCCAAGGTGATGCGTGTCTCGAAGATGACCGTCTACCGTTTGGTGCACTCCGGAGAGTTGCCGTCCGTGCGGGTCGGGCGCTCCTTCCGGGTGCCGGAGAAGGCCGTTCAGGAGTACCTGGAGGACTCCTTCCACGGGACCGCCTAAGGCCCGGCGCGTTTGGGACGCACTCAGCACGGACGATAGGCTGTGCCGACTGTCCGGTGTCGCCCTCGCGGGCGCTGCTCGGGCGACACGACATCCAAGACACGAAGGACACGTTCAGCCAATGGGCTCTGTGATCAAGAAGCGCCGCAAGCGCATGGCCAAGAAGAAGCACCGCAAGCTGCTGCGCAAGACGCGCCACCAGCGTCGCAACAAGAAGTGAGTTGAGCCGACGGCGCCGACCTCCTCCGGGTGGAGGTCGGCGCCGTCGCGGCATGCTGGGAGAATGGAGCCCGTGGACGAGGCAGCGGACCCCCGCGTCGTGCTGGTCACCGGCGTGGCCCGTGACCTGGCCGGCCGTGTCGTCCGCCGGCTGGCCGACGACCCCGCCATCGAGCGGGTGATCGGTGTCGATCTGGTGCAACCCCCCCAGCCGATGGGCCGTGGTGAGTTCGTGCGCGCCGATGTGCGCAGCCCGCTGCTGGCCCGGCTGATCACCCAGGCCCGAGTGGACACCGTGGTGCACATGGGCGTGATCGCCACGCCCCGCGACGCCGGTGGGCGGGTGGTGCAGAAGGACATCAACGTGCTCGGCACCATGCAACTCATGGCGGCCTGCCAGAAGTCGGCCAGCGTGCGCCGGGTGGTGGTGAAGTCCACTGCCGGCATCTACGGGTCCTCGCCCCGGGACCCGGCGGTGTTCACCGAGGAGATGACCGCCAAGCAACTGCCGCGCTCCGGCTTCTCCCGGGACTCGATGGAAGCCGAGAGTTATGTGCGGGGGCTGTCCCGCAGGCGCCCGGACATCGCCATCACCATGCTGCGGATGGCCAACGTCATCGGCCCCAGCCTGCGCACCGTGCTCACCGACTACTTCCGGATGCCGGTGCTACCGGTGCCCTTCGGGCAGCAGGGGCGGTTGCAGTTCCTGCACGAGGACGATGCGGTGGCCGCCGCCGTGCACGCCACCACCGGCCCGGTGGTCGGCACCGTCAACATCGCCGGCGACGGCGTGCTGTCGCTGGGGCAGACCATCGCGATGAGCCGGCGTCCCTGGGTGCCCGTCGCCGGCCCTGCCGGTGGGTTCTCGCTGTCCGCCAGCCGGTGGTTGGGGTGGGCCGCGCTGCCCTCGGACCACCTGGAGTTCCTCGCCTACGGGCGGGTCATCGACACCGGACGGATGCGCAAGGAGCTCGGTTTCTCCCCGGCCTACACCACCCGCGGCGCCTTCGAGTCCTACCTGGCGGCCAGCCGTGCCGGCGACCGCCCCGAGCAGCAGGCAGACCAGGAGCAGCAGTGAGTGAGCCGGTGCAGCACAGCGACCTCGAGCAGGCCGTCATGGTGCTCATTCAGGGGCTGCGGGCCGCCGGAGCCGCCTCGGGGCTGGCCGGGGAGGAACTGGACGAGTCGGTGGCCCGCACCCTGGCATTCCTGAGGCGCCGGCTCACCGGGGACTACACCATCGACGAGTTCGGTTATGACGCCGACTTCACCGAGCACGTGGCCCTGCCGTTGCTGCGGCCGTTGTACCGCTCGTGGTTCCGGGTCGAGGTCCGCGGCATCGAGAACATCCCGGCCGAGGGTGGTGGCCTGGTGGTGGCCAACCACTCCGGGACGGTCGCGGTGGACTCGCTGATGACCCAGTTGGCCGTGCACGACGAGACGCCGGGCGCACGCAGTCTGCGGATGCTGGGTGCCGACCTGGTCTTCGCCAGTCCGCTGATGGGGCCGTTGGCCCGCAAGACCGGCAGCACCCTGGCCACCAGCGCGGATGCTCAGCGGCTGCTGGACGAGGGGCACCTGGTCGGGGTGTGGCCGGAGGGCTTCAAGGGGGTCGGCAAGCCGTTCCGGGACCGCTACCGGCTGCAGCGCTTCGGTCGGGGCGGGTTCGTGGCGGCCGCGTTGCGGGCGGGAGCCCCGATCATCCCCTGCTCGATCGTCGGTGCCGAGGAGATCGCGCCGATGCTGGCCAACGCCGCGCCGCTGGCCCGGCTGCTGGGCCTGCCGTACTTCCCGATCACGCCCACCTTCCCGTGGCTCGGGTTGCTGGGCCTGGTCCCGTTACCCAGCAAGTGGCTCATCGAGTTCGGCGCGCCGATCCGCACCGACGACCGCGGGGAGGGCGCGGCCGAGGACCCAGCGGTGGTCTTCGAGATCGCCGACCGGGTGCGGGAGACGATCCAGCACACCCTGTACGACCTGCTCCGGGATCGTCGATCGGTGTTCTTCTGATGAGGAGGCGGTGCTGATGTGGGGTCGGGCTCGACGGGATCGACCCGGCACGGCGGGCCCCCGGATCACCATGGTGGACCGGGACGGCTGCCACCTGTGCGACCAGGCCGCCGCCGTGGTGGAGTCCGTCGCCCAGCGCACCGGAGTGCGCTGGCACCGGGTGGATATCGACTCCTCCCCGGAGTTGCTGGAGCAGTATGCCGACCTGGTGCCGGTCATCCTGGTCGACGGCCGGGAGGTGGCCCACTGGACCGTGGACGAGGCGGCCCTGACGCGGGCGCTGCGCCGCCGGCCATGGGTGGGCAGGCGGTCGCGGCGCGCCGACTGATCGGTCGGAGCGACCACCGGGCCAGGGTGCCTACCGGACCGGGTCGGCATACCCATCGGTAGCACGGCGGGCGTCCAGAAGCGACTTTGTGCAAACGTTCACAAAGTCATAGGGTGAGGGTGTCCGTGACCCTCCCTGACCGGTCTGGTATAAGACCCGTCGTGGCCGAGAGGAGCCTGTGCCGAGGTGGTGCCCGAGTCCATCCGCCGTGCTGGTGTGCCAGAGGCCACCGTCGGTCGACTCCCCCTCTACCTCCGCGCCCTGACCACCCTGCACGACCAGGGGATCACCAGCATCTCCTCCGAGGCGCTCGCCTCCCACTCCGGGGTCCGCTCCACCCAGTTGCGCAAGGACCTGTCTCACCTGGGCTCCTACGGTGTCCGAGGGGTCGGCTACGACGTCGAGCTGCTCGCCGCCCAGATCGCCCAGGAGCTGGGGCTGACCCAGCAGTGGCCGGTCGTCATCGTCGGCATGGGCAACCTGGGTCGGGCACTGGCCGCCTACGGTGGTTTCACCGGCCGCGGGTTCCGCATCGTGGCCCTCGTGGACGACGACCCGCAGGTGGTGGGTACCCGGATCGAGAACCTGACCGTGACCACCATGTCCGACCTGGCCAGGACGGGTCCCACCGTGGCCATCGGGGTGATCACCACCCCCGCCCCCGCCGCCCAGGCTGTCGCTGAGCAACTGGTGCGGATGGGAGTGCGCTCCATCCTGAACTTCGCGCCCGGTCACCTGAGCGTCCCCGAGGGTGTCGATGTCCGCGGGGTCGACCTGGCCACCGAACTGCAGATCCTCGCCTTCCACGAGCAGCGGCGCCTCCTGGCGCTCTCGACCGATGATCCGCTCCAGGAGGGCACCGACTCGGAGGCGATTGGATGAGTCTGCTCGTCGTCGGTCTGTCGCACCGCAGTGCGCCGCTCGAGCTGCTCGAGCGGGTCTCCCTGGATGAGCCAGGATCCCGTGCCTTGGCCGCCACCGTGACCGGGCTGGATGACGTGACCGAGTCGTTGATACTCACCACGTGCAACCGCACCGAGGTGTATGTCGAGGCGCTGAGTTTCCATGGCGCGGTCGCTCAGGTGGGCGCGGCTCTGGCCCAGCAGACCGGGGTCAGCGTGCCGGAACTGACCCCGCACCTGTACGTGCACTACGAGGAACGCGCCGTCGACCACCTGTTCGCGCTTGCCTGCGGGTTGGAGTCAATGGCGCTGGGGGAGAGCGAGATCCTCGGCCAGCTGCGGGAAGCTCTGCGCGTCGGCCAGCAGCACGCGCATCTCGGGGCTGCGCTCAACCCGCTCTTCCAGCAGGCGCTGCGGGTCGGCAAGCGGGCGCATGCCGAGACCGGCCTGGACCGGGTGGCCCGCTCCCTGGTGGACACCGGCCTGGAGCGCGCCGCGCAGGTGCTCGGCTCGTTGGCCACCGCCCGAGCCCTGGTCGTGGGGGCCGGGGCGATGTCCGGGCTGGCCGCCGCCTCCCTGGCCCGCGTCGGCGTCGCCGAGCTGACCGTCGTCAACCGCACCCGCGCCCGCGCCGATCGCCTGGCCCAGGTCCACGGCGGCCAGGCCCAGGAGTGGACGCAGCTGGGCGCCGAGTTGCGCACCGCGGACCTGGTGCTCACCTGCACCGGCGCCACCGACCAGGTCATCACCGCCGAGCTCCTGGCCGCCACTGACCGCACCGACCACCCGCTGGTGGTGCTGGATCTGGCCATGCCACGCGATGTGGCCCCCGAGGTCGCGGGGGTCCCCGGGGTCACCGTCTGGGGCCTGGGCGACCTGGGTGATCTGCCGGCGCACCCGGCCGAGGTGGCCCCCAGCGGCGGCATGATGCTGCCGCCGCACTCCCTCGGTGTGCCCGCATCGCTGCTGGAGCCCGAGTCTGACGCCGACGTGTCGGCCCACTCGAGCCCGGGCGGCACCGGCGTGCTCGCGCTGCCCGAGCAGGCCGATGCCTCGGCTAGGCACAGCGAGACCGAGCAGGTGCTGGCGGAGGTGCGGGAGCTGGTGGCAGGTGAGGTCGCCGCCTACCTGGCCACCAGGCGCTCCGCCCAGGTCGGGCCCACGCTGGCGGTGCTGCGCTCCCGTGCCGCCGCGGTCGCCGACACCGAGCTGGCCCGGCTGGATCAGAAGTTGCCGGACCTGCCAGAACAGCACCGGGCCGAGGTGCATCAGAGCGTGCGCCGGATCCTGGACAAGTTGCTGCACACGCCCACGGTCCGGGCCAAGGAGCTGGCGGCCCGGGACACCGACGGCTCCTCGGTCGCGCTGCTGCGAGAGCTCTTCGACCTGGACGCGCGCGAGACCGCGGCGGTGGACCGCCCGCCCCGAGTGAGTGGATTGCCATGAGCGACAGTGACCTGACCACCCGTGCTGCGACGCTGACCCGGCCGCTGCGCCTGGGCACGCGGGCCAGTGAACTGGCGACGTCACAGTCGGACTGGGTCGCCGACCAACTGCGCGCCCAGGGCTATCAGGTCGAGCTCGTGCCGGTGCAGACGACCGGTGACCAGTCCACCGCCCCGCTGACCCAGATCGGCGGCACCGGAGTCTTCGTCTCCGCGCTGCGCGAGGCCCTGCAGGAGGGTCGGATCGACTTCGCGGTGCACTCCCTCAAGGACCTGCCGGTCGGTCAGGAGGCTGGCCTGGTGGTGGCAGCGGTGCCGGAGCGTGAGGACCCCCGCGACGCGCTGATCTCCCGCGACCGGCTGCTCCTGACTGACCTACCCGCCGGCGCGGTGATCGGCACCGGTTCCCCACGGCGGGCGGTGCAGCTGGCCGCGGCCGCCCCACAGGCTCAGGTGACCGGGCTACGCGGCAACGTCGGACGCCGGATCTCCAAGGTCACCGACGGCACCCTGGACGCGATCGTGCTGGCCGCCGCCGGGCTGCGCCGCATCGGTCGTATCGACCACGCCAGCGAGGTGCTGGACACCGAGGTCATGCTGCCCGCGCCGGGCCAGGGAGCCCTCGCGGTCGAGTGCCGTGCCGACGACGAGGCCACCATCGCCCTGCTGACCGGCCTGGAGCACCCGCAGACCCGCACGTGCGTCACCGCCGAACGAGCCCTGTTGGCAGCGCTGGAGGCTGGCTGCAGCGCCCCCATCGGCGCGCTCGCCACCACCTTGGGCGAGGAGATCGTCCTGGAAGCGGTCGTGGGCACCGAAACAGACTCGCTGTTGCGGCACACCCTGCGCGGCCCCGACGCCGATGACCTGGGCCGCCGGATGGCAGACCACTTCCTCAGCCAGTTGACTCCGAACGGTGGGCGGAGCCCTTTCCAGACCCCC
>CAYVEH010000125.1:0-3361 GCA_964450585.1 uncultured Ornithinimicrobium sp.
GGGGTAGTCCAAGGGATTATGCCGACGTGGATTGAGCCTCGAAGGCGGCCAGGATCCGCCCCTCGGAGTCGGCCAGGTAGTCCTCAAGATAGGCCCCACCCTCGGTGAAGCGACACTCCTGCAGCAGCCCCAGCAGCGCCCGGTTGCGCTCCACGAACGGTCCGTACAGCGAGCGTGGGTCGTCGATCACCGCGAACAGCAGCCGCAGCTCGGCCATCAGCCGCTGCATCGTCACGTCCAGCCGATGACTGCCGGCGAGGGCGACCAGGCGTCGGTGGAAGTGCATGTTGCCGGTGCCGACCTGGACCCAGTCCGCGGCGGCGACCGCAGCCTCGGCCTCGACCACCGCCTCCCGCAGCGGCGCCAGCCGGTGCCGGTCGGCCCGGGTCAGCGTGCGCACCACCTGCGGCTCGATGATCCGGCGCACCCGGTAGACGTCATGGACATCGGCGCTGCTGACGCGGGGCACGAACACGCCGCGGTTGAATTCATGCACCAGGAGTCCGTCGTGAGCCAGCAGCCGGAAAGCCTCCCGGACGGTGTTGCGGGAGACGTTCAGCCGGCGCACCAGGGCCTCCTCGGAGAGCCGGGTGCCGGGTGGGTAACGGCCCTCGGTGATCCACTCGCTGAGCTGTGCGCTCACCGCGTGGGCCGCCGACTGACTCATGGCCTCAGTGTGCCGCTGGCCGCAGTTTTGTTCAACAGGTCTAGACAGATTGTTCAACAATCGCTAGGTTCGGCGGCAGTACGGCCCCCCCACCGCACCTACGGAGGACGACGATGTCCGAGCACGTTTCCCCTGACACCACCGGCACGACCGAGCCGGCGGGCAAGAAACTCTCACCCACCGGGCGGGGCACCCTGCTCGGTGCGATCTTCCTGATGGCCACGTCCTCGATCGGACCGGGCTTCATCACCCAGACCACCACGTTCACCGTGCAGCTGGGCGCCGCGTTCGCCTTCGCGATCGTGGTCTCGATCCTGGTGGACATCGCTGTGCAGACCAACGTCTGGCGCGTGATCGGCGTCTCCGGGATGCGCGCCCAGGAGCTGGGTAACGCCAGCCTGCCCGGCCTGGGCTGGTTCATGGCGTTGTTGCTGCTGATCGGCGGGCTGGTCTTCAACATCGGCAACGTCAGCGGCGCCGGCCTGGGGATGAACATCATGACCGACATCAACCCCAAGCTCGGGGCGGTCATCCTGGCGGCCCTGGCTCTGGGCATCTTCCTGTCCAAGCGGGCCGGTGTGGCGATGGACCGGATCGTGGTCGTGCTGGGCGCGGTGATGATCCTGCTGACCCTGTATGTGGCGATCTCCTCCGGCCCGCCGGCCGGGAAGGTGCTGAAGAACTCCGTGATCCCCGACGAGTTCAGTGCCCTAGCGATCACCACGCTGATCGGCGGGACGATCGGCGGGTACATCATCTACGCCGGCGCACACCGGCTGCTGGATGCCGGCATCAGTGGCGAGGGCAGGGTCCGGGAGCTGACCAACAGCGCCGTGCTGGGCATCCTGGTCACCGGCGTGATGCGCATCATCCTGTTCCTGGCGATCCTGGGTGTGGTGCACGCCGGGGCCACCCTGGAGGAGAACAACCTGGCCGCCTCGGCGTTCGAGGCGGCAGCCGGAGCCGTCGGGTATCGCCTGTTCGGGGTGATCTTCGCCGCCGCCGCGCTGACCAGCGTCATCGGCTGCTCCTACACCACCATCACCTTCCTGACCTCCAGCACCAAGACCTCCAAACGGCTGACCAACTACCTGGTCGCCGGGTTCATCGCGCTGTCGTTGGTGCTCTACCTGTCGATCGGTGCGGCCCCGCAGGCCCTGCTGGTCTTTGCCGGCGCCTTCAACGGGATCCTGCTCCCGGTCGGCATCGGGGTGATCATGTGGGTGGCCTGGCGGCGCCGGGACCTGCTGCACGGCTATGCCTACCCGAAGTGGCTCGCGGCCCTGGGTACGGCAGCATGGGTACTGACGATCTATCTGGCGATCAACTCGATCGAGCCCGCGATCGACCTGGTCACCGGGTGAGGAGGACACCATGACTGTTGCGCAGACGGCTCCCCGGACGAGCACGGGGACCATTGACCTCAACTCCGACCTGGGCGAGGGCCACGGCAGCTGGCGCATGGGCGATGATGACGCGCTGCTGTCGATCGTGACCAGCGCCAACGTCGCCTGCGGCTTCCACGCCGGCGACCCCTCGATCATGCAGCACGTGACCCAGCAGGCGGTGGCCAACGGCGTCGCCATCGGCGCCCACGTGGCCTACCGCGACCTGACCGGCTTCGGGCGCCGCTTCATCGACGTCGACCCGGCCACGCTGCAGCACGAGGTGACCTACCAGATCGGTGCGCTGGACGGTTTCGCCCGCCTCGCCGGAGGACGGATCTCCTACGTCAAGCCGCACGGTGGCCTGTACAACACGATCGTGACCCACGAGGCCCAGGCCGGCGCGGTGGTGGCCGCAGTGTCGGCATACGACCCGGAGCTGGTCCTGATGGGGCTGCCAGGCTCGGTCGTGCTGCGCCTGGCGGAGGAGGCCGGGCTGCGCACCGCCCACGAGGCGTTCGCCGACCGGGCCTACACCCCCGAAGGGCACCTGGTCCCGCGCAAGGAGAAGCACTCGGTGCTGCACGACCCGGCTGCGATCGCCCAGCGGTGCATCGCCATGGCCGCCGGGGAGCCGATCGAGGACATCAACGGTGACCCGCTGCGGCTGCAGCCGGACTCGATCTGTGTGCACGGGGACACCCCCGGGGCCGTGGAGATCGCCCGGCAGGTGCGGGAGGCCCTGCAGGGCGCCGGGATGAGCCTGGCTCCGTTCGCGCAGGCTGCCTAGGGCCATGCGCATCCTGCCCAGCGGGACGCGCGCCCTGCTGCTGGAGTTCGACTCCCTGGAGGAGGTGCTGGCCCAGTATGCCGCGCTGCAGCAGGTTGACCTGCCGGTGCTGGACCTGGTGCCGGCGGGGCGGACCATCCTGGCCGTCGGCGACCGGGACACCGATCTGTCGGCGCTGGCCAACCGGCTGCGGCAGATCGAGCCGGGTGAGCACACCGGCGCCACCGGGGACCCGGTCGAGATCCCGGTGCGTTATGACGGTGCCGACCTGGCCGAGACCGCTGAGCTGCTGGGCTGCTCACCCCAGGAGCTGGTGCGGCGGCACCTGGAGGAGCAGTGGACGGTGGCCTTCTGCGGGTTCGCGCCCGGCTTCGGGTACCTGGCGGGCACCCGGTTTGAGTGGGAGACGCCCCGCCGGGAGAGCCCGCGGACCAAGGTCCCGGCCGGCGCCGTGGCGCTGGCCGGTGAGTTCAGCGGGGTCTACCCGCGCCAGTCCCCCGGTGGCTGGCAGCTGATCGG
>CAYVEH010000125.1:3461-7827 GCA_964450585.1 uncultured Ornithinimicrobium sp.
TCCGCGCCGACGAGGACGTGCTGCTGGCCACCGCCGGTGCCCGCTGCCCGGGCGTGGAGCACCTGGCGGCCTTTCACCTGCCGGCCGGGGAGACCCTGCGGCTCGGGTTCCCACCGGCCGGGCTGCGCACTTACCTGGCGGTGCGCGGCGGCATCGATGTGGAGCCGGTGCTGGGCAGCCGCGCCACCGACATCCTGGCCGGGTTGGGTCCCAAGACCCTGGAGGCCGGCGACCAGCTGCCGGTCGGCACCAGTCCGCGGCCGGTCCCCGGCCTCGATGTGGCCCCGGTCCCGGAGCCGACCGCTGGCCTGCTGCAGGTGCGGATCACCCCCGGCCCCCGCCGCGACTGGTTCGACCAGGGCGCCTGGGACCTGCTGACCTCCCAGACCTATGAGGTGGACAGTCAGTCCAACCGGGTCGGTGTCCGGCTGGCCGGTGAGCCGCTGCCGCGGTTGCGTGAGGGTGAGCTGGTCAGCGAGGGGATGGTCCGGGGCGCCGTGCAGTTGCCGCCGTCGGGTCTGCCGGTGCTGTTCCTGGCGGACCACCCGGTGACCGGGGGTTACCCGGTGATCGCCTACGTCGACGATGACGACGTGGACCGGTGCGCCCAGGTGCGGCCCGGGCAGCAGCTGCGGTTCAGCACCGCGACGCGTCCGTCCGCCTGACTGCAGGGTCGGCCTGAGGCGTTGGGGTGGGCCGGTGTGCGGGCGTGAGTCGGTCAACCCAACTCCTGGACGATCGAGCGCTCGTGGTCGGTCACCGTCAGGTGCGCCAGGGCGCCGTTGACCAGCGGCAGGTGCGGCGGCACATGGCCGCACTCCACGTCGAGGACGAGGGGCACGTCCAGGTCGGCCAGGGCATCCAGCACGGCATCGCGCTGGGACAACCCGTCGGAGTCCGGCGCCGCGGTGCGTCCGATCAGGATGGCGGTGGCGTGCTCGAACCACCCGGCCAGCCGGAGCCCGTGCAGCCGGCGACAGACCTCCAGGGCCGGCGCCTCGGCGGCCTCCAGGTACAGGATGAGCCCGTCGTCGGCATACGCCCGCCCGAAGGCAGGGACGTCCCCGAACGGGGTGCCGGCCAGGTTGGCGATCGTCTCCAGGCAGCCGCCGATCAGCCGGCCCGAGGTCTCCACCTCCTCCTCGAGTGACTCCTGCCAGGTGCCCCGCCCCGACAGCCCCGGATAGGCCGTGGGTGTGGGGTCGGTCTGCCAGTCATCGCGCGCACCACTAAGGAACACGCCGCTGGCCTCCTGGCGCACCGGGCCGGTCGTGGTGGCCACCTCGGTCCAGTGCACCAGCCCCGGCATCGCGGCATACGGGGTGTCCATCAGATTGCTGCCGTGCACGGTGGCCCAGCCGGTGCGCAGCGTCAGCGGCAACAGCAGCGTCGACAGGTCGCTGTACCCCACCACCCAGGTCGGTGCGGCGGCCGCGATCCTGTCCCAGTCGAGCAGGTCCAGCACGTCGATCCCGGTCTCCCCGCCCCAGGGCGGCACGACGGCCCGGATCTGCGGGTCGGTCAGCATCCGTTGCAGTTCGTCGGCCCGCTCCACCGCCGGGGCGCTCACATGGGAGTCATCGCCGTCCAGGCACCGGCCCAGCACGACCTCGAAGCCGGCCTCCTGCAGCCACCGGGCGGCGAACTCCAGCCGAGGCCACAAGCTGCGCGGCACCCCACTGGACGGGCTGGTCACGCCGATGCGGTCACCCGGACGCAGCGGCTCAGGGAAGCGAATCACGGCACCCATCGTGGCTCAGTCAGGATTCGACCCACCACCTATGTATGCGCTATACATATAAACCATGGATGCGACCATCGAGGACCTCGACGAGGCCATCTTCGGATTCCGCGCCGCGACCCAGCGCCCCGCCTACCGGCAGCGGGTGCTGGAGGGGGTGGACTTCGAGGGTGGCATCGCCGCACTGCGGCTGCTGCGCAGCGTGGAGCGCCTCACCCTGGCGGGCACCGGTCCCTCCATCCGGCAGGTGGCCACCGAGTTGGGGGTGGAGCACTCCACCGCCAGCCGCTCGGTGGACGCGCTGGTGCGCACCGGTCTGCTGACCCGCGCCCGCTGCACGGATGACCAGCGTCAGGCGCGACTGCTGCTGACCGACCGGGGCACCGAGAGCCTGGCGGCGGCGACGGCGCGTCGGCAGGAGGTGCTCGCCGCGGTGGTCCAGGGGTGGGACCCGGCGGACCTGCACACGCTGACCCGGCTGCTGGACCAACTGCGCGGCGACTTCGACGCGGAGTTCGGGCGGCGATGAGCGGCCAGATCTCACCGGCCACCACTGCTGCCACCACCTCGTTGCCTCCCCGGGGGACCTTCGGGCTGATCGTGGACCGTCAGTTCGGGTCCATTTTCTGGGGCAAGCTGCTCAGCGGCACCGGCGTGTGGATCCACGGCATCGTGGCCGCGATCGTCGTCTACGCCGCCACCGGCTCGGCCCTGTGGGTCGGCCTGGTCAGCGTCGCCCAGTTCATCCCGCAACTCTTCCTGTCACCGCTCAGTGGCAAGTGGGCCGACCGCGGCAACCTGGCCTTCCAGCTGGTGCTCGGCCGGTTGCTGTGTCTGCTGGGCTCGGGGTTCATCGCCACCTGGTGCTGGGTGCAGGGCGACCCCCAGGGGTATGCCGGGGCCTCCGCCGTGCTGCTCGGTTCCTTCATCGTGGGGCTGGGTTTCGTGGTGGGTGGCCCGGCCCAGCAGTCGATCATCCCGTTGCTGATCCGGCCCGGCGAGCTGGGCACCGCGATGGGCCTGAACTCGCTGCCGATGACCCTCGCCCGGGTCGTGGGGCCGGCGATCGGGGCCGCCATCGCCGCCCAGTTCGCCGCCGCGTGGGCCTTCGCGATCGCCGCCGGGGCGCACCTGATCTTCGCGATCATGCTGGTCGTGGCGGCGCTGCCCCGCGGGGTGGAGCGCGACGCCGAGGACACCGACTTCTCGGTCCGCTCGGCGCTGCGTCACGTGTGGGGCGACCGCACCCTGTTCGTGCTGCTGATGGTGGTCACCGCCGCCGGGTTCGCCTCCGAGCCGTCGATGACGTTGGCCCCCACCTTTGCCGATGCGTTGGGGGGTGACTCGCACCTGGTCGGTCAACTCACCGGAGCCTTCGGGCTGGGCGCCGCCCTGGGCTACCTGGCCTATGTGGGTGCCAGCCGGGGCCGGCCGCAGCAGTCGGTCACCCAGGTCGGGGTGGGCCTGATGACCTTCGGCACGGTGGGGCTGGCCTTCGCCGGTCACCCTGCCGCGGCCCTGCTGCTCTTCGGGGTGGTCGGCAGCGGTTTCATGATCGCGCTGACCGGCGCCACGACCCTGATCCAGGAGCGGGTGCCGCCGCTGCTGCGCGGTCGGGTGATGGCGCTGTGGTTCATGGGCTTCGTCGGCTCCCGTCCGCTGGCCGCCTCCCTCGACGGGTGGCTGGCTGACGCGTTCTCCCTCACCGTCGCACTCCTGGTCACCGCCGCGTTGCTGGCCATCGTGTTGATCTGGTTCCGCCCCGCCCGACTGGACTTCTCCGAGGCCTCGCGCCACGGCATACAACGCTGAGAGATGTGGAAGAGTGCCAGGGGTGAGCGCACTGAAGTTGGGGTACAAGGCATCGGCGGAGCAGTTCGGCCCTGGTGAGCTGGTGGATCTGGGGGTGGCGGCCGAGGCGCACGGGATGGACTCGGCGTTCGTCAGCGACCACTTCCAGCCGTGGCGGCACGAGGGTGGGCACGCACCGTTCGCGATCTCCTGGATGTCGGCGGTGGGGGCACGCACCGAGCAGATCACGCTGGGCACCTCGGTGATGACCCCGACGTTCCGGTACAACCCGGCGGTGGTCGCGCAGGCGTTCGCCACCATGGGGTGTCTCTTCCCGGGCCGGGTGATCCTGGGGGTCGGCACCGGCGAGGCGCTGAACGAGATCGCCACCGGTGGCCTGCGGGGTGAGTGGCCGGCGTTCAAGGAGCGGTTTGCCCGGTTGCGGGAGGCCGTGCGGTTGATGCGTGAGCTGTGGACCGGGGACCGGGTCGATTTCGAGGGGGACTACTACCAGACCCGGGGCGCCTCGATCTATGACGTGCCCGAGGGCGGGGTGCCGGTCTATATCGCTGCGGGCGGGCCGATGGTGGCCCGGTATGCCGGACGTGCCGGGGACGGTTTCATCTGCACCTCCGGCAAGGGCATGGAGCTGTACACCGACAAGCTGCTGCCCGCGGTCGAGGAGGGGCTCGGCAAGGCAGAACGGGCCAGTGACTCCATCGACCGGATGATCGAGATCAAGCTGTCCTACGACCGCGACGCGGAGCTGGCGCTGGAGAACACCCGGTTCTGGGCGCCGCTGTCGCTGACCGCGGAGCAGAAGCACAGCATCGA
>CAYVEH010000126.1:0-7797 GCA_964450585.1 uncultured Ornithinimicrobium sp.
GAGCGTGAGGAGGGCGATGACGACGGTGAGGTTGCTGGCCAGCACCGCAGGCGTGGCAGCACGCCAGGCGCGGGCCAGGGCGGTGCGGTGGTCGGACTCGCGGCGCAGTTCCTCCCGGTATCGGCTGATCAGCAGCAGCGCGTAGTTGGTCCCGGCCCCGAAGACCAGCACGCTGATGATGCCTCCGTCGAACTGCACGTCCAGGGTCGTGGCCAGCCAGGCGGTGAGCACCCCAGCGACCTGGTCGGCGGTGGCGACCACCGCCAAGGGCACCAGGAACAGCACCGGGGAGCGGTAGGTGGCGATGAGCAGCACCGTGACGATGCCGACGGTCACCAGCAGCAGCGTGAGGTCGGCGCCGTCGAAGCTGGAGGCGATGTCGGCCCCGAACGCCGGGCCACCGGTGATCTGGGCGCGCAGCCCGGGCACAGCGTGCTCGGCCACGGTCGCGCGCAGGTCATCGATGGTCTCGGCATTCGCGCTGTTGTCCGCACCCAGCGTGATCGGCACCGACACCATGGCCGCGGCGCCGTCCTCGGCGGGAATCACCGGGGACACCTCGTGCCCGGTGACCTCGGCCAGCGCGGCACCCATCTGCTGCACCGACGTCAGGTCCTCGGGCTGCAGCGGGGCACCCTCCCGGTCCACCACCAGCTGGACCGGGGCGACATCGCTCCCCGGGAAACTGTCCCCCACCGTGTCGGCGACGGCCGACTCAGCCGTCGCCGGGACGGCATCGGCTCGCGGTGGCGCGTCGACGGCACGCAGCGGCCCCAGGACGATCGCGCAGATCGCCAGGGTGAGGGCCAGCACGACCCACGCCCCCCTGCGGGAGGTGCGGAAGGTCCGCCGTGGTGGCTGTCGGGTCAGTTGCGAAGGCATCGGTGCTCCTGGGATCGGGAGATCCCAGGACATCGCCGATCCGGCCCAGGCACATCGACCAGTTCGCTGCTTCTGCGGTCAACCGTTCGGTGGACGGGCAGGCCTTGACAGCGCGCATCGTTCGAGAGGTATGCCGACCTGGGCCACACTGGAGGTATGGGTGGTGCCAGCGACCGCGGCCACGACCCGGTGATCCGGGCGATGTCCGAGACTCCACGTGACCGCTTCCTGCCGCCGTCGGTGCGTCGCGCCGCCGATGAGGACCGGGCCCTGCAGATCGGCCACGGCGCGACCTGCTCTCAGCCGAGCACGGTGGCGGCGATGTTGCGGTTGCTGCAGGTCCGCCCCGGTGACCGGGTGCTGGACGTGGGCAGTGGGTCGGGCTGGACCACGGCGATCCTGGCCCGGCTGGTCGGCCCGCAGGGTCAGGTGATCGGGGTGGATCTGGAAGAAGCCCTGGTCACCCGCAGCGCTGCCGTCCTGGAGGGTATGCCGAACGCTTCCGTCCGCGTCGCGGCCCCTGGGGTGCTGGGGGCTCCGCAGGACGGGCCGTTCGACCGGATCCTGGTCTCGGCGGCGACCAGCGCGGTGCCGCAGTCCCTGGTCGACCAGCTGACCGAGGACGGTGCGATGGTGTTGCCGTTGACCGGCCGGCTGGTGCGGATCACCCGGCAGGGCCAGGAGGCGGCACCGGGCTACTACCAGTTCGTGCCGCTGCGCTGACGGCATCACGCTTGCGGCGCACGTAGAGCTGTTTGCGCACCCGCGCGATGACGGTGCCGTCGGCGGTCACCACGTCGGTCTCCAACCATCGCAGCACCTTAGCCCCGTCAGCGGCGGCCTCCCGTAGCTCGGTCAGCAGCTCCTCGGTGACGTGGAACTCGGCTCGCACGGTCTCCCGGCCCGGCGCGACGAACTCGATGTGGCCGGCCTTGTCCCAGACGGTGTACTCCGACCCCAGGTTGCGCAGCACCAGGAACATCCAGAACGGGTCGGTCATCGCGAACAGCGACCCGCCGAAGTGGGTGCCGACGTAGTTGCGGTTCAGCGCCCGCATCCGCAGCGCCACCCGGGCGTACCGGAAGTCGGCGGTGAGTTCCTCGACCCGGATGCCGGCGGCGGCGAACGGTGGCCACAGGTTCAGCCCGTGGCGCAGCACCCGGTGGTTGCCCCCGAGCCGCTGCCAGGTGGGCAACCTCATGCCTTCTCCTCGTGCCGTGGCGAGGAGTCGGCGTGGGGTGCTCCGCCGAGTGCCTTCAGGACGCGCTCGACCAACAGCCCCAGCAACACCCCGCCGGTGACCGCGACGGCCGTGGCCAACAGAGGATTGTGCCCCAGCCACTGCCCGGCGAAGGTGCCGATGGCGATGGAGTATGCCGCCCAGCTCACCGCCGCGATCAGGTCCAGCACGATGAACGTGGCCCGGGAGAACAGGGTGGCACCGGCGGTGATGTTCACCGCCACCCTCCCGATCGGGATGTATCGGGCGGCCATGATGATGACCGCACCCCGTCTCTCCAGTTCCTGGGCGGCCCAGGCCATGGCCCGCCGCACCCTGGGCCGCGGGCTCTCGTTGAGCCGGGTCAGGCCGCCGTAGCGACCGATCGCGTAGGCCAGGTTGTCGCCGATGAAGGCCCCACCGGCAGCGGCGAGGAAGACCCACAGCAGGTTCGGGTGGCCCACCGAGGCCGACACCGCGGCCAGCCCCACCACGATCGACTCGCTGGGCAACGGGGGGAAGATGCCGTCCACGATGCACAGTCCGAAGACGACCCAGAGCACCCAGACCGAGTCGGCATGGGTGGTGACGAAGTCATTGATCGCCTCGAGCATCGGGCCTCTCTTCTCGCCGGACCCTGGGCATCAAACTAATAGACAGCCCGGACGGTTCCGGCATCGCGCCTCGACGCGGGGAGCCGCGGCCCGGCAGCGTGCTCTCGGCGCGGCTCCCTCAGAGCCAGGACAGGTGCGGGGCCGCCAGGGCGTAGCCCACGAAGGCGACCACGTCCAGCAGGGTGTGCGCGATGACTAATGGCATCACCCGTCTGGTCCGCAGGTAGACCGCCCCCAAGATCAGGCCCATCGCGATATTGCCGATGAACCCCCCGAACCCCTGGTACAGGTGGTAGCTGCCGCGGATCAGCGCGCTGGTGCCGATGATCGCCAGGGTGGACCAGCCCGCCTGGGCCCACCGGGTGAACAGGTACCCGACCATCACGACCTCCTCCAACAGCGCGTTGCCGATGGCGGCCAGCACCAGCACCGGGATGCCCCACCAGATGCGCGGCAACCCGGCGGCGCTGATGGTGGTGTTGAACCCCAGCTCCCGGGCCAGCAGGTACAGCCCCAGCCCGGGGATCCCGATCACGGCGGCCAGCCCGAGGCCGGTGAGGCTGTCCCGGCCCGGTCGGGCCAGGTCGAGCCCGATGGCCCGGTGCGGCGCCGGCATACGCGGGGTGGGGCCGTGGGCCAGCAGGAAGAGGGCCAGCAGCACCGGGATGAGCGGCAACAGGATGTCGGCGCCCTGGTAGGCCAGGTCGAGCCAGGGTCGCTGCGGGACCTGGCTGGTGTTCATGGCCGTGGTCTGCTGGGACAGCGGCGTGGGATCGGTCAGTTTGCGGATCAGGGAGAGCAGCGCCCAGACCGCCGAGGCGCCCAGGCTCACCCCCAGGACCAGGACCGTCTCGACGACCAGCGGTGGTCGGAGGGCAGCGGGCATAACCCCAAGGTAACGATTGGGGCACACCTCTGGACAACCGGAGCAGCGACCGTGAGACTGCCAGCGCACCCCCTCTGTCCTGCGCTCCTGCGCCGGACCGTGCCGGGGTGCGGCGTATCCCACTCGAGTAAGGACACCCAGTGCGTAGTGCTAACCCCGGAAAGCGAGCGCGGATCGCCGCGTTTGCCGCTTCCGCGGTCGTCGTCGCGCCACTGGCGGTAGGCACCATGTCGGCGCAGGCCGATGAGGTAGCCCACCTCCAGCCCGGCGAGGCGAAGACCTACATCGTCCAACTGGCCGATGAGCCTCTAGTCACCTTCGACGGCGGTCACGGCCTCGCAGCCACCGCCCCGGAGGACGGTGAGAAGGTCGACGTCGACAGCGCTGCCGCGTTGGCCTATACCTCCTATCTGGACACCCAGCGCGCCGAGGTGTTGAGCACCCTGGGGCTCAACTCCTCCGACGTCGTCACCACCTACGAGACCGCCCTGAACGGGTTCGCGGTCGAGATGAACAACGTCCAGGCGGCGCACATGCGCAAGCTGCCCGGCGTCGTCCACGTGTGGGAGGACGAGCTGCGGCACGCCGAGACCGTGCAGACCCCGGACTATCTGGGGCTGACCGGTGAGGACGGGGTGTGGCAGCAGCAGTTCGACGGTTTCGAGAACGCTGGTGACGGCGTCGTGGTCGGTGTCATCGACACCGGTATCGACCCCAACAACCCGAGCTTTGCCGGTGACGGCTTCGGCGCGCCGCCGGAGGACTGGGCCGGCAGCTGCGACGAGGCCGGTGTGGACCACTACGCCGCCTTCGAGTGCAACGGCAAGATCATCGGTGCCCGCTGGTACGGCGCCGACTTCGGCAACACGATCATTCCCGAGGAGTTCGAGTCCGCCCGTGACTACAACGGTCACGGCTCGCACACCGCGGGCACGGCCGCCGGCAACCACGGCGTGCCGCTGAGCATCCTGGGCAACGACCTGGGTGAGGCCTCCGGTATGGCCCCGGCCGCGCAGATCGCGGTCTACAAGGCCCTGTGGATGACCGCCGACGGCAACGGTTCGGGCACCACCGCCGGTCTGGTCGCGGCGATCGACGACGCCGTGGCTGACGGTGTGGATGTCATCAACTACTCGATCTCCGGCTCCAGCACCTCCATCGTGGGCCCGGACGAGCTGGCCTTCCTGAACGCCGCGGACGCGGGGATCTTCGTCTCCACCTCGGCCGGCAACTCTGGTGACACCGTCGGGGTCTCCTCGGTCGCGCACAACGCGCCGTGGACCATGACGGTCGCCGCCAGCACCCACAACCGTGGCGCCGAGAACACCCTGACGCTGGGTGATGGCACCACCATTGAGGGGGTCGGTTACGGCGGTCCGCTGGAGGCCACCCCGCTGGTCAACGCCGAGGCCATCCCCGCCGAGGGTGTGGACGTGGCCGAGGCCAACCTGTGTGCCCCCGGTTCGGTGGATGACGCCGCCGCGGCGGGCAACGTCGTGGTCTGCACCCGTGGCGCCTACGCGCTGGTCGACAAGGCTGCTGAGGTCATCAACAGCGGCGGTGTCGGCATGGTGCTGATCAACGACCCGGCTGGCGCTTCCGGCCAGAACGCCATCCTCTACGGCCTGCCGGCCACCCACCTGCTCGCCGAGGACGGCGCCGTGGTGAAGGCTTACGCGGCCACGGAGGGTGCCACGGCAGCCTTCTCCGAGACCCGGAACGTCACGGTCAACGCCCCGGAGATGGCGTCCTTCTCCTCCTACGGCCCGGCGCTGGCCGGTGGCGGCGACCTGCTCAAGCCGGACATCACCGGCCCGGGCGTGGACGTCGCGGCGGCCTACCACGCCGACCACTCCGACCCGGGTCAGCCGACGTTCAACCAGATCTCTGGTACCTCGATGTCCGCCCCGCACATCGCGGGCCTGGGTGCGCTGCTGAAGCAGAAGTACCCGGACTGGAGCCCGGCGGCGATCAAGTCGGCCATGATGACCACGGCTCGTGACGTGGACGACGCCGGTGACCCGATCGAGCTGCTCGGCGAGCCGGCCAGCCCGCTGAACTTCGGTGCCGGTGAGGTCCAGCCGATCCCGTCCTACAACCCGGGTCTGGTCTACGACGCGGACGCTGAGGACTGGATTGCCTACGCCTGCAGCATCGGTCAGGTGACTGACCCGTGCCCGGAGGAGCCCGTCGACCCCAGCGACCTGAACTACCCGAGCATCTCCATCGGTGAGCTCGCGGGCGTTCAGACCGTCACCCGGACCGTCACCGACGTCACCGGGCAGGGCGGCACCTACACCGCCGAGGTGGAGGCTCCCGAGGGCCTGACCATCACCGTCGAGCCGTCGACCATCGAGGTCCCGGCCAACGGTGAGGCGACCTTCGAGGTCACCATCGAGGCGACCGGCGCCGAGCTGGACACCTACCACTTCGCGCAGCTGCGCCTGGTGAACGGTGACATCACCGTGGAGAGCCCGATCGCCGTGAAGCCGACCGCCATGTCGGTGCCCGCTGAGGTCACCGGCGAGGTCGGCAGCACCGGCGACCCGGTGGAGCGTTGGGGCGGTGAGGACCGCTACGAGACGGCCGCCCTGGTGGCCGCCGAGTTCGGTGACGACGTGGAGACGGTCTACATCGCCACCGGTGATGAGTATGCCGATGCGCTGGCTGGGTCCGCCCCGGCGGCCCTGGGCATCGCACCGGGGGCCACCCCGGCCGATGCGCTGTCCCCGGCGCCGGTCCTGCTCTCTCAGCCGGACAACCTGCCGGCGGTCACCGCTGAGGCGCTGGAGTCCATCGACCCGACCAACATCGTGCTGCTGGGCGGCAACAGTGCGGTCACCGACGAGGTGGCCGCCGAGCTGGCCGAGTACGGCGAGGTCACCCGGGTCGAGGGCGACAACCGGTACGAGACCTCGGTCTCCATCGCCGAGATGTACGGCCCGGTCGACACGGTCTACGTGGCCAGCGGTGAGGACTTCGCGGACGCGCTGACCGGTGCCGCACTGGCCGGTCACGTCGGTGCCCCGGTCGTGTTGACCCAGCAGGACAACGTGCCCAGCGCCCTGGAGGGCTACCTGGCCGACTCCGACGCCGAGGTCATCGTGCTCGGCGGCCCGGATGCCGTCAGCGACGCGGTGATGGGTGAGCTCGGTGCCACCGAGCGCATCGCCGGCGAAGACCGCTACGAGACCGCTGCCGCGGTCTCCGAGGCGTTCGGGACCACCGCCCCGGCCACCACCTTCGTGGCCAGCGGCGTGAAGTTCCCCGACGCCCTCGCGGGCAGCGCCCTGGCCGCCAGCCTGGGCGTGCCGGTGCAGCTCAGCCAGCCGACCAACCTGCCGCGGGCCACTGGCGACGAGTTTGAGCGTCTGACCCCGCAGGCCGCGGTGCTGCTGGGTGGGCTGGACGCGCTGGACCAGCAGGTCGAGGACGAGGTGCGGGCGTACTTCGACGGTGGCACCGCGGGTGTCTCCTACGAGGCCGTGACCGGCTTCGAGGGCACCGTCACCGCCGACGTCGACGGCCTGGTCCCCTCGGAGGTCCTGCCGATCGAGGTCACCTCGGACGGTCCTGGTGGTGGTGCCAGCATTGCTGACCAGATCACTGAGATCACCGTCGAGGAGGGCACCAGCACGCTGCGGATCTCGGTCTTCGATGAGGAGACCGACCCGGCTGGGATCGACATCGACATGTACTTCGCCAACAGCGAAGGGTCGGTGATCGCCCAGAGCGCCACCGGTGGCTCCAACGAGAGCGTCACGCTGCACGACCTGGAGCCGGGCACCTACCTGCTCGCGCTGGACTACTGGGACGGCGCAGCGGGCGCGACCGCAACCGTGCCGACCCACGTCTGGGCGGTCAGCGACACCGATGAGGGCAACCTCACGGTGAGCCCGGAGTCCACCGAGGCCACCGTCGGCGGCACGATCGACTACACCCTGGCGTGGAGCGGCCTGGAGACAGGCGTCCGCTACCTCGGTGCGGTCAACTACAGCGACGGCACCAGCCAGGTCGGCCAGACCCTGGTCTCGGTGTACACCCCCGCTGAGTAATCACCCGGTGATCGACTGATCACCACCCGGTGACGGGCCCGCCCCCTCGGTCGAGGGGGCGGGCCCTGCTCATGGCAGGGGATCCTTCGGCTCGGCCCCGTGCTGGGCCGCCAGGTCACAACTCGGCCCCGTGCTGGGCCG
>CAYVEH010000127.1:0-2254 GCA_964450585.1 uncultured Ornithinimicrobium sp.
AACCCCGTCGACTGGTGGGAGTGGGGGCCGCCGGCCCTCGACCAGGCGCGACGCACCAACCAGCCGATCTTCCTGTCGGTCGGGTATGCCGCCTGTCACTGGTGCCATGTCATGGCCCACGAGTCCTTCGAGGACGACGGCATCGCCGAGTTGCTGAACAACGGCTATGTCGCCATCAAGGTGGACCGGGAGGAGCGGCCCGACATCGATGCCGTCTACCTGGACGCCACGGTCGCCATGACCGGCCACGGTGGCTGGCCGATGACCTGTCTGCTCACCCCGGAGGGCGAGCCGTTCTGGTGTGGCACGTACCTGCCCACCGGCCAGCTCCGGCAGCTGCTCACCGCGGTCAGCGATGCGTGGGCCACCCAGGAGCAGCAACTGCGCGCCCACGGCGCCTCCGTGGTGGAGGCGCTCAGCACCGCCCTGGGGCGCAGCGAGACATCGCAGGCCGTGGACGTCGAGCTGCTGGCTCGTGCCATCGGCACGTTGAGCCGTTCCTTCGACGCGGTGCACGGCGGGTTCGGCAGCGCACCGAAGTTCCCGCCGAGCATGGTGCTGGAGTTCCTGCTGCGCCATCACGCCCGCACCGGCAGCACCTCGGCCTGGCAGATGGCGGAGCAGACGGCGACCGCGATGGCCCGCGGCGGCCTGTACGACCAGTTGGCCGGTGGCTTCGCCCGGTATGCCGTGGACCAGGCCTGGGTCGTACCGCACTTCGAGAAGATGCTCTACGACAACGCCCAGCTGGTGCGGGTCTACGCCCACCTGTGGGCCGTCGCCGAGGCCAAGGGCACAGCCGACACCAGCCAGCTGGCCCAACGGGTGGTGCGGGAGACCGTGGGGTTTCTGCTGGACTCGATGCGCACCCGCGAGGGGGGCTTCGCCTCCTCCCTGGACGCGGACACCGACGGGGTGGAGGGAGCCACCTACGTGTGGACGCCCGCGCAGCTCATCCAGGTCCTCGGGCTGGAGGACGGCAGCAGCGCGGCCCAACTGCTCGCCGTCACTGCGGAGGGCACGTTCGAACACGGCACCTCCACCCTGCAGCTGCGCCAGGACCCGGCGGACCGCACCTGGTGGCAGCGCACCCGCGAGCGGCTGCGCCGGGCGCGCGACCAACGCCAGCAACCCGACCTGGACGACAAGGTCGTCACCGCCTGGAACGGGCTGGCCATCGCCGCGCTGGCCGAGGCCGGCTGGCTGCTCCAGGAGCCGGCCTGGGTGCAGGCTGCCACCGAGGCGGCGGAATTCCTGCTGGCGCACCACCTGGTCGACGGGCGGCTGCGCCGCAGCTCCCGAGAGGGCCAGGTGGGGGCTGCCGACGCCGTCGCGGAGGACTATGGCGACCTGGCCGAGGGCCTGGTCATGCTGCATACCGTCACCGCGGACCCGTCCTGGCTCACCGCCGCCGGCGACCTGCTCGTCGATGCGCACGCCCGATTCGGGGCTGCGCACGGTCGGTTCCACGACACCGCCCAGGATGCCGAGCAACTGGTGCTGCGCCCGCGGGCCCGAGGCGACAACGCCGAGCCGTGCGGGCAGTCGGCACTGGCCGGGGCCTTCCTGGTGCACGGTGCTGCAGCCGGCTCTGCCGAGCACCTAGGCATCGCCCGGGCGGCGCTGGAGCCGATGGGGCACGTCGCCGACCGGGACCCCCGGTTCGCCGGCTGGGCGCTCGCGGTCGGCGAGGCCGCGGTGGCGGGCCCGCTGCAGGTGGCGATCAGCACCGGCTCCGGGCAACACCGCCTGGCCCAGGTGGCTCGGCAGGCACCGCCGGGGTCTCTGGTCGTGCTGGGTCGACCCGGTCTGGGGCCACCACTGCTGCAGGGGCGGGCCGACGTGGCCGGTCAGGCCGCGGCCTATGTCTGTCGTGGCACCGTCTGTGACCTGCCGCGCACCGCGGTCGAGGACCTGGCCGAGGCGCTTGCCGGCTCGGACCGTAGACCGAGCGACCACGACGGTTCCTGAGCCGGTTCGGCACGAGGCCTGCGCGCCCCGCCACCACACTCAGGCCCGCCGCCTACAGTGCGACTATGACTGGTCGCGTCAGATCCCTGCGCACCCGCATCCTCGCGCTCGTCGCAGCGCCGCTGGTGCTGCTCACCGCCTGCAGCGGGGATGCTGAGGAGGGGCTGGCGCCGCCACCGGCCGATGTCGCGAGCACCACGCCGGCAGCGCCCGACCCGTCCCAGGAGACCACCCCCGCCGACCAGGACGCGGCCACCGCGGAGGGCTCCAACCCGGTGGAGGA
>CAYVEH010000127.1:2354-7794 GCA_964450585.1 uncultured Ornithinimicrobium sp.
CCACCCCCGCCGACCAGGACGCGGCCACCGCGGAGGGCTCCAACCCGGTGGAGGACGGCTTCCACTCCGCCCCCGGGCTGGGTCAGGACCCGGCCGAGGAGACCAGCCAGGCCCCCAGTTCCGAGCCGACCGGGCCGCAGGAGGTCACCATCGGGGCCGCCGGGGACATCCTCCCGCACGCGCCGGTGCTGGCCAATGCCCAGGCCAACGCCGGTGGGGCCGGGTACGACTTCTCCCCCATGTTCGCCGACGTCAGCGACCTGCTGAGCCAGCCTGATCTGACGATCTGCCACATGGAGACCCCGCTGTCGGCGGACAATACCAACCTGACCGTGCCGCGGGTGCTGGTCTTCAACAGTCCGTTCCAGGTCGTCGACGCCCTGGTGGGCGCCGGGTTCGACGGCTGCGACTTCGCGTCCAACCACACCTGGGACCGGGGTCTGAGCGGGCTGGCGGAGACCGAGCAGGTGATCCGGGATGCCGGGCTGGAGTATGCCGGCCCCTCCGGGGAGGAAGCGGCGACCGGTGCGCGGGCGGTCTACCAGGTCGACGAGGTCACCGTGGCACAACTGGCCTACACGTACACGATTTACAACTCCGGCGCCCCCACGACCGATGTGCCGCCAGAGGCACCCTGGCTGGCCGAGAGCCTGTGGCCGCTGACCGGCGCCGAGGGCATCATCGAGGACGCCGAAGCGGCCCGAGCCGACGGCGCCGACTTCGTCGTGGTGAGCATGCACTGGGGCACCGAGTACTGGACCGACCCGACCGACCAACAACGCGAGTTGGCAGCGCAGTTGCTGGAGTCGGACGCGGTGGACCTCATCCTGGGCACCCACGTGCACGTCATCCAACCGTGCGAGAAGATCAACGGCAAGTACGTGATCTACGGCCTGGGCAACTTCCTGTCCAACCAGTCGCCGGACACCACGGCCGGCAAGCTACGACCGGAGACCCAGGAGGGCATGATCGCCCAGTTCCACCTGGTCCGGGACGAGGGGGGCAGGGTCACCTCGCAAATGACCTTCCAGCCCACCCGGGTGCAGATCGACAACCACGTCATCCGCCTGGCTACCCCGCAGCAGCATCCGGAGACCTATCAGCGCGTGGTGGACACCATGGACCGGCTCGGTGAGGACGCCTGCGACGCCCAGCCACTGAGCTGACCCGTCGCTCAGCCCAGGAACTGGGCGTAGGTGTCATAGCCGATCTTGCCGATGAAGGCCACCAACAGCAGCACGAAGACGGCCCGCACGAAACCACTACCCCGGGCCACGGCGGTGCGGGCACCCAGGTAGCCGCCCAGCATGTTGCACGCTCCGATGAGCAGGCCCACCTTCCACATCACCGCACCGAGCGGGATGAAGACACACAGCGCAGCCAGGTTGGTGGCCCAGTTGGCGATCTTGGCCTTGGCACTGGCCTGCAGGAACCCGTAACCGAGCAGCCCGACCATCGCGAACACGAAGAAGGACCCGGTGCCCGGGCCCAGCGCCCCGTCATACACCCCGATGATCAGGCCGATGAGGACGGCCACCACCAGGTGGGTGGGCCCGGTGAACCGGCGTTGTGAGATCTGCCCCATGCTCGGCTTGGCCAGGGTGTAGAGGCCCACCCCGACGAGCACCACCAGGATGATTGGGTTGAACGCCTCCCTGGGGATCAGGCTGCCGATCAATGCCCCACCGACCGAGCCCACGAACGCGGCACCGGCCAGCGGCAGCGCGGTGGACAGGTCGGGCCGCACCCGTCGCAGGTAAGTCAGCGAGCTGGCCGTGGTGCCACAGATGGAGCCGAGTTTGTTGGTCGCCAGGATCTGCACCGGGCTCGCGCCGGGGAACCCCACGAGCAGCGCCGGCAGTTGGATGAGACCGCCGCCACCCACCACCGCATCGATCCAGCCGGCGGCCAGACCGGCGAGGGCCATCAGCGCATAGACACCGACTGAGGGGTCATCCACCGGGGCCGCCGGCGTTCCACCCTCGCACGATGCCGGCGACCTCGGCCAGCGAGTGCGCCACGGCGTCTGGGCGGGCGTCCACCTCGACCTTCTGCTCCTCGGGCAGCTCGCTGTGCGGCACCCAGACCGCCCGCATCCCGACCTGCTGGGGGCCGTGGACGTCCTCAAAGAGACGGTCCCCCACGTAGACACAGTCCTTGGGGGCGGTCCGAACCGCGGCCGCTGCCGCCCGGAAGGCCTCCGGGTGCGGCTTGGTCCACGGGATCTCGCTGCTGTAGACGTCCCCGTCGATCAACTCCAGGACGCCGTCCCGGTGGAACAACCCCCGGTGGTACTCCCGGGTCCAGATGGTGTTGGACAGCACCCCGACGGCAATCCCCTGCCCGCGCAGCCACTCCCAGAGCGGCCGCACGTGCCGGTCGGTGATGGTGTGCGGCTCCCAGAACTGCTCGTAGGCGCTGCGTGCCCGGGGGTATGCCGGATGGTCGGCGCCCAGACCCACCTGCTCCAGCAGATCCTCCAGCCGGGTGCTGAGGTGCTCCTGGCGCGCCACTTGCCAGGCGGCAGCCTCGGCAGCCAGGATCTGCTCGGCCAGCTCCGCCACCTCCCGGGTGGAGGTCGCGACCTGCCCGGCGAAGGCCTGCCACTGCGCCGCCGTGTCGATGGTGTGCCACGGCGTGAGCGTGCCGCCCCAGTCGAACAGGACGGCCCGGACCGGTGACATCAGGCCGGCGCCCCCGGACGGACCTCGGCGTGAATCTCGGTCGCGGCCGAGTCGATGGGCACCTCGCGGCGCTCACCGGTCCGGCGGTCCTTGATCTCGATGACCCCGTTGGCCAGGCCCTTGCCGACGATGACGATGGTGGGCACACCGATGAGCTCGGCGTCCTTGAACTTCACACCCGGGGACACCTTGGGTCGATCGTCATACAGCACGCTCAACCCCTGGGCCTCCAACTGCTCGGTGAGCGCCTCGGCCGCCTCAAAGACCGTCTGCTCCTTGCCGGTGGCCACCAGGTGCACGTCGGCCGGGCTGAGTTCCCGGGGCCAGCACAGACCGATCTCGTCCAGGGTGCCCTCGGCGACGGCGGCCACCGCCCGGCTGACACCGATCCCGTAGGAGCCCATGGTCACCGTGGTCAGTTTGCCGTGCTCGTCCAGGACCTGCAGACCGAGCGCCTCGGCATACTTGCGCCCCAGCTGGAAGATGTGGCCCATCTCGATGCCGCGGGCCAGGGTCAGGGTGCCGTCGCCGTCCGGGCTGGCATCACCCTCCCGGATCTCGGCCACGTGGATGACCCCGTCGCTGGTGAAGTCACGCCCGTACACCAGGTTGAAGACGTGCTGACCGTGCTGGTCGGCACCGGTCACCCAGGCGGTACCCTCACCGATGCTGGCGTCCAGCAGGTAGCGGATCCCCGACGCGTTCTGCCGTCCGAGCACGCCGGGGCCGATGTATCCCTTGGCCAGGCTCGGGTGCGCAGCAAAGTCGGCGGCCTCAAAAGGACGCGCCTCGGCGGGGGCGACCTGGGCCTCCAACCGCTTGGCATCCACCTCCCGGTCCCCGGGCACACCGATCGCCAGCGGCTCCTGGGTGCCATCGGGGTGGCTGAGCATCAGCAGGACGTTCTTCAGGGTGTCGGCCGCGGTCCACGCCCGCCCGTCTGCCCGCGGGTGGTCGGCATTCGCCGCGGCGACCAGGGTCTCGATCGTCGGTGTGTCCGGGGTGTCGTACACCTGCGCCGCGGGGATGTCGGAGGCGTCCACCGGCGCCGGGGTGGGCACGTGCACCGCCTCCACGTTGGCGGCATACCGCCCACCCGTGCTGCGCACGAAGGTGTCCTCACCGTGCGGGCTGACGGCGAGGAACTCCTCGCTGGCCGACCCGCCCATCGCGCCGGAGTCGGCGTGCACGATCGCGTAGTCGAAGCCGAGCCGGTCGAAGATCCTGATGTACGCCTCACGGTGCCGCTGGTAGGCGGCCTCCAGGCCGGCGTCGTCCACGTCGAAGGAGTAGGAGTCCTTCATGATGAACTCCCGGCCGCGCAGCAGCCCCGCACGGGGACGCGCTTCGTCGCGGTACTTGGTCTGGATCTGGTAGAGGCTGACCGGCAGGTCCTTGTAGGAGGAGAACAGGTCCTTGACCGCCAGGGTGAACATCTCCTCGTGGGTGGGGCCGAGCAGCATGTCGTTGCCGCGGCGGTCCTGCAGCCGGAACAGGTTGGGTCCGTACTCGGTCCACCGGTCGGTGGCCTCGTAGGGCTCCCGGGGCAGCAGCGCCGGGAAGCTCAGCTCCTGGGCCCCGATCGCCGTCATCTCCTCCCGCACGATGGCCTCGACGTTGCGCAGCACCCGCAACCCCAGCGGCAGCCAGGAGTAGATGCCCGGTGCGGCACGACGGATGTACCCCGCCCGGACCAGCAGCTTGTGGCCCGGCAGCTCCGCGTCCGCCGGGTCCTCGCGCAGGGTCCGCAGGAACAGGGTCGACATCCGCAGTGCCACGTGGGCTCCTTCGTCTTGAGGGTATGCCGACCGCGCCGGCAGCGCGGTCGGGGTCACCGACCGAGGATATCCGCTGGGGCACGGGCTGCCGCACCGGTTTGCCCGTGGTGCCCTACCGTGTGCCGAGTGAGCGTTCTGGATCGTCCCCGCAGACTGCACCGGTACCCACGTCGTCGCGGCGTGACCGGCGACCTGCGCCGCTGGCGCCACGTGCCGCTGCCCGGGCTGGGCCGTCGCGCGGACCTCACCGTCTGGCTGCCTCCCGGCTACCGGCGCAGCGGTCGCCGCTATCCGGTGATCTACCTGCAGGACGGCGCCAACCTATTCGACCCGCGGACCGCCTTCGCGGGGGTCACCTGGCAGGCCGACGAAGCCCTCCACCAGCTGCACCGCCGGGGCCTGTCCGCGATCGCGGTCGGGGTGCCCTGCTCGCCGGAGCACCGGCTGGAGGAGTACTCCCCCGCATTCAGCACCGAGGTGCGGTCCAGCTACCCCGGCCTGGGTGAGCCGCAGGCGGACCGCTATGTCGCGTTCCTGACCGAGCAGCTGAAGCCCTGGGTGGACCGGCAGCTGCGCACCCTGCCGGACCGGGAGGACACCCTGGTCGCCGGCTCCTCGGCGGGTGGGGTGGTGAGCCTGCACGCCTGGCTGCGCCGGCCGGAGGTGTTTGGCGGCGTCGGGGCCTTCTCCACCGCCTTCTGGGTGCCCGGTGAGCCATTCCGGTCCGCGCTTGAGCAGGCGGTCAACCAAGCGCATCTGCCGACCCGGTTCTACCTGGACGTGGGTGGCCGGGAGACCCCGGACGACCCGGCACGGCAGGAGTCCTACCGCGCAGACACCGAGCGGTTCGTCGCGGCGCTGCAGCAGGCGGATGTGCCGGTGCGCTACACCTACGACTCGGCCGCCGAGCACTTCGAGGCGGCCTGGGCGGAGCGACTGCCGTCCGCTCTGGCGTGGTTGCTGTCCGGCTATGACTCC
>CAYVEH010000128.1:0-7741 GCA_964450585.1 uncultured Ornithinimicrobium sp.
TCCTCGGTGCCGAAGGCCAGCACGTACTGCGCCACGATCGTGCTGTGCACGCTGTAGCCGAAGGCATCATCGGCAGCCTTCGCCTGCTCCTCGACGACCACCGCCTCGTGGGCAAAGGTGCCTCCGCCACCGCCGTACTCCTCCGGCACCGACAGGCAGAGCAGTCCGGCGGCTCCGGCCGCAGTCCACAGCTCCCGGTCCACCTGGCGCTGCTCGGCCCACCGCCGGTGGTGGGGCACCGACTCCCGCGCGAAGAAGGTCCGTGCCAGCTCCCGCAGCTCGGCCAGGTCCGGCGTCATCCACGGGGAGCGGTAACTGCTGGTCGGCATCGGTGCCTCCTGGGTCGGGGACGCGACAGCGGCAGCGCCCGGAGCCGAATCTACCGGGTGATGAGTGCAGGCTATGATCGCTGTATGGCGATATCATCGGTCAACGTCGGCAGTTCCGGGAGTGCGACACCGCAGGTGCCGGTCGGTCCGGCCGGCACCGCCGACCTCACGGTGGCCGCGGCGCTGTTCCATGGGCTGTCCGACCCGTCGCGGCTGGCGATCCTGCAGCACCTCACGCTCGGTGAGCACCGGGTGCGAGATCTGACCGAGCACCTGGGGTTGGCTCAGTCCACGGTCAGCGCGCACCTGTCCTGCCTGCGGGACTGCGGCCTGGTCACCTCGCGCCCGCAGGGCCGTGCTTCGCTGTTCTCACTGGCCCACCCCGCAGAGCTGCTGACGCTCCTGGGCGCTGCGGAGGGCCTGCTGGCCTCGACCGAGACCCAGGTCGCGCTCTGCCCCAACTTCGGCGTCGGCACGGCCACGAGCATGGACTCCACGCAGTTGCGCCGTCACCAGGCAACGGGTGCGGATCGATGAGACGGCAGACCAGCGTCAGCGCTGCGGTGTGGGCCCGATGAGCATCGGACACGACCACGGGGCCAGCACGACCCACCGGAGCAGGCTGGCCATCGCGTTCACCGTCACCGCCGGCATCCTCATCGCCGAGATCGTCGGCGCGATCTGGACCGGCAGCCTCGCTCTCCTCGTGGATGCCGGGCACATGCTGACCGACACTGCCGGACTCTTCATGGCCCTGGTCGCCGCCTCACTCGTGCTCCGCCCACCGACTCCGGAGCGGACCTGGGGGTTCCGCCGCGCCGAGGTACTCGCCGCCTGCGGCCAGGCGGCGGTGCTACTGGCGGTCGGCGTCTATGCCTTCATCGAAGGCATCCGTCGGCTCGGCGCCCCACCGGAGGTCAGCTCCACCGGCCTGCTGGTCTTCGGCATCATCGGTCTGGTCGGCAACCTGATCTCGCTGTGGGTGCTGAGCTCGGGGCGGAAGGCCAACCTCAACATGCGGGCGGCGTTCCTGGAGGTGCTCAACGACGCACTCGGATCAGTCGCGGTGATCATCAGCGCCATCGTCATCGCCACCACCGGGTGGACCCGCGCCGATGCGGTCGCCGGCATGCTCATCGCGGTGCTGATCGTCCCGCGTGCTGTCCTGGTGCTCCGCGAGGCGGGCAACATCCTCCTGGAGGCCACCCCCAAGGGGCTGGACCTGGCCGAGGTGCGAGCCCACATCTGCAGCCTGGAGCACGTGCGTGAGGTGCACGACCTGCACGCCTCCATGATCGCCACCGGGCTGCCGGTGCTCTCGGCGCACGTGGTCCTGGACGAGGAGTGCTTCCAGGACGGCCATGCTGCCGAGGTCCTCAGGCAGTTGCAGGACTGCGTGGCGGCGCACTTCGAGGTGAGCATCGAGCACTCCACGTTCCAGCTCGAGCCACCGGGACACGCAGAGCGCGAACACCACGCACACGACTGAGCCTCAGGGCACCGCGCGGGTGAAGCGCCCGGACTGCAGCCAGTGCGACAGCCGGTGCACCGCGGTGGGCAGGTAGGTCCTGACCATCTCCCGGAACTGCGAGGTCGTGCTGCCCAGGATGGCGTTAGCCAACAGCAGTTGCCGGGCCGCCAGCAGGGTCTCGAAGTCGTCAGCGGTGATCTGCGGCAGCGGGCAGATGCTGGCATAGCCCTCTCGCATCGCAGGCTCCCCATCGACCGCGTTGCCGCGCAGGTAGAAGGTGCTGATCGCCAGGTCCAGCACCGGCACACCCAGGCCGCAGTCGTCGAAGTCGAACACCGAGAGCTGCCCGTCGTGCCACTTCAGGTTGCCGCCGTGCAGGTCCGCGTGGATCACCTGGGCCGGCACTCCGTCATAGATCCTGGTGAAGGTCGTGATGGCGCGGTGCAGGGTCTCGTCCAGGACATCGTGCTGCTCGGCGGTCAGCGCGGCCTGGATGAGTCGATTCGGCTCACCGAACAGCGGATCATCCAGGCGAGTCAGGGAGGTGCCGGCCGGCAGGGTCCACTGTGCGGACTGCTGGTGCAGGCGCGCCATCACCCGACCGAGCTCGCGAGCCACCGGCGCGGACGGCTCGCCCATGTTGGGGCCAGGGAGCCAGTGCGCGCAGGTCGCCAGCACCGAGCGACCGAGCGCCGGGGCGGGCACGGTGGCGCACCAGGTGCCATCCGTCGTCGGGACCGGCACCGGCACCCGCACCGTGGTGTGCTCACCGATCGCCTGTTGCCAGGCCTGCTGGGCGGCGGCCTCCTGCGGTGAGCTCGTTGAGTTGGTGTTGAGCCGCATCGCGAACCGCTGACCGGTGGAGGTCTGCAGCTCGTATGTCGTGTTGTACCCGTGCAGCAGCACCTCCAGCCGGTGCACGCTGAGCCCGAAGGCGACGGCCGCCTCCTGTGCCACCGGTCGCAGGGCCGCGAGTTGCTCGGCCTCGGTGAGATCGCCGTAGGTGGGCACTGTTGTCATGCGGTGCCCGAGAGGTCCGTCATGCGCGCACTGTAGACCGGCCTCAGCGGCCCGCGCGAGCACTTTGTCGCCGGGCGCGCACGGGTCGGGTGACCGTTCTGGTGGCGGAATAATCGGGAGTGCGTTATGTTTCCCTTATACCCCCTATGGGTATGAGGAGATGGGATGACACAGCACGCGCACGGTGGTCACGGACCACAGACCGACCACCGAGAGCATCACGAGGACACCTCCCACGAGGCGCACGGCAGCCACCAGGGGCACAGCGGTCCCGGCGGTGGCCATGGAGGACACGGGGGACACGGGGGTCATGGCGACCACGTGGCGATGTTCCGGCGACTGTTCTGGATCATGCTCATCCTGGCCATCCCCACGGTCCTGACCAGCCCGATGTTCGCCCACCTGCTGGGCTACGAGCTGCCCGACATCGCTGGGATCGGCTGGGTCGCCCCCGTGCTGGGCACCGTGATGTTCGTGTGGGGTGGTCAGCCGTTCTACACCGGCGGCATCGACGAGATCCGCCAGCGGCAGCCGGGGATGATGCTGCTGATCGGCATGGCCATCACCGTGGCCTTCGTCGCCTCGCTGGCCGCGAGTCTGGGCCTGATCGCCGCCGAGCTGGAGTTCTGGTGGGAGCTGGCGCTGCTGGTCGTGATCATGCTGCTCGGTCACTGGCTGGAGATGCGGTCCCTGGCCCAGACCTCCAGCGCCCTGGACTCCCTGGCCGCGCTGCTGCCCGACCAGGCCGAGCGGGTCCGTGACGGGGCCACCGCGTCGGTGGACCCGGCGGACCTGCAGGTCGATGACGTGGTCGTCGTGCGCCCGGGCGGTCGGGTGCCGGCCGACGGTGTGGTGACCCAAGGGGGCGCGGCCATGGACGAGTCCATGATCACCGGCGAGTCCACGACGGTGCGCCGCAGCGAGGGCGATCAGGTGGTCGCCGGGACGGTGGCCACCGACTCCGGCCTGCGGGTGCGGATCGCCGCGGTGGGTGAGGACACGGCACTGGCCGGCATCCGTCGGCTGGTCGAGCAGGCCCAGGGCTCCTCGAGCCGGGCCCAGCGGTTGGCCGACAAGGCCGCTGCCTGGCTGTTCTGGTACGCCCTGGCCGCCGCGGTCCTGGCCGCCGTCGTGTGGCTGCTGATCAGTGACCCGGGCACCGCACTGGAGCGGGTCATCACCGTCCTGGTGATTGCCTGCCCGCACGCGCTGGGCCTGGCGATCCCGCTGGTGGTCTCCATCACGACCGAGCGTGCGGCCCGCGGTGGTGTGCTGGTCAAGGACCGGTTGGCGCTGGAGCAGATGCGGTCGGTGGACACCGTCCTGTTCGACAAGACCGGCACGCTGACCCGGGGCGAGCCCGCCGTCGGCGAGCTGCTCGCCCAGGGTGTCCAGGAGCAGGAGCTGCTGGCGCTGGCCGCTGCCGCGGAGGCCGACAGTGAGCACCCGCTGGCCCGGGCGATCGTGCGTGCCGCTGAGGAGCGCAGCCTGGACGTGCCGCACGCTGAGGACTTCAGCGCCTCACCCGCCGTGGGTGTCACCGCCTCGGTGCACGGTCAGACGGTCCGGGTCGGGGGGCCCTACCTGCTGGAGGAGGAAGGCCTGGAGGCGCTGCCGGACAGCCAGGCCTGGGCCCAGGACGGCGCGACCGTGCTGCACGTCGTCCGCGACGGTGAGGTGATTGGTGCGCTGTCGGTGTCCGATGAGATCCGACCGGAGTCGCACGAGGCGGTGTCCGCGCTGCACGCGGCGGGGCTGCAGGTGGTGATGATCACCGGTGACGCGGAGCCGGTGGCCCGTGCGGTGGCTGCCGAGCTGGGGATCGATGAGGTGTTTGCCGGGGTCCGCCCTGAGCACAAGGCCGACAAGGTTGGCGAGCTGCAGGAGCGCGGCCGGACCGTGGCGATGGTCGGGGACGGCGTCAACGATGCCCCGGCCCTGGCCCGGGCCGACGTGGGCATCGCGATCGGCGCGGGCACCGATGTGGCCATCGCCTCGGCCGGGGTGATCCTGGCCAGCGATGACCCCCGGTCCGTGCTCTCGGTGATCCGACTGTCCCGATCGGCATACCGCAAGATGCGACAGAACCTGTGGTGGGCGGCCGGCTACAACCTGGTCTCGGTGCCGTTGGCCGCGGGCGTGCTGGCCCCCATCGGGTTCGTGATGCCGATGGCTGTCGGGGCGATCCTGATGTCGCTGTCCACGGTGATTGTGGCGCTCAACGCCCAGACGCTGCGCCGGCTCGATCTCAACCCCGAGGAGAGCGTGCGGTCGCTGACCACCACCTCCTGAGTTGCGGTTTGGACGAGGCTGCCCCCGGGTCTGCAGGAAGGAGCCGTCGATGTCGACCGGTAGCGCTGGTGGTCCTCGGTCTGACCCAGGGCGAGCAGACCTTCGGCATCGGGCGCTGAGTCCGCTCGGCGGTCGTGTCGAAAGAGGTTGAGTGGCTCCGTCCTAGGGGTGATGGTGGCTGCAGAGGTCACCACGGACCAGAGAAGAGGACATCATGGCCAAGTACCTGTTGCTAAAGCACTACCGTCGCCACTCCGGCCCGGAGCCGGTGCCCGGCACCGAGGTCCCGATGGACCAGTGGACTCAGCAGGAGATCGACGACCACGTCCAGTTCATGGAGGATTTCGCCGACAAACTGCGCGAGCGTGGCGAGTTCGTCGACGGGCAGGCGCTCGCCGAGGAGGGGGCCTTCGTGCGCTACGGCGGTCCCGGCAAGCCGCCGGTGACCGACGGCCCGTTCGCCGAGACCAAGGACCTGATCGCGGGGTGGATGATCATCGACGTGGACAGCCAGGAGCGGGCCTACGAGGCCGCGGCTGAGTTGTCCGCTGCCCCCGGGCGGGGTGGTGAGCCGATCTACGAGTGGTTGGAGGTCCGGCCGTTCTTCGGCCAGCCGCAGACCGTCACGGAGTGACGCGCCGGTGGAGGAGCAGCTCCGCACCCTGGGCCCCCGGGCCCTCGGCGTCCTCGTCCGACGCGGCGCAGAGTTCGCCTCGGCCGAGGACGCCGTCCAGGAGGCGCTGATCGAGGCGCTGGCCGCCTGGCCGGAGGGTATGCCGAAGGACCCGTTGGGATGGCTGGTCACCGTGGCCTGGCGCAAGTATCTGGACGGGCACCGGGCCCAGGCCGCGCGCCGCCGGCGCGAGGAGGCTCAGCTGGCTGAGCCTCCGGCCGGTCCCACCGAGCAGCACGACGACACCCTGGACCTGCTGTTCTGGTGCTGCCACCCCAGCTTGACCGCCTCCTCGGCGGTGGCCTTGACGCTGCGGGCGGTGGGGGGTCTGACCACCCGCCAGATCGCGCAGGCCTATCTGGTGCCGGAGGCCACGATGGGCCAGCGGATCAGCCGCGCCAAGCGGACTATCGCCCGCGAGGGGCTGGCTGGCCCCGGCGACCTGGACCGGGTGCTGCGGGTGCTGTACCTCATCTTCAACCAGGGCTACGGCGGCCAGGTCGACCTGGCCGCCGAAGCCATCCGGCTGACCCGGGAGCTGGTGCGGCAGAGCCCGGACCCGGAGGCGGCCGGGCTGTTGGCGCTGCTCCTGCTGCATCACGCCCGGCGTCCTTCCCGGTTCACCGCTCAGGGCGGGCTCGTGCCGCTGGCCGAGCAGGACCGCAGTCGGTGGGACACGGACCTGATCAGTGAGGGCGTCGACCTGCTGCAGCGCACCCTGGCCCGCGGTCAGCTGGGAGAGTTCCAGGCCCAGGCGGCGATCGCGGCCCTGCATGCCGACGCCCCGACCGCGGAGGAGACCGACTGGGTGCAGATCGTGCACTGGTATGACGAGCTGCTGGCGCTGACCGCCAGCCCCGTCGTGGCCCTGAACCGGGCCGTGGCGATCGGACAGGCAGACGGCCCGCACGCCGGGTTGCGCGCGCTGGCCGACGTGCCGGACACCGTGCCACGGCGGGCCGCAGCCGAGGGTCACCTGCGGGAGCGGACCGGCGAGCACGCCCGCGCCGTCGAGCTCTATGTGCAGGCCGCCCGGGAGGCCACCAGCGCCGCCGAGCGGGATCACCTCACGCGGCAGGCCGCGCGGGTGCAGCGAGCTTGACGGACTCGACCTGCTGATGAGCCTCAGCGGCGGGGCGCACGCTGGTCCAACACGCGCACCAGATGCTTCGGCGCGGTGAGCCGGTATGACATCTCCACCAGCTCACCCACCTCCTGCCAGTCCACCCGGTCGACGTCGCCGATGAGGTGGAAACTCAGCCCCAACCAGCCCGACGGGCCCACGTAGGCCGGCACGAAAAAGCGTTCGTCCTCGATCAGGGCGAGCCGCTCGGACTCATCGGGCAGAAAGAGCAGGGCAGTGCGCGCGATCGGCGAGTAGTGGTCGCCCTTGAGGGACCCCCCGAAGACAGCGAAGACCTTGCGCGTGAAGAAGGTCGGGCTCCCGTGTGAGCGCTTCTCCTGGGCTTCGGGCAGCGCGAGGCAGATCCTGCGCACCCGCGCCAGGTGCGGGTCCGTCTCCTCGACCCGGGGGGTGTGCGGGGGCGTCATTACCGTCAGTATGCCGCGTAGATCGCTGTATCTCGACCTATCACCGCCACGGGCCGTGCCGCCGCCGGTGGTGGGCCTCCAGGGAGGGGGTGTCAGGCGGAGTCCAGCCCTTCGGTGGACAGCAGCACGACCACGGCCTGGTCGGGCAGGTCCAACTCGGCCCGGCGGCCCGGATCGGACAGTGCTGCGCGGACGCCGGCCAAGGTGGCGGCTCCGCACGGACCGGAGGAGACGCCGAGCCCATCCAGGTCGCGGGAGGCGGCTAGGGCGCGACCGGGACGGCGAACAGGGGTGGGCACCCGGTGTGCGGGTCAGGGTCTGGCGGCAGGCCCATGAGGCTCCGAGGATCTTGAAGGCCGGTAGTCCGAGACGGGAGGACTCGTCCTTGACCAGCACGCGCCCGAC